>JAKEHV010000170.1 GCA_022614915.1 Gemmataceae bacterium | reverse complement strand
GTGCCCTACGCCGAAGCCAAAGCGCGGCGCTTCAGCATCGACTGGACGACAGCGGTTCTGCCCAAGCCGGCTTTCGTCGGAGCAAAGGTGCTGCGCGATTTCCCGCTCGGCAAATTGGTCCCCTACATTGACTGGTCGCCGTTCTTCATGGCCTGGGAGCTCAAGGGCAAGTACCCCGACATCTTCAAAGACCCCAACGCCGGCAAAGAAGCACGCGACCTTTTCGACAAGGCCAACGCCCTCTTAGAAAAGATCGTCAGAGAAAAGTGGCTGGCGGCGCACGGAGTTTATGGCTTCTATCCGGCCAACAGCGACGGCGACGACATCGTCGTCTATTCCGATGAAAGCCGCACCGGAGAGCTTTGCCGCTTCGCCATGCTACGGCAACAATGGGAACGCGAAGGACAAAAGGACTTTCGCAGCTTGGCGGATTACATAGCGCCGATTGACTCCGGCAAACAAGAGTACTTAGGCGCCTTCGCTGTCTCCGCCGGCTTCGGTTGTCATGAACTCGTGCAAAAGTTCAAGAAAGAGCACGACGATTACAACGCCATCATGGTCGAAGCGCTCGCGGACCGGTTGGCGGAGGCGTTCGCCGAGTATCTGCACGAGCGCGCTCGCCGCGATTGGGGCTACGGTAAGAGTGAGAAACTCACCAAGGAGGACTTGATCGAAGAAAAGTATCGCGGCATCCGCCCCGCCGCCGGTTATCCCTCGTGTCCCGATCACACTGAAAAGCAAGCGCTCTGGCGATTGCTCGACGCCGAGGCCGCCACCGGCATCGCCCTTACCGAGAGCTTCGCCATGTGGCCCGCCGCCTCCGTGAGCGGCTTGTACTTCGCCCATCCGGCGGCACGCTACTTCGCCGTCGATCTCATCACCCGCGATCAGGTTGAAGACTACGCCCGCCGCAAAGGCATGTCGGTCGCCGAAGTGGAGCGCTGGCTGGCGGCCAACCTGGCTTACGAAACGCAATAGGCAATCAAGTCCACGGCTTCGGCAACACGTCGGGCTCGACCTGTAGCGCGTCCGCCATCTTGTTGAATTGATTGTAGAGTCCAACCACTTCCAGCAGTTCGCCGTACTGCTCCGCCGTCAGCCCGAGCTTTTGGCAGGCGGCGGTGTGTGCGTTGATGCAATACCGGCAACTGTTGGTGATCGACACGGCCAGCGCGATGATCTCCTTGATCAAGAGATCGAGCTTGCCCGGCTTCATGATGGTCTTGGCCTGGGTCCAGCACTTTTCCAGGTGTTCGGGATGGGCAGCCAGTGCCCGCCAATAGTCCGGCACGCGCTCGATCTTCTTCGTCGCCTTGATATCGTCGAAAATGGCGCGGACCTTGGCGTTGGCTGCCGACTCGTCGACTAGATTTACTGTAGGCATTGCATTCTCCTTGCTCGTGAAGTCTCTATCCTCTGCCCACATACAATTGCCCAACCGGCAACACAATGGCTTCCAGCATATTGACGTGTGCGGGCAGCGTCGCCATGCACACCGCCGCCTGGGCCAATTCCTCCGCGGTCATCATCGGTTCCTGATCTTCGGTCTTGTCCGATCCTTGCCGGCGCTCGACCATAGTGTTGCCCGGATGCAAACAACCGCAGGAGATGCCGAAAGGCCGGCCTTCGAGTGCGGTGACTTGCGTGAGTCCCCACAGGCCGTGCTTACTGGCGCTGTAGGGCGCCGAATGCGGCCGGACGCGCTGCGCGGAGATGGAGCCGATGTTGATGATCCGGCCGCCGCCCTGTTTTTTCATGATGCGGAAGGCCTCGCGCGTGCACAGAAACGGCCCGGTCAGGTTGACGGCGAGCACTTTTTCCCAGGCTTCGAGCGAAAGTTCATCCAGAGGTCCGCCATCGAACGCGCCGGCGTTGTTGACCAGGATGTCGAGCCGGCCGAAGCGCTCGATGGTTTTGGCGAAGGCAGTCTGCACCTGGCGCTCGTCAGTCACGTCGGCGGTTACGGTGAGGACGTTGAAGCAGCGGGCGACACAATCGGCCCGGGTGCGCTCGAGGTCCTTTTCATTGCGTGCCACAAGCGCAACGGATGCGCCCTCCGCCGCGAGACCGAGCGCGACGGCTTTGCCGATGCCTTTGTTGCCGCCGGTGATGAGGGCGACTTTGCCGATGAGTTGGGGCATGGTGACTCCTTCCGAGCCGCGCCGGTGAGGAAGCAGCCGGTGACGTCCTACCCAAGATCGTATCAATTGAAGTTGTCATTTGTCGGCGAAAAGAATACCTTGGAGCGAGAATTGTCCGCGTTTTCCGCGAGGAGAGCACATGAAGGATTTCTCCCATCCCGCCCGTTCCGATTCCACGACGGTCTTAGGTCATCCACCCGGTTTGTTTCTGTTGTTCATCGTCGAGATGTGGGAGCGGTTCAGCTATTACGGCATGCGGGCGATTCTCGTTCTTTACCTCATCGCGACGTCCAATCGTTCTTCTGAAAACCCGGGCCGTGGCTGGACGGAAGCCAATGCCTATACGCTCTACGGCATCTATACCGGTTTGTCTTATCTTTTGCCGCTTTTGGGCGGCTATCTCGCCGACAAGTTTCTGGGCACGCACCGCTCCATGGTGGTCGGCGCCCTCATGATCACCTGCGGCCATATCGTGTTGGGGCTAACCGGGCTGGAAATGTTCGAGTTCTCCGAGCTGGGGATGAGCGTGTTTATCGGCGGCTTGGCGCTCATCATCGTCGGCACGGGTTATTTCAAGCCGTGCGTTTCGGTCATGGTGGGGCAACTCTATTCCAAGGACGATCCGCGCCGCGACGGCGCCTTCACGATTTTCTACATGGGCATCAACCTGGGCGCTTTCATTTGCGCCTTCGTGTGCGGGACTTTAGGAGAGACAGTCGGCTGGCACTGGGGATTTGGTTCGGCGGCGGTTGGCATGATCGCTGGACTGATCGTTTACCTCATCGGCAAACCGACCTTTTTGAAGGATATTGGCAAAGCTCCCGAAGGGCGGCCCAATCTGATTCCCGTTTTCCTTTTCGCGTCGATCGTCGCATGCGCTGCTTTTACGGCGATCTACCATTTCCGAGACACTATGCCCTGGAGCGACTATGGTCTCGATCCGGACTATTCCACGATATTTCAAATTGGACTCGCGTCGGCGCTGCTGGTATTTGTACTTTGGTTTATCAGCATCCAAGCGTACGGCGACAAAGGACCGACGGCGACGGTTTTCATTTTCATGATGTTTAACGCGTTTTTTTGGATCGCTTTCGAGCAGGCGGGATCGACGCTGAACGTTTTTGCCCAAGCCAGCACCGATCGATACATCGGCCTTTTGGACTGGGAAATGCCGGCCACCTGGTTTCAGTCGGTCAATCCATTTCTGATCATCGTGATGGCGCCGGCGTTTGCCGCGATGTGGTCTTTCTTGGGCAAACGAGGACTCGATCCGTCCCAACCAGTCAAAATCGGCATTGCACTTTTGCTCGTCGGCTTGGGCTATGTCTTTGTGGTTTTTGCCGCCAAGCTGAACCTGGACGGCACAAAGGTCAGCATGTTTTGGCTGCTCGCTCTCTACACCGTGCACACTATCGGGGAGTTATTCATTTCGCCCACCGGCTTGGCTTATGTAACGAAGGCGGCGCCGGTGAAGTATATTTCCTTCCTCATGGGGATTTGGTTTATCTCTAGCTTCCTGGCCAATTACGGCGGCGGCTTGATCGCCAGTTACGTCAATAGGATCGAGAGCGGCGAAATCCAACTTCCTTGGAGTCTCGGCGGCCGGGCCGACTTCTTTATGTTGTTCGTGGTGACTTCGATCGGCGCAGGCGTGATCATTCTGGTATTGACGCCGTTGTTCAAGCTGATGATGCGCCGGGATGATTGAATTATTCAATCGTCTCCCAAGTGTTGCTTGATAACTGTGTACGCGCTGGGCCGGTTCTCGTCCCACAGCCAGCGCACTTCGAAATGGAATCCCGGCAGGACTTTGCTAGTGAAGACGCCATCTTTCACCGGCATCTCTTCGAACTTGCCCTTTCGCAACGTGAAGAATGTCGCCTTGCGCTCATCCGGGTCGATGATCCAGTATTCGTCCACTCCGGCCTTTTGGTACAGTGCGAACTTCTGGACGTAATCTCGATAGACGGAGTCGGGGCTGACGATTTCGACGGCCAGGGCCGGTGGGCCAAGGATGTAGCCGCGCCGTTTTTTCTTGGCTCGTGCCTTTGGAAGAAAGCTCAGATCCGGCTCCGGACTGTGTTTCCTGCTGAGGCGATAGGCAACCCGAGAAATGTAGACATCGCCCAGGTCGTATTCATCGACAAAACCTCGAACGACCGCGGCCAACCAAGCATTCAAGTCGTTTGCTTTGATATTGTCCGGCGATGCCATGTAGATGACTCCGTCGATAAGGTCCGCCCGTTGGCCGTCCGGGACGAGCACCAAGAAGTCGTCGAAGGTGAAGGAGCCCTTTCGAGTGAGCGTGGGAACGATCATCCTCTACTCCTTTGCTGCGAGCGCGAAACGCAAGCGGTTGGCCGGCAGATTCAGCGCCGCAGCAAGAACTCTTTCGTGTTGATCACCGCCCAGAGCAAGTCTTCCACGGCGGCACGGCGGTCCGCGGCGGCGTCGAGACGTGTGCCGATAGTTTCCAGCTCGCGCTCGGTCGGGTAACGCGACAGCGCAGCCAGATAGAACTCCGAGATAATCTCTTGGTTCGTCGTCTTCTGGTCCAGCAGTCGCGCCAGCCGCGGCGAATCCTGCACCTTCTGCAACACCGTCTCGCTGTTGATCATGGTCATGGCCTGGCCCAGCGTCGTTTCGCTTTGGCGCTCGCATTCGCAGGCTAACAGGCGGTCGGGCCGGCCAAAACGCTTGAGGAAACTCGGCCCGCCCAAGACGCCCGGCAACTGCACGGCGCGCAGGCCGACGGGATAGCCCTTGAATGCTTCCGGCACCGCCGTCACTTGACAGATCGCGTCCAAGAGCACTTCGGCGTTCAAGAGCTTCGGCTCGACGCGGCTAAAGTGCGTGTCCTCTTTGTTCGTCGGCTTGGGTTTTGACGACAACTGATACGATTGCGAGCGCATGATCGTGCGAATGAGGTGCTTTTGCGAAAAGTTGTGCTCTACGAGGTCTTTCGCCAGCGCATCCAAGAGCGCCGCGTGGCTAGCGGGGTTCGATTCGCGGAAATCATCGACCGGCTCGACCAGGCCGCGGCCCATGAGGTGGAACCAGATGCGGTTGGCCAGCACGCGCGCGAATTGGCGATTGTCCTTCGACGCGATCCAGTCGGCCAACGCGGGCAGCCGATCCGCGCTCGCGCCAAGCGTCAGCGTGCGGCCATCGAGCAGACGCGGCGTCGCCGGCTGGCCAGTCGTCGGGTGCGTCACTTCGCCTTCGCGGTCGAGATATACGATCATTTCGCCGACGAGTTCGTGTTTGTCGAGCTTGTCGCGGCGTTTGTTTTCCACCATACGGGTCTTGACGCGGGCGAAGAACGCCGACAGTCCGTGATAGTCGTCCTGCGTCCAGCGGTCGAAGGGATGGTTATGGCATTTGGCGCAGGCGATGCGCACGCCCAGGAATACGAGTGCAGTCGTCTCGGCGGCTTTGTTCGGCTCCAAGTTTGTGCGGTAGTAGTTGGCCTGTGGGTTTTCGTAAGTGCTGCCGCGGCTTGTAAGCAGCGCACGCACGAACTGGTCGAGCGGAGTGTCGTCGCCGATGCGCTGCTTGAGCCAATGCCGAAACAGCCGCACGCCCTTGGCATCGACCGCTTTTTCCTCGTTGCGCAACAGGTCCGCCCATTGCAGCGACCAGTAGTCGGCGTATTCGGGCCGGTTGAGCAATTGGTCGATCAATCGCTCGCGCTTGTTCGGGTTCTTATCGGCGAGGAACGACTTGACTTCAGCCGGCGTGGGCAAGACGCCGCACACATCGAGGAAAGCGCGGCGCAAAAATCCCGCGTCGTCGGTCAATTCCGAAGGCTCGACCTGCAACTCCTTGAGCCGCGCGAAAACTTGCTTGTCGATGTAGTGGGCGGCCTTGAACTGGGGGAATTGGAAGTCGGGCCGCTCTGGAACGAATGCCACCCGGCACGGCATGCGCTGATCGAGAAAGCGAACTACGACGGTCGCCTCGCCCGGCTTTTCGGCGTGGAGCACACCCGTCGCGGAAACTTTCACCGACTCGACGCTTGGCTCGAAGACCGCCTGATGCGTGACATCGCGGACGCTGCCGTCGGAGAAGGTGGCGCGGGCGACGAGTTGTTGTTTGTCCGCGCCGTGCCATAGGACGCGGTCACGCGGCCAGGCTTCGAGCTTGGTCAGTTTGGCAGTCGCCGGCGCATCGGCCGGCATCCCGGCGGCGATCCACTGGCGCAGCGTTGTGTACTCGTGCGAATTTTTGCCGAAGCGCATGCCGCCTTCGTGGGACATCTGCCCGGTGGGTTTTTGCAGCACCAGGCTTTTGTCTGGATCGAAGACGTTGCAACGCCGGCCTTGCGTGTCGCGCGACAAGCTGTCCAGATCGAAAACCGCGCTCTCGCCGCGCAGCGACAGGCGGAAGCCGTTCTTGCCGTTGAAATTGCCGTGGCAGGTGCCCTGGTTGCAGCCGGACCGGCTAAGGATGGGCATGATGTCGTTCTGAAAGCTGAGCGGCGTCGGTTTGTCGGCGTCTTGCACGCGCACACCGGCCGGCGCGCTCGTCTGGCCGCCGAACTCAGCAACGATGCGTGTTTCGCCGTCGCGCTTGCCGTGGACCACGCTGCCGGCGATCCGCACGTGCTCGGTGTCCTGGGCGACAAGCCGCGCTTGAGCAGTCACATCGCAGAGCGCGCCATCGGCATAGTAGGCGGTGACGAGGATTTGTTGTCGGGCGCCTTGGCCTTGGAGGACGATCTCGGAAGGATCGATAGTCAGGCGCACAATCGTTGCGGGCGTCGCAGCCGGTTTGTCTTGAGCGCGCGCCAAGGATGCAATCGGGAAGAGGAAGACGATCGCAAGTGAAACGCGGTGCAGCATCGGCCGCTCCCGGAAAGAAAGTGGCGAGGTCATCCGTTTGAGGATAGCATACCAAGCACGTCGGCGACTTCATAGCGCCCGTTTGCGACCGAGCCGCGACCGTGAGGGAGCGGTGAACCGTGCAGCGCCCCGCTCCCTCACGGTCGCGGCTCGGATTAAGGGTACTTTTATGACGCGACTTTTTCCACTGCTTGTCTCCTTGGCGTTTTCGCCGGCAGCGCGGAGTGCTTAAGTAGTCGAACCGTGACGCAAGTGTACACTGGAGAATCTATGACGGAGCCGTTTACAATTCGCTGCCGGGAGAATGGGCCGCTGGTGTTGTCTGCGAATGTGAGAATCGTCGATCACCTGGGCAACGAGTTTCCGCTGCCCCAGGGCAAAGAGCTAGTCGCGTTATGCCGGTGTGGGCACTCGCAGAACAAGCCGTTTTGCGACGGTTCGCACAAGCAATGCGGATTTCAAGGAAGCAATGTGGCAATTCAAAGTTGACTCAGCACGAGGCTAATCACCCGCCTTCAGCCACTTCTTCATCCGCGCCGTTTCCTTCGTCCAATCCGGGCTGAGGCGGCGTTCGCCGAACGCGGCGTACAGAAGGTCGACCGTTTCCAAAAGATGGCGCATGTTTGTGATCCGTTCTTCCAGGCGGGCGTGTTCCTCCTCGCCTTCGGGGACCGGCATTTTCGCGCCGGTTATGGCCAATGTCTCGGCGTGCAAGGTGAAATCGTAGGTGCGATCCTGCCGGACGACGGTCATGCCGGCTTTGCGCGGCAGCTTGCCCGTTTGCAGCGCGCGATGTGCTTCGGGCAGCCGCGTCGGGGCTTCGCTGGAGATGATCTCCTTGCCGGTTTGGCCGCGCGGGCATTCGAGCGTCAAGGTCCGTGTCAGCATGACCGCGGCTTCGCTGCCGTCGGACAAGGCGACCGCGTCGGCTTCGC
>JAKEHV010000169.1 GCA_022614915.1 Gemmataceae bacterium | reverse complement strand
GCCGACATTTCCAAAACCCGCATATTTGCAAACGCGGCAGCGCGTTGCGGCTCTAATGGGCAATGTTTAATGCAGGCGGCTACATAAAGAAAAAGGGCTTGATGCTTGACATTTGGACTGGCCGCAGATGAGATTGGTATCGTTGGAACGGCACTATGGCACGCAGCCGTGATACAGCGCGCAGCTTCTTGGCAGACGGGCGCTGGCGCGTTCTAATCACATGTTAGCAGCAAAAGTTGGATCTTGTGTTTGCGTGGCAAGCTCACAGGTTCGCCCTTGACCGATTTTAGGGTCGCTACAACGAAGGTTCGCCACCGGCTTCGCCTCTGACCCGGCAACGCGAAAAAGAATCGAAACATGCGACGGCACGTCTGGTTGCCTCTGGCTTGCGTTTTGGCGAGCGCGACGATCACAGCGGCGCAGGAAAAGCCCGCGCTGCCGGAGGGATCGGTCGCCCGGCTCGGCGTGCCTCGGCTGCGCGTGCCGGAGGGGATCTTCGACACCGGCTTTTCGCCGGACGGCCGCACGTTCGTTATTATTTCTCGCGGCAAGGATGGTCCGTGGAATGTCGTCCTTTTCGACGTCGCCACCGGTCTGGAGCGCAAGCGGATCAACATACGCGACCATCACGAGGTCGCCATGGCCCGGCACAGGCCGGTGATGGTGGTCATTACGACCAAGGGTTTCGAGGTCTGGGATCTGGCTACGGAGAAGCTCGTCAACCAATGGCCCCATCCGGCCCCGGTGTGGAGCACGACGGCGCTGGCGATCTCGCCGGACGGGACGGAAATCGTCGCGGCCCTCGGCCAACGCGACAAGGCGGTCGTCTTGCGCTGGAACGCGGTGACCGGCAAAGCGTTGCCGGCGCGGTATCCGACGACCAGCCAAATCTGCGCCTTGAGCTTTTCCGCGGATGGGCGCAAGCTGCTGACTGCGAGCGTAGAGACGGTTGTCCAGGTGAAGGACAAATCCACGACGATCCCCCGGGAGCATCATCGCCTGGGATTTCAGGACCGGCACGAAGTTGGCCGAGTTGGCCACCGTCTACCCGAATATCGTTTTCGCGCCGGACGGGTCCCGATTTGCGCGGGGCACGACCGGCAAGGGCGTGGAGATTATCGACATCGGCACGGGCAGGCGCCTGGCCGAGTTTGCCGAACCGCATGGACGATTTGCCTTCACGCCCGACAGCAAGCGGCTTGTCCTCGTATCGGGCGGCGAGATTCGTCTATGGGATATCGACGCCAACAAGGATGTGCGCCCCTTCGAGGGGGCACCGCGGGCCAGCAGTGTTCGGCCGCGTTTCAGTGCCGACGGTGGGCTGCTCGCGGTAACACAATATGATGCTTCGGCGAACTATGTGCAATTCTGGGACGTTGCCACTGGCAAGCGGCTTCGCTTTAAGACGGGCCATCCCGGCGCAGTCAACGGCCTGGCCTATTCGCTTGACGGCCGCCGCTTGGCAACGTTTAGCGAGGATACACTTTTGATTTTCGACATCAAGACGGGCGAAGTGCTGCATCGTTGGGTCGGGCACAAGGCGCCGATCAATCAAATCGCGTTCTCGCCGGACGGCAAGTTGCTCGCATCCGCTTCCTTCGACGGCACGATCGGCCTGTGGGACCTGCCGACGGCCAAGGAACGACGCAGGCTGACCGCGAAGGATTCCGTGCGCTCCCTGGTCTTCACGCGCGACGGCGCGACGTTGATCGCCCTTGGTAATCCATCCGTGCAAACTTGGGACGTCGACAAGGGGGTTCTCCACCTCAAGTACGAAGTTCGTGCGCCGATGGTTGCCCCCGCAATCTCTCCGACGGGCCAGTTGCTCGCCTGGTTTCAATCTGGTGTCGGGACGCTTCACCTCATGAATCCGCGGACCGGCCAAAGTATGCCGTCAATCAACCTTCGGCGCGGCCCAAGCCCGGAAAACAGCGAATTCGGCGGAAGCCTCAGCTCTCCGGCGTCAACCTTCTCGGCCGACGGCAAACTGCTCGCCACCAGTGACAGCCAAAAACCCTACGATCATGCCGTCCGGGTTTGGGAAACTGCCACGCGCAAGGAAATCCTGCGTTTGGCCGGTATTCCCAACAGCACGCGCCTGCTTGCGATTTCCCAGGACGGCCGAATCCTGGCGCACGGTTTCGACACCGCTTTTACGTGGGGTGGGCACGGCGCCGACGCAGCCGTCTGGAGGAACCAAGCCGGATTCGCGTCCATCGCTGCTTGGTGCTGTTGGAACGGATCGGTACGCCCGAGGCCCGGAAGTTCTTGATGGAGTTATCCCAGGGAGCCCCGGCGGCATGGCTGACGACCGAGGCGCAGTATTCGCTCAAGCGGTTTCAGGGACACTAGAAAAGGCTAACCAAACAAGGCATTCACCGCCCGCCCCGTGCACAGCGGCATGGGCCGGCCCAGGTTGTCATGCATCTCCACGTCGAGCGGGATGCCGAGGGCCGAAAACACGGTGGCGCCCAGGTCGTCCGGGCTGACCGGGCGCTCGGCGGCGTAGGCGGCGTGGGCGTCGGAGCTGCCGTAGACTTGGCCGCCGCGGATGCCGCCGCCCGCCAACAGCACCGACTGGCAGAAGCCCCAGTGATCGCGGCCGGCGTTGCGGTTGATACGCGGCGTACGGCCGAATTCGCCCATCCACACCACTAGCGTTTCGTCCAAGAGTCCGCGGCTACCCAGGTCGTCCAAAAGGGCCGTGTAGGCGCGTTCGAACGGCGGCAGCAGCACGGACTTTAGTCGATTGGATTCGTTGTCGTGGGTGTCCCAGTTGCCCGCCGCGCCGGCCGCGCCCGTGTTCCAGTAGACAGTGACCAGCGACACGTCGGCTTCGATCAACCGCCGTGCGAGGAGACAGCTTTGCCCGAAGTGGTGCCGGCCATAGCGGTCGCGCGACCGGGCCGGCTCGTTGGCGAGGTTGAGGGCCCGTTGCGCGCGCGGCGACTCCAGCAAGCGATAGACGCGCTCGTAGCTTTCGTCTAATGCCATCGTTTCGGGAGATGCCAGTCGGCTCCGCTGCAACAGGGCGGTGCGCAAATCAGCGCGATGGCGAAGCCGGCCAGCGTTTAGATCGTCCGGCAAGCGCAGCGTGTCGACCGAGAAATCCTCGCGCGTCGGATCGCCGAGCACCATGAACGGCGTATGGCGCGGGCCAAGCACGCCCGGCCCTTGCCCCGCGACAATGCGGCCATCGCCTTCCAGTAAAATCGAAGGCAGAGAGGCGCTCGCGGGCATGTCTTCCGGCTGCCGGCCGAAGCGGCCGACCGCAGCGCCGATTTGTGGAAAATCTTCGGGTGTCGGCACGCTGCCGGGACCGGGCCGAAAGTGCACGTGCCCTGTCAGCATGTGATAGGCGCTGGTCGCGTGGTTGACGCCGTTATGCGTGACGGAGCGGACGATGGCGAAGCGGTCGGTATACTGCGCCAGCCGCGGCAGGTGTTCGCAAATCTGTATGCCGGGCACCCGCGTGGCGATGGGGCGGAACTGGCTGCGAATTCCCTCCGGCGCGTGCGGCTTGAGGTCGAAAGTTTCCTGATGCGCCGGCCCGCCCCACATATAGAGGAGAATGCAGTGGCGGGCGCGCGGCCGACCCGGCCGGCTACTCCCGTCGCCCCTTGGGGGAGAGGGGTCGGAGGTGAGCGGCGACGCTTGTGCTTTTTGCAAATCGGAGAGGGTTAGCCCGCCAAGCGCCAACCCGCCAACGCGCAGGAATTCACGCCGGGTCCACCCTTCGCAAACGCGAGTTGGTCGATTGCCGATGCCGAACATGCATCACCCAATGCACCACTTGGATAGTGTTGATTGTAATCCCTCGCTCGCGCGTCGGGCTAGTGTTTAATCGGAAAATTCCAAAGGAATTCAAATTCCGCAGCACTTGATTGAAACTTGTTCCTCCCCTAACGTGGTTGGCATGCCGCTTTATCCAGAGAATCCGATTTCCTTCCGGGTGCTGTACGACAGCCCGCTCGTTCGCGTCCGCGACTACCGCTGCCGCGCTTGCCGCGGCGGACCCGCGGCCGAAGAATTCTCCGACCAGAACGATATTGTTCTCATGCGCCACGGCGCGTTCGCGAAGCACTTCGGGCGGCGCATGGTGACCGCCGACGTCAATCAGGCGGTGTTTTTCTCCAAGGGTTCGACCTATCGCGTCAGCCATCCGGGTGAGTGCGGCGACCGCGGCACGGTGTTCGTCGTTGCGCCGCACGTGCTCAATGACATCGTGCGCGAGCTCGATCCAACCGTCGACGAGCGCCCCGAACGTCCTTTCCCGTTCGTGACCGGCCCGTGCGACACCGATGTTTTCTGGCGGCACCGCGAATTCATGCTGCGCTTGGAGGCAGCCGAATCGCAGCCGCTGGAACTCCTGTGGGCCGATGCGACGGCGTTGCAGCTCATCGCCGACGTGCTGGAGGCGGCATTCGCGCGCCAAGAGATGCCGCGTAAGCGTCGCAGAAACGGCACCGACGCCGATCACGCCGGCCGCGCCGAGGCGGCCAAAACCTACCTCGCGAGCCGGCTGGGCCAGCGCATTACGCTCGACGACGTGGCCCGTGCCGTGCACACGTCGCCGTTTCACCTGTGCCGGATTTTCCAAAAGCACACCGGCGTGCCCATCCACCGCTACCTGGCCCAACTGCGGCTGCGGGCAGCGCTCGAACGGCTGCAAGACGGCGCCAACGATCTCACGGCGCTCGCGCTCGACCTCGGCTTTTCCAGCCACAGCCATTTCACGGACGCGTTTCGCCGCGAGTTTGGGCGGACACCATCGGAGACGCGCAAAGTCGCCGCCAAATAGAGAGAGATTGTTTTCGTGGCAAAGAGATGGACTTTACGCCCGAGTGGTCGAAGTAATACATCAAGATCACGCTGTCGCAATAGATCAGCATCCAGGCCGCTCCCGTCGCTGACGTTTCGCGTCGGCCACGCGCAACAGCTCATCGATATGATCTCCTTCCCGCAACCATTCGATGTGGGCGTTCAACTCCTCATCGTTCATGAATGGACGTCCGGCTTCCTCCAGTTCACGTCGTAGGCGCTGCATCAGTTGCCACCAATCCTCTGGCGAAATTGTGTTATCGGGCAGTGGCCGCAGGACCAGTTGTACGCGGCCAGGCGGCAAAGCGGGTTTTTGGTCCAGCACGAAAGTGCCATCCGCTTTTAAGGTCCCCGTTAACTCCAAATGTGTGGAGGTCATTCCTCATATTCCTTCGCCTCCTGTAATTCTACCCGATGGGAAACTCTTCGCCAAATGAGCAAGAATCTGGAAGTCCGGGATTTCCCGAGTAACTACCATTCACTCATCAGAGCTGCCCGCGTTGGTCGTCGTGGCAGTTGTTGGGTTCCATTTTCCGAGGAGACATCCCATGAAAACGAAGAAATGCCCTGTGTGCGACTGGGAAATCAAGGACGGCGGCATCAAGGTCAAGGTCGGCGGCAAGGAGATTACCGTCTGCTGTGACGACTGCGCGAAAAAAGCGCGCGAGAGTCCGGAAAAATACTCCGCAGCGAAGTAACGTAAACCTCCTTCCACAAACCGCGTCCGTCGGCAGCTTCGCCGCCGGACGCGGCTGAACGTTCTAGCGAGGGGTCACTCTTTCTTTTCCACAAATTTGGGTTCCTGTTTGTCTTTGAAGTTCAATTCACTTAAGCGGAACTGAATGCGTTCGGCGCGCAATTCTGACATCATTCCCGGCGCTCCCGGCGCTCCCTGTTGGATCAGGACTTGCCCCTCCAAGACAATCTCATCGCGGTCGAGCGGCACTGTCAGCTTTTGGCTTGTGGCTTCGAAGTTTTGGCAAGTGACCTTCACATTCCCCGCGGCCAGAATCTGACCTCCTTTGGGCACGGACATTTCGAGTTGGTCGCAAGTGATCTGGTAGCTTGGAAACTTCACTAGGCTAAGCGTGAGGCGGTTCTTGCCTTCCTGGGCTTGCCAGTTAATCGTCCAGGGACTGCTAACCGGCGGATGCTGCTTGACGGCAGGAATCGGAACTGAATTGATTTGAGGAATCGGTGGTGGAACTTCTGGTAATTGCGGCAAGGGCGGTGCGTTGACTTTGTCTTGAGCCGAAGAATGCCACACGAATGCGGCGAACATGGCGACCAAGAGAACGAACACGGATGCGGCGTGACGGGCCATTGTTGACTCCTTTCGTTTGTGGTGAAGGGCGCAAGATTGTAATCAGTCGCAACGAAACGACAAAAGGCCAAACTGCATCCGAATTCACTTTGCCAGGACACTGCTTCCGGGTTACCCTGAGATTGTTGACTATCCTCACGCTGCCCGGAGGGGGAAATCATGCGCAACCGTCTCTTCGCTCGCCAATCGCTCCTTCTTTCTGCCGCGTTCCTTGGATTCGCGGCCTTTGTCCACTTGCTCTCGGCCCAGACGCAACCCGCGCCGAGGATCACGCAGGTTTTGCCTGCGGGAGGCCAGGCCGGCACGACCTTCGACGTCACGGTCACCGGCACAGACATGCAGAAACCGGAAGGCCTGTATTTCAGTTTCCCGGGCGCCAAGGTGGAGGTGGCCGAGGGAACCGAGAAAGTGATCCAGCCAGACCCGAAGCAAAAAGCGCAGCCCGGCATGAAGGGCGCCGGTCCGCAAGTCGCACGAAAGTTCAAAGTGACCCTGCCGGCCAACGCCCCGCTCGGCATCCACGACGTCCGCGTCATCACGGATTTCGGCGTCAGCAACCCGCGCGCGTTCGTCGTCGGCGACCTTAAGGAAGTCGTTGAGAAAGAATCGAACGACGATGTCGACAAGGCGCAAAAGATCGAGTTAGATTCGACCGTCAGCGGCGTCATCCTCAATCCAACCGACGTGGACTATTTCGAATTCGCCGGCAAGAAGGGCCAGCGCGTGACAGTGAGCTGTTTGACGACGAGCATCGACAGCCGGCTGCCCGCCCAGTTGCAGCTTTATTCGGCATCCGGCGCGCACCTAGGCTTCAACCGCGCCTATCAGAACAACGACGCCGTCCTCGACGCGACGCTGCCTGGTGACGGCGCTTACCTCGTCCGATTGTGTTCGTTCACCTACACACAAGGTGGTCCGGATTACTACTATCGTCTCACGGTCAGCACGGCGCCGTGGATCGATGCGGTGTTTCCCAATATCGTTGAGCCTGGCAAAGACGCAAAGATCACTGTCTATGGCCGCAACCTGCCGAACGGCACGCCCGATCCCAACGCCGTGTTCGAAGACCGGACATTGGAAAAAACGATCATGACCGTGAAAGCGCCGGCGGATCCGCGGGCGCTGCAGCGGTTGACACATATGGACTTTCGGCCGCCCACCATGGCCGCGCTCGACGGCTTCGATTTCCGCGTCAAGCGCGAGTCGCGGCAATCCAATCCTGTCCTCTTACGGTTCGCGCAAGCGCCGGTGGTTTTGGACAACGAAGCGAACGATACGCCGGACAAAGCGCAGAAGGTCTCCATCCCTTGCGAAATCGCCGGACGCATCGAGAAGAAAGCGGACCGCGACGTCTATGCTTTCGCAGCCAAGAAAGGGCAGAATCTGGCCATCGAGGCATTCGGCGATCGGTTTGGAGCACCTGTCGATCTGTATTTCTCGCTCAAGGATGACAAAGGCAACAGCATCACGGAGCAGGACGATAACCCGGAGATCCCGACTCCGCAATTGTTCGCGCGCAGTGATGATCCCGCCGCCTATCGCCTGAAGATTCCCGCGGACGGCACATATCAATTGACAGTGTCCAGCCGCGACGCACCATTGTTATTCGGTCCACGGCACATTTACACGGTGCGCATCGCGCCGGAGAAGCCCGATTTCCGCCTGGTTGCCATGCCGGTGTCGGCCGTGTCGCCGGATTCCGTGGTGCTCGGCCAGGGCGGCAGCCAGGCCTACATCGTGTATGTTTTGCGTTTGGGCGGTTTCGCCGGCGACATCGTCCTCACCGGCGAAAAGCTGCCCCCCGGCGTGACCATGAACCCGCACATCATCGGCGGCAACCAGAAGCAGGCCGCCTTCGTAGTCAGCGCCGCGCCGGAAGCCCCGCCCTGGGTCGGGGCACTTGGCATTATTGCGACGGCGACCATCGACGGGCAAAAGGTTGTGCGCGAAGTCCGTGCCGCCACGCTCTCGTATCCGGTCCCACAACAAAACGTGCCCGCTGTATCGCGGCTTGATCGCGAGTTGGTGTTGGCGCTGCGCGACAAGGCGCCGTATCGACTCATTCCCGAGAGCGAGAACATCAGTGTGCTGCAGGGAGACAAGATCAGCATCCCCCTGAAACTATTGCCCGGCGCCGACTTCAAGAGCTCTGTGCAGGTGCTCGCGCTGTCGCTGCCTGTCGGCATGGTGATGCAACCCGTGACGATCGCGCCCGGCAAGGATTCCATCACTGTCAACCTCGACAGCAAGACCACGGCGCAACCCGGCGCTTACACAATCGTGCTCCGCGGCCAGACACAGATCGTCAATCCCAAGCAGCCGGCCCCGCCGCCCAAAGGCGGCGGCCCGCCCAATCTCGTGCAAGCCGCTCCGTCGATTACCCTGACCATCGTGCCGAGGCAGCTTGCCAAGCTCAGCCTGAGCGCCGGCAATCTCAAAGTCGCCGCCGGCAAATCGACGACGATCGCGGTCAGCCTCGCCCGGCAATTCAACTACGACGGGCCATTCAAGCTGGAGGCAGTGTTGCCGAAAGACGCCAAAGGATTGAGTGTCGAGCCGGCTACCATCAAGTCGGGACAAGATCAGGGCACGCTCACGGTTCGCACAGAGCCGGAAGCCGCGGGCCAGAACGTCGCGCTCACGATCCGGGCGACGGCAATGTTCAACGAGAAGACGCCGGTGGTGCACGAGGCAAAGGTGACGGTGAATGTGACGAAGTAAACAAGTTATGACATGGCGCGTTGTTGCTCATGGTGTGAGAGCGCGCACACTTACTTCCTTAAACCAGACCACGTCGCTCGGATCGTGATTTTGCAAGCCGATGTAGCCGGCTTGCGGCCTCTTCGGTTCGGGCGCGGGCTCGAACCACTTGTGGTCCTTGGGCACATCCTTGCAGTCAGGGTCGAAAGTGGTCACGCGCGTACCGTCGATGTCCACGAGCACGAGGTTGCCCTTCAGCGTGATGATCATTGTTCTCCATGCCGCCGTCTTGGTTTCATTCGGCGATGTGGCAGCCTTTGCCAATGAGTAGATGGCGCCCGTGCGGTGAAACGCGTCCTCCTTGTCGCAAATCTGCACTTCGTAGCCGTGGTGCACCGCAAACCACGGTCCCTGCTTTTGTTCCGACGCCTCCATCAGTTTCTTCAACATCTCTTTGGAAAGCTTGCCGTCCTTATCGCGCTCTATGGCAATTGTTTCCTTCTTCCTCCAGTCCAGGATGCCGTCATCGATGCGCACGAACACACCGGCGTTGGACTTGTCGTCTTTGACTTTGAAGACAACTCGAATCTCACAGTTGCCGAATTTCTCCTTTTCGTAAAGCAAGAGGCCCATGCCCTTCGCGTCGCACTCGGTGCGCAAACTTTCGCCGTCGACAGCAAAGCCGCCCCAGCCGATGTGCGTCCAGTGCGCTGCGATCTTGCCGTTGGCGCTAAGCGGCAAGACGCGCCAGGGACGTTCACCGGCGATTGCCGCATTGCTTTGGCAGCAGAAAAATACTGACAGGAACAAAGCAGTTTTAGGGAGGTTTTGCATGAAGATGTCTCCAATGAGTAATGCACGCGATTTCCATTGCAACTCGATCCGGGTCCGCTATCCTCCAACCTGACAACTTTCTTTACCGAGTTACCTGCATGAAACCGTACTTCTGGACTCTTTTGGCCATTGGGTGTCTTCCTTGCTCAACGAACCGGGAAGCCAGAGCTGGGGACGCCAAGCCCGCGCCGATCATTCTACGCCTCGACGCCACGGAAGCGCCACGCCGTTTCCTGCGCGCCGCCATGGTCATTCCCGCCAAACCCGGACCATTGACGCTGTACTACCCCAAGTGGATCCCCGGCGAACACGGTCCGTCCGGGCCGATCACCGACCTCGCGGGGCTCAAAATCCGCGCCGCCGGCAAGGACATTCCCTGGCGGCGCGACGACGAAGACATGTATGCCTTCCATTGCAAAGTTCCCGACGGGGCCGATGCGGTCGAAGTCGCGCTCGACTTCCTGTCTCCCGGCGCGACGGGCGGCTTCAGCGCCGGGGCTTCGCTGACTCCCAACCTCGCCATACTCAGTTGGAATCAAACCCTGCTCTATCCGAAAGGACTGCCGGCGCGGGAGATTCGCGTGCAAGCCAGCCTGCGCCTGCCGCCCGATTGGAAGTTCGCCACCGCCTTGCCGCGCGAAGAATCGGCCGACGACTGGGCGCGGTTCCAACCCGTGGCATTGGATACATTGATCGATTCGCCTGTCTTGTGTGGACGATTCTTCAAAGAAGTTGCACTTCGGCCCAAGGATCAGGGCCCATTGCATGCCATCGCCCTTGCCGGTGACAGCGCGCAGTCCATTCGCATGAGTCCGGAATTGAAAGAAAACCTCGACCGCCTCATCGACGAGGGCGGCGCGCTGTTCGGCAGCCGGCATTATCCGTCTTACACTTTTCTCCTGGCCTTAAGCGATCAGATCGCCCATTTCGGCCTAGAGCATCACGCCTCGAGCGACAACCGCGTGAGCGAAGGCATGCTCAAAGACGATCAGATGAAAAAGAACACGTGGGCGTCGCTGTTGCCGCACGAGTACGTGCATTCGTGGAACGGCAAATATCGCCGGCCCAAAGAAATGGTGACCGACGATTTTCAAAAGCCGCAGCGCACGCGCATGCTTTGGGTTTACGAGGGGTTGACGCAGTACCTGGGCGTGGTGCTGGCTGCGCGGTGCGGGCTGTGGACGCCGGAGCAATTCCGCGACAACCTCGCTCTGGTCGCGGAATGGGCCAAGAATCAGCGCGGCCGCTCCTGGCGGCCGCTCGAGGACACGGCGGTTGCGGCCCAGCTTCTCTACTACGCCCGCGGCGACTGGGCGGCCTGGCGGCGCTCCGTCGACTTCTACGACGAGGGCGTACTCCTCTGGCTCGAAGTGGACGTCCTGATCCGCGACGCCACGCACGGAAAAAAATCGCTCGACGATTTCTGCCGGCGCTTCTCTGGCGGCCCCGACGGCAAGATTCAACTCAAGCCGTTTACGTTTGACGAGCTGGTTGCGGATTTGGAGGCAATCGCTCCCCTCGCCCCCACGGGGAGAGGGGCCGGGGGTGAGGGGATCAACAACTGGAAAGACCTGCTCACAAGACGGCTGACGGCCACGACCGACGAGCCCCCGCTCGAAGGATTGCGCCGCGCCGGCTGGAAACCCGGCTATGGCGCGAAGCAATCGGATTTGCACAAAGAAACCGAGGGCGATGCCAAGTCCATCGACGCGACCGCGACGCTCGGCCTGGCCCTGCGCGAAGACGGCACGATCAACGACGTCGTCCCCGGCACCAAAGCGCATAAGGCCGGCGTCGGCCCGGGCATGAGGATCATCGCCGTCAATGCCCGGCGCTGGTCGGACAAAGTCTTCCGCGCCGCCCTGGCCGCCACCGCGACCACCGGCCGCATCGAGTTGCTCGTGGAAAACGGCGACCTCTTTCAGTCCGTTACGCTCGAGTACAAAGGCGGCGAACGCTATCCGCGCCTCGAGCGCATCGAGGGCCAGCCGGACTTGCTGGAAGTGATCGTGCGCCCGCTCGTCCCGCCGCCCGGCGCTTCCTCGCCGAAATAAGGGCACGCCATTCGAACCTGATGCCGGCGAAAATGCTCTTGGTTACTGGACCAAGGAACGAACGAAATAATGCGCAATCCTTACCTCATCGGCCAAACCGTCTATCTGCGACCCGTCGAGCGTGACGACGCGGACTTGGTCGCCCCTTGGGTGAACGATCCGGAAGTGCGCTGGTATTTGGCAGGCCGGCCGCCCATCAACCAAGTGAGCGAGTTGGACTACATCGACCGCATGAGCCGGAGCGAGCACGACCTGGTGCTACTCATCGTGCGCGTGGAGGACGACCGACGCATCGGCATGCAGGGCCTGCATCAAATCGATTTTCGCAATCGGCACGCGTGTTTCGGCATTGCGCTCGGCGACAAGGAAGCGTGGGGCCAGGGCTATGGCACCGAGGCGACGCGCCTACTGCTCCAACATGCCTTCGAGACAATGAACCTCAATCGCGTCTGGCTGCAGGTCTACGAGTACAACGAGCGGGCCATGCGTTCATATCTCAAGCTGGGCTTCAAGAAGGAAGGAGTGCTGCGGCAGGAGAATTTCCGCAAGGGGAAATACTGGGACAGATTCGGTCGACAAACACAGACAAAGATTAAGACGGAGATTACGATTAGGAATTGAATTAGCACCGAGAGCTTTCCCGGATTGCTATCCCTGAATGCTTCCGTAAGTGCCGCGCGCGATCCTCTTAGCGAGCCCGGACGAGCCGCGGATGACTTGGCCGTCGGGATTGAGCGGCATCGCCCATTTTTCCCTGTCTGAACCACCCCATGTTATAACCAGCTCGTCATCAAGCTCCCATTCGCCAATCTGGGAGGTCCCGGTCTCTTTCACCGGGCCATGAGGATTCACGCAGAGCGAATCCGCATTTGTGTACTTCCCATTAGTGATCGGCCATTCGAAAACGTACTTCTTCGATCCAGGCACTGACCAAGTCCCGACTAGACGGATCGCGTTTAGCTCCTTCATGATATCGACATGCTGCATCAGCGGAAAGCGCAGCCACAGATCCGTTCGTGCGAGCGCTTCGGTCCAGGCGGCCTTTAACTTGGGGCCGTAGAAGTCCGGAAGCATTCGGAACCGAAGGCTGTCCCCATTGTGCACCTCGCTCACGTCCGGATTCTTGAAGGAATGCGCCGTCGTCGTGTGACCATAGATCCAGACGCCTTTGCCGATCTTATTCAGCAACGATGTCGTGAGTCCGTGCGCAGAGCCGGCGAGGCACGAATAGAAGACGATGCTGCCCCCTGGGGTTATCTTCGGTTGCAGCGCGTCGGCGAGCAGCTTGATGTCTGCGTCAGTGAGAATGTGTCCGCCCAATTGTGTATTATACCCGTGTCCGAAGTAGGCGAACATTTCGAGCGACCCAGGCATCAACTTGATCTTCTCGAGAAGGTCGTCTCGGTTCTTGGGATATTTGAGGGAATTGCTAAATGTAGCGTACCCGCCGCTATATGCCTCGCTCACCCGCTTGGCCCCGGGTCTAAAGACTACCTCGCAATCGCGTTCGCCGGCTTTGTTGTCGTTGGTGGTGATGGCATAGACGTTCATTCCACTCACCTCCCAATGGTTTGGCTTGGGTGGCCCGTCCGGTGTCCGAGAAAGAACTTCGGCGGCATCTGCGCGAAATCCTGCGGTTCGACCTTGATTCTAATCAATGGGTTCTTCGCCTCGAAATCCGCGATCATCTGCTTCAGCGCCACTTCGCGCGGCGAATCCTGATCCTCTTCTTCAAATCCTCACTCCGCGGAGTTCTTTTGGATACTGATCGTCCGAAGCATCGACACCCCGTTATTGGAGCGGATGCGCACAGGGAACTCGCCCATTTCTTGCACGCGGATTTTCCACAATATCATGCTCGTGGCGCTGTCGGCGGGCGGAGGCGGAACCGGTTGAATCTCGCGCCCTTCCACACGCTCCAGTCCCGCTGGCAATTCCAGGGTCAACGCTTGACCGGCGAACGGGTCTTCCACATAAGCCATCAGGCTGAACACCTTGCCCGGCTCGAAGTTGCCGCCGAAGGCCAGCTTCATGCGGCCTTCGTTTTCCGGCATGGTCGCCAAACTTCGGCCATAACCGTAGGCCATCACCAGTCTGCCGTTGGGGGGCAGGGGCTTGGGGTCCCAGAAGATGACGCAGTCGGAGTCGCCGTTGGCGGCGATGGCGGGCGTCTCCCAGCCGTTGTCGCCGATGCCATGGGTGGTGCAGATGAACCGGTTGGGCCCGATCAAGTTGCCGTCCATCTTGAGCGTGTAGTGGCCGACGAAGCCGGGGTTTTTGAGGTCCGGCCGTTGCAAAATTTGCATGAAGGGCGGCAGGGTCTTGTCCTTGAGTTCGACGCCGTTCAGAATCTTGCCGGGGTGCGTGACCGGAGAAGCGAACAGTGCGCCGTCGTTGTCCACGCAGTAGGTGTCGATGCGCACGCGCGTGCCGACTTTGCGCGGCTGATCCGACTTGTTCTCGAAGATGTACTTGATGAGCACGGTGTCAAGGTAGCGTTTGCCTTCCGTGCTCCTCTCGCCCTTGCCGGGCACGATTTCCATCTCTTGCGTGATTTCGATGTTGTCGTGCGTGAATGTGGAAGTGAAGCCGTAGCGTTTCTTGGCGGCGGACCCGGCCGGCAATTGTTGCTGCATGCCCACTTTCGGATAGACGATCTGATCATCGATCTTGAAGTTGGTGCGGATGGCGCCGTCGCCGCAGCAGAGCATCTTGTTGCCGTCCACCGTGAGGCCCAATCCCATGCCACCGGTGGGCCGAATTTGGATACGCGGCGTTGGGTCCACGGGCAGAATCGCCTCGGTGACCTCCGTCTTACCCTCGTGGACTTTGACCACGACGGGGGACTTGGCGTCCTGCCCGCGCGCGGACGCCAACAACAGGACGAAGAAGGGCAATGCAACCAGAGGAAAAGTGCGATTCATCTGCGGTTCCTCCAGCAACGTTAGTTTGCAACCGGCTAGATGTTAATGTTCTTACGTGCTCAACGCCGTGTTGGACGAACGGGCGTCGGCGCTGTACGGGGATTGCGCTGGGTCGAGATAGATGTCACTCAGTAATCCCGCATTTTTTGGAGGCACAGCCGGGGACCGCGCGCAATAACGTGCTGTAGCTCTCCTGACTTACCCGGCTGAATGAGCGG
>JAKEHV010000024.1 GCA_022614915.1 Gemmataceae bacterium | reverse complement strand
GCGCGAAACGTAAACAATGAGTCACTGTCTCCCGAAGCAAACGATGGTCACGTCGTCGTGCGCTTTGCGCCCTGCCGTGTGTTGCTTGAGCGCCCCGACCAGCCGCTGGCCCATCTCCAGCGGGTTCGGCGGCCCGGACACGAGCGCTTGCAGAATTCCTTCGTGGCCGAAGTCTTTCTCGTCGCGGTTTTTGGCGTCGAGCACTCCGTCCGTGAATTGTATCAGGCAGTCGCCGGGCTCCAGGTCGACGCTCATGGACTCGAAGGGAATGCCGTCGGCAACGCCCAGAGGAAAGCCGGCGAGATCGCGCGGCGTGGCCTCTTCAAAGGTGTTCTTGAGCTTGCGGTAAAGGAGCGGCGGATTGTGGCCGGCGCTGGCGAAGGTCACCGCGTGCCGCGCCGGATCGAGCAACATGGCGCTCAGGGTGACAAAGCGATCGAGCATGCTCGCTTCCTGCATTTGTTCATTGAGCTTGTAGACGACGTCGGCAAGACTCTTTTCTGTCAGCGAACAATAGCGTGCGTCGGAGCTGATCTTGGCCATCAAGAGCGCCGCCGGCATGCCCTTGCCTGCCACGTCGCCGACCATCACGCCCATGCGCACATCGGGCAATGGGATGAAGTCGTAATAGTCGCCGCCGACCTCCTGGGCCGATTCGTAATGGGCGAAGAAGTCGTAGCCGGGCAGCTGGGGCAGCTTCTTGGGCAGGAAGCTCATTTGCACTTGGCGGGCGATCATGAGATCGCGCTCGAGACCCGCGCGTGCCACCAGGGTTTCGTGCATGCGCGCGTTTTCGATCGCGACAGCCGCCTGGGCCGCCACCGCCAAGAGCAGCTTCAAATCGTCTTGCGTGAATTTCTTCATCCGATCCTGCGTGTCCAATTGAATGACGCCGAACGCGCGCCCGGAGGCCCGGCCGATGAGCGGCGCCAGCATGACCGAGCGAATGCGCGCGTCGGCAATGCTTTGCGCCAGATCGAACTGCTTGTCGGCCGAGGCGTCTTCGCTCAGAATGGATTGGCCGCTTTCCAGACAGCGGTTGATAATGCGCCGGCTGAAGCGCGGCGTGCTGTCGTCCTCGCCGGCGCGGCGCGCCTTGGTCACCTTGGGAATCAGCTTGCCTTCATCGGCCATAATGACGAAGCCGCGGTCGGCTTGCCGGAACACCTGAAACAGGCTGTCGACGATCTTCGGCAACAGCGAGTCGAGGTTAAAAGTCTGCGACAAGTCGGCGCTCAGCTCGAGCAGCATGGCCAGCTTTTCCGCCGGCTGCGCTTCCAGAATCTGCTTGCTGCTGCCCGACAGCGTCGCTTCGACCGTCGAGGAATCTTCCTCGTCCTCTTCCGTTTCGCCGTCGCGGCGCATTTCCTCCGGCAGCGGGGCTTTGGGCGCGTTCTCGAAAAACGCCAGGAAATTATCGCAGATCTTGATCTTGTCGTTGTCCTTGAGCAGCGTGCGCGTGCTGATTTCCTTGTTGTTCACGAAGGTGCCGTTGCGGCTCTTCATGTCCTCGATGTAGAACTTGCCTTGAATGCGGCGAATGACCGCGTGTTCCCGGCTCACCGCCGGCACATTGAGGACGACGTTGCAGTCCTGATTTCGGCCCAGGATGATCTTGTCGCCCATCAGCTCGATGGTCGAGCCTGCGTTCGCCCCTTTGAGAAAACTCAGCAACGCCATGAACGTCCCTCGTTCGCCTCCGCATCGGCAAAGACAACCGCAGCCAATTTTAGCCAGCGCCGCAGCGGGATTCAACACGCCGCGTTCGCGACCGCATTGTAGCCGCTTGCGGCTACGACTTGCGCAGAAACGGGAATGCACCCGCTTTTGGCAGTCCTGTTTGCCAAGTCGATCGCGCGGCATGGTGGCATGCGTGCGGACTTGACCGCATGCGAAACGTCGGCGTATAGTTTAGTAGACTGTGTGTTTTGTGGGGCACGTTTGCAACGTGCCGCTCGCTGACAGCACGTTGCCAACGTGCACCATAGAAAAAGGGGATTCGATGGCGCGCAAGACTAAGTCCAAGCCCGAAGTCGTCGGCCTTTTGGGTGTTGGACTCGACAACCACGATGAGCACAAACGCATCACACGCGGCGAAGAGTTTTTCCTCGTGGGCGGCTCCCAGGAAACCCACGCGAAGATGCAGGATGTCGCCATCCGTGTCACCGAATCCCTCAAGAACCGCGGCAAACGGCTCAAAGACGCTTCTCCGGACGAAGTCGTCGAGCTGATTCACCACGCCCATGACCACTAAATCCGAAATTCGAAGCACCAAATTCGAAACAAATTCAAAATCCAAACGCAGAAAAAGGGCTGGTTTTCGGTTTTCTTCTTCGAGATTTGAATTTGTTTCGGATTTCGACATTCGGATTTAGGTTTTGTTTCCCGAAACCCTTCTCTCCCTAACGGGGTATTACTCTTCACGTTCCGGACGCGGGTGGCCAAACGTGTCGGCTGAAGACGCCATGCTGGTGCGCCGCTGCCTTCGGAAGGACGCGCAGGCGATGCGCGATCTGGTGGCACGCTTCGAACCGGGCGTTTTCGGCTTGTGCGTGCGGCTATTGCACCATCGTCAAGATGCGGAAGATGTAGCGCAAGAAGTGTTTTTGCGGATTTTTCGCAGTTTACGGCGTTGGGACGCCGCCCGCCCGCTGAAGCCCTGGATCATGGGCATCACGGTCAACCGTTGCCGGACCTGGCTCAGTCAACGCGCCCGCCGCCCGGAGCTAGCCGAGTACTTGCACGAAACCGCCGCCGTTCCCCCCTCGGACGATGCGGCCGAATTGGCCCGCGAAATCCAGGCGGCGGTCGCCCAGTTGCGGCTTGAATTCCGCAGCGTGTTCGTGATGTACCACGAGCAAGGACTGCCTTACGACGAAATCGCCGGCGCATTGGACAAGCCGGTAGGCACTATCAAGACCTGGCTGCATCGCGCCCGCATGGAAGTGTTGGAGCGGCTGCGTCGCCGCGGCATGGTTTCCGAGGTCGAAACATGAACTGCTTGGACTTTGACGCCTGGCTACAGAACCGCTTAGATGGCGCGACACTGTCATCTGTCTCCCCTCGCCCTGAGGGAGAGGGGTTGGGGGTGAGGGGGCGACATGACAACTCCCCTCGCCCTGAGGGAGAGGGGTTGGGGGTGAGGGGGAAACTGCCCCTAAGCGCCGATGCCGAAGAACACCTGGCGCATTGCAATGACTGCCGCGAGAAACATCAGGCCGCCCAACGCTTGCTGGAAGGGCTGCAAAAGCTTCCCTGGCCGTCCAGCCCGGGATTGGCGCAGCGCATCGTCGCCCGCGTCTCCACCGACGAATATGTCGGCAACCGCACCTGGAACGGGCGCTGGATCGCCTTAGGCGCGTTGGCGGCCGCGATTCTGATACTGATTTTGGCCGGCCACTTTTGGCCTGCCGGCGCGCCGACCGACAAAACCACTGGGCCTCTGGTGAAGAAAGACACGCCGCCCGAACTGGCCAAGTCCATGTACAATGCCCGCGATGCGGTGGCTTCTTTGACCGGCAAGCTGGCGGAAAAAACCAAGGAGCAGACCCAAGTGCTGCTCGCCGCGGCCGCGCCCTTTCCACTTTCGTCGGACACGAAGAACCCGCCCAAGAACGGCGGCGTCGATCCGGCCGTGCAAACGTTAGTACAAGCGGGCGAAGGCGTGCGCAACGGCCTCGAGCCAGTAACGCGCACCGCCCGCCGCGCCTGGGACTTTTTCGTCCGCGAACTCACGGTGTTGGACGCCGCCCAATGACGAGACTTCGACAATGAAACGCCGCCAGCTTCTGGTACTGCCGCTCCTTCTGCTCTCGTTAGGGCGGGTCTCTGCCCAAACGCCCCCTCACCCCCAACCCCTCTCCCCCCAGGGGCGAGGGGAGCAGACGCATGAAGAGTTGTTGCGTTTGGTGCCGCCGCGGTTCGGCCTGGTCTTAACCATCCAGGATTTGCGCGGCCATTCGGAAAAATGGGAAGCGTCCTCTTGGCTCAAGAACTGGCGCGATTCCGCACTCGGACAGGCATTGCGGCAAGCGCCCGAGATTAAAGAGCTTTTCAAATTCCAGGCGGAACTGCAAAAACACCTGGGCGTCGACTGGCCGACTCTGCGCGACGATATCCTGGGCGACGCCGTCGTTTTTGGCTATCACGCCGGCGCCGACGGCAAGCCCAACGACGAACGCGGGCTGTTTCTGGTGCACGCGCGCCGGCCGGATAAGCTCGCCGCCCTCATCGACAAACTCAATAACCTGCAGAAAACCAGCGGCGAACTGAAAGCGCTCGAGCCGCTCACGCACAATGGCGTCGAGTATAAGCGCCGCGTCGAGGCCAAGTCATCGCATTACTATTTGCTGCAAGGCGCTTTGCTCGTCTACTCGGCCGAAGAACCTCTGATCCATTGGGTCATCGAAAAACTGCAAGAAAAACCGAAAACGCCTGGGCCCATCGTGCAATATCTTCGCCGCGCGGGGGCCGAGCGCGCCTTTGCCTCGCTTTGGGTCGATCCGCGCGCTTTTGACGCCGAGCTTCTTCAGAAAGCCAAACAAGCGGCCGGCCCCGAAGCCGGCTTCCTGAAACCATTCCTCGCGCACTGGCAAGCGCTCGACGCCCTAGTCTTCTCCTGCACGTTCGACGAACGGCTCGAAGCGCGCTTGGCCGTCCTGGCGCGCGACAAGGACTTGCCGGCTGTGTTGCGGAAGCTCTACACCGAACCGGCGCAAACGTCCGACCTGTGGAACCGCTTCCCCCAAAACGCGGTCTTTAGTATCGCCGGGCGCATCGACGTTCCAGAGATCGCGGATGCCTTTGCCGACATGCTGCCGGCCGAAGCCAGACGATCCATCCAAAGCATGCTCGACCCGGTGGCCGCCCTGTTGGGCATCGACTTAAGAAACGACCTATTGCGGCACATCGGCCCGGACTGGGGCTTGGCGGTCTATCCCGCTACGTCGGACACGGAGTTTCCCCACGTCGTCGCCGCCCTGGCCGTGCAGCCGGGCAACAAGAAAGTCCGCGCCGATCAAACGCTTTACCGCGGGGCGCAGTTCTTCGCGGGCATGGCCGTCATGGACTACAACAGCAAGAACGCCGAGCCCATTCGCCTCAAGACCGTCCTGCAAGGCGCCGTGGAAGTGAAGTATTTTTCCAATCCAAAAATCTTTCCCGAAGGCCTGGAGCCCGCGCTCGCGCTCAAGGACGGCTATCTACTCCTGGCCAGTTCGCCCAAAGCCATCGAGCGGTTTACGTTGGCTTCAAGCAAACCGGCCGTCGGCAAGGAAGTGCCCGTCGTGCGCTTCTCCGCCACGGAATTGGCCAAGATGCTGCGCGGCCGCAAACAGCAAGTGATCGCCCACATCGCCGCCAAGAACAATGTCAGCGCGGCCGAAGCCGGCCGGCATTTCGACGGCCTGCTCTCGGTGCTGGGCCTGCTCGACCGCGCGGAAGTGACGCACGAAAGCGGCGGCGGCCGGCTGGCGTGGACCGTGCGGCTGTATCCTGCGCCGTAGTGTTACGCGCGCCGTAGTGTTACTCCGAAGGGGTTTTAATCGCTGAGCGCGGGCCGGGCACGCATGATTGCGGCGAACCGCTTGGCGCCTTGCGGCGGGCGAATGATCTTTTTGCGCTCGGCGCGCGTCAGAGCGTGCGCAATCTCTACGGGGAAAGTGTCGGGAGCGAGAAGCTCGTGGATTTTCGTTCGGTAGGCATTGAGCAGGCGAACGGCTTTGGGAGAATCTTTCTCGGGCAACACCCATTTGATGGCCACGCTGGCGTCGAGCACGTACCTCATAGGTTTCGGGCTTCGCGAATGAGGTCCACGGCGACATCCAGGTCGCCCAGCTTTTTTCGCAGCTGTTTCCGCATCCGAGCCATCTCTCGACAAGCCTTTGCCATCGAGGCGGGATCTGGCGGACGGCGCGGGTCGCTGAGCGCGTCTTGGAGTTCTGCCAAGAGCTTTTCGGAAATGCCTTTCGTTTTGGTGGCCATATTGCAATTCTCTAAAGAAAAGGTCGAGCCGTCAATTGCAGACTGTGCCGGGGGACTATATTGGATAGAGGTTACCTTTGCCGCCGAGGTTATCGCGCGGCAACGGCTGTTCGTCAGAGCCTGAGGATCGTGTCATGAATCCGGACTCCCCGGTTTCCATTTCGTGGGACTACCTCGTCGAGTTTAGCGACGACGGAGCGCAGCCCACAGAGGCCGATCCCGAAGTCGTCACCATTCCACCTCCGCCTCAGGGGACCGAACCAACGCCCAATTCGTCCGAAGAGAAGCCTTGACCCTCGGGTGAGGGCTAAGGTCGGGAAGATGCATCTTCTTCGTCCAGGATCTGGGCGATGCGTGCGCCGGTCAACGGCACGCTGCCGGGCTCGCCGGTTCGGACCAGTGGCGTCTGGATGCGCCGCTTATTGACAACCGGCTTGGCTGTGGCGAGCGCGGGATACGTAATGGTCACGACGGCGCCTTCGGGCAAAGCCGATCCACCTTCCAACACCACCACGCCGTTTTGTACTCGACCGGAAATGACCATGCCGTCATTCTTCATCTCAGAACAGGGCAATCAAGACCAAGCCTCGGCCAGGGCTACGCTCCGCCGGCCCTGACGAGGGGCAACCCAGCGCTTTTGAGCCGCGCACGAAGCAGGCGATTGCCTGCCGCCCGCGCGACCCCGCCGACGCAACGGGACGCAATTCTACTGCCAAGGCGAATGCCCTGTGAAGATACGAGGCATTGCAAAGCCCCCCATGAGCGCGCTTGTCCTTACCGCGATTGGCAGCTGCCCCCGAAAAAAGTTGCAGTCGACCAGGATTGGTCTATCCTGTAAGAGCAATCTCGTTCATTTCTTCACATCGGTGTCACCCATGGGCGAAGCTCGTGTTGTCGCGCAACAGTTGGCTGCTGAGTTCCTTGCAAGAGGCAGTTACACGTTTGCAAACCCGATGAGCGCCGGTGCGCTCGGTCACGTCATGCCGGCGGCTGACTCGAGAAAGGGACTTGCGGACTTCTTCGATGAATCGGGTTTTGAAGGCCTTGCCGTACAGTCGATCGGCTACGAAGAAGGCGCCGCTGAGCCGAAGGTGCATATCTACGTCACTAAGGGCTCCGTCCGAGGATTCAAGTCTCTTCCCGATGACAAGGACGGCGTAAAGATCCAAGTTAACAAGATGGGGAAGCTAATGGTGCGTCCCGAGCAGGCAAGCTCGACGACAAACCAAGGCAACGTTTTCGTTCGGAAGGAACGGGTTGCATGCGGCAGCTCGTGTGCACCAAGCGGTGAAAACCTTTCTGGTACTTTTGGCGCCCTTGTCAGAAAGAAAGGCAATAAGAACGCGTTGTTTGTGCTGTCGAACAACCACGTCTTGGCGGCGTGTAATCATGTCCCGGTCGGAATGCCGATCCTTTCTCCAAGCAGTTTGGACGCACGCCCCGGCACGAGGGCGCCCGGAGAAATCGCTCGGCACGAGCAGATTTGCGAGCTGCGGAGCGGCGAACCAACTTTGGTTGCTCCGTGTCGTGAAGACGTGGCGATCGCACGCGTGACGAATCCGGCCAATGTCACGTCGTGGCAGGGGGACGCTGAAGACGGCTATGACACACCGCAGAAGTTGGTGAGTCCGGCGGCAGGCATGGCCGTCAAGAAGTTTGGGCGGACAACTGGTTTCAGCCAAGGAATCGTTGAGGCGCTCGTTAACACTCCCACAGCGATTCCGTATAAGGCGCGGTACTTCGCCGCCACCGTGTGGGTTCAGGACGTCTGGACCGTTCGAGCCGAAGCGGGCACGGCATTTGCACTTCCTGGAGATTCGGGGAGCTTGGTGGTCACCGAGGATGGCTCCGCGGCGGTTGGCCTTGTGTTTGCTGCTGGCGCGGGCGGACAATACGGCTGGATCATTCCGGCCGTTCATCTTGGGGCGCTCTTCGGCGGACTGACGTTTGTGCAGGGCCACGGGATTTGACATGACTGTCGAAAATGCAGCAAAACTGTTGCAGACGCACCTTCAAGGGTCGCCTTGGCTGACCGCCGTGGGAGTTGGCGAGAGTGAGGGGACGCCTTGCATCGTTCTATATGTGAAGAACTTAAAGGGCGCTAATGTCGAGTTCCTCAAGGAAGGCTGGAAGGGATTCCCGGTCGTTGTTCGAAAAATGGGATCACCGCGACTCGTGGCATCATTTCGGCCAAGTGCGTCGTCGAAACTGAGCAAATCAGACTAAATGACTACTTCTTACGGCAAGTCTCGGCCGGGCTACGTTCCGCCGCCCCGCAGGGCCTGATCAACGGCGACGCAGTGCTTTTGAGCCGCGCACAAAGGAACGCTCGATACTTTTCTTTGCGCTGATACAGTAAAATGGTAGGTTGATTGATGGCTGCGGGCGACCGAGGTCATGTTGTGGCCGACGACACGTTGCAATTTGTTCGACGTACTCTCGAAACGCTTCGCGAAACTTTCCACGGGATTTCATCGCGTCATGATCGCTCCTTTTGCCAATGGGTAATTGCTGAGGAAAGTCACAAGGATCGGCTGAGCGGTCAAAACGACCGTGAGTGGTCGAAGGATAGGCGTATTGCAGGGCGTGCGTTCAGAATTCGCGAGCCTGACTTACGCTTTGTTTCAGCGGAGGAGCACCAACAGATCATTGATCAAAGACCGGATGCGGTGTTTTCAACGAACTCAGCAGACGAACCTGTTTACTACCATCAACCGGGCATCTCTTCCAATCTTAACTTTCGTGGTGACATCGCGTCCTTTCGCGAGTTTCAATCAGTTGCGCACGACGCTGGCTTCTGTCTAGTCCACTCGTTGCAACTGCATCCCGTTGCGCTCAAGCTTCCGGAACTCGTTCCATTCGAATCTATTGCAACTTCGAAATCGACGGCGAGCTCTACAAACCTCCCCGAGAATCTTTCTGAACGTTGGGTTGCGTTCTTGCACGTGCTCGGATGGCAAAACCTTGCTTTTTCTCCTTTGCGAGCCGAACGCAAAGTATGGCATGAAAACACAATGCTTCTAGGCGATGCGGAAGAGCTTCATAAGTTGATGGACTGGATACCCTTCGCTAGGCTCCGTGAGCACATACCGCTGCCACTCCGCTTTTTTGCTTCCACGCTGCTGAGCGATCTCAACCTGTCCTCTGTTTACGCAATCGACGCGCTGCTTGCGGGACTATTTGATAGGCCAACGATCGACGTGCAGCGATTCCGTCAATCGCTAGCGGCGTTGCCTCCGGGCAAGGAACATGCGAAGGCGTTTCACCAACTTGCGTTGGAAATCCTCGTCGCAATCTTCGAGCCAGACCTGCACAGTCCAGTGCCCGAGGAGACAATCCACGAACGTCGAGGCCGAATTGACATAGTGTTCACCAACGCCGCTGAACGTGGGTATTTTTCAGACTTGGCATTTCTCCATCACATAAAATGCCCAGTTGTGTTTTTTGAATGCAAGAACTACTCAAGCGATGTCGGTCCATCCGAGTTTGCCCAGCTAATCTCGCGGTTCAGCGAAAGGCGCAGCAATGTGGGTTTCATAGTGTGCCGGAAGATTGAAAACAAGCAGCTGGCCCAGAAAAGGTGTCGTGATCGCTTTCAGGATAAGCAAGAACATATACTCGTGCTCGACGACAGCGATCTTGTCGAATTGTTGCAACTCAAAGCGGAAGGCGACGCGCAAGCAGTTTCTCGATCGTTGCATTGCAAGTTTCGGCCGATATTTATGGACGTGTAAAGAAAGAGCGCCAAGCATCGCGCGCAATTCTTCGCCTCGCACTCTCGGCTAGAGCTTTCGCTAATTTCTCCTCATCGCGCCATGGTTCGTGAGGCCATTCAAATGCGGACTTGATTTTGGGACACAGACCTGGCGCTCTGGACCGAAGCGCGGCGTCTGCTATTGAGTAGCCGTGGTTCTCAAGGCAAGCGATTTCACCGTCGGAAAAGCCGTCGAGGTCAGTACGAACGCGCTTGAGCAATTCACGGGCACCTTTTCCATACCCGCGCGCGTCCGTGATCGGAAAGTCTTCCAAACGCGTGTGGAGCGTCCAAATTGCTCCAATCCGTTTCTTCTCTTGAAAATCAGCAACGAGCCATCGCTGGCGCACCGCCCTCACTTGTTCCATGCTAATCTCCGCAACGCGCAATAGGCGAGGAATCAGGGCTTGCCCAATCCTCCGAACCGCCTGAAATGGCCTGCCAGCGTCAGATACCAGAAGCATCCTGTATCTGTCCCAAACCGGTTCCACCGCCAGGTTGTCGTAAATGCCTCCGTCGGTCAGGAAAACAGGTTCATTCCTGACACCATGCTGCTCATCACTGCGCTTTGAAGAAACGACCCGAAATTCGCCCCAGGGGTCGTCCCGTGAGAAGCTCGAGTCTTTTGGTGTTCGCAATCGGAAGGCGCTGAATGCCGGCGGAAAGGCAGACGACGCAGCTACAGCCTCGCTCACTCTTACCCAACGCGCGTCGCAGTAACCAGTGTAGAAGTCGCCCATACGCGCCTCTGGTCCGGCATGAAAATGCCAGCAGGCACCCGTGCGAACGTTCGTCGCGCAGAAGATGAAGCGAGGTACCTGGGAACTCGGTGCCGGAATATCCGCGAGGGATGAATCATAGAGGCGTGCGTACCCATCGGCCAGGAAGTTAGCCGATACCGAGAACCCATCGCGGACAAGTTCGCCCCAGTTAATCGGGTTAAGCCGCGTACCGACCAAGATCGGGGTACGCAAGTCCTTTGCGCAAAAATCGCGCACGGGAACCCCGATTTCTTCCCGAAGGTTGCTGTATCTTCCGTCTGCGGCAAGCTTTAGTCGCGACCACCTAGTAGCAAGAACGCCGTTAAGAATACTGCCCCCAGAGACGCTTGTAATCGTTGACAGACGAGCCAACACACCAAGTTCGTTGAGCCGTTGAATTGCACCGAGATGGAAGACCGTGGCTCGAAAACCACGACTGACGTCGGTCACCCGCGCCTCAATTAGAGTAAATGTCGAACCGTCCCAATACGAAAACGAGGAACCGATTTCACCGAGTTGATAGGCCCGAAAACGGGTCAACTTCTTGAGAAGTGCGCTCATCTGGACTCCTTACCAGACTTTCGGGATTCTGTGGAATCGCTTGTAGCAACAATTGCGCCTTTCAAGTTTGTGGTTGTATTTCCAACTGTAAAGTTATTGCCAGTATGCTGTTGTGTCAATGACTTAGATTCACATCGATTGTATACGCCTGTCACATCTGTCCGAATATTCACTTGGAACCTGCCAAAACGGCATTCACAGGCCTCGTGTATCGGTGCAAGTTGAACTGGTTGCCGTTTTCCAGGTCAGCACCAGGTTAGCGTCGTTCTGTTGCACGTGGCGCGCGTCGGTTGATCCGCCCAGCGCGACCCGCACGCCTTTTTCACGTTCGTTCAAAAGTCCGCGCATCTCCTTGACTTCCTTCGAACCGATCTTGCCGGTCCTGCTCTTGCCCTGAATCTTGAGGAGCGGCGGCTGGACTCCGAGCGGGTCGGGGTGAGCGACGATATCCACGCCAAGGTCGTGCGTGCCTTGCTGCACCTGCCGTTTTCAAGACGGCCAAAAACTGGCAACGTTGCCACGGACCGCCGGCAAGGCCGATTTTTCACTTTCCTCCCTATGCACCAATCTGAAAAGTGGCGGGGTCATCTACTGCGCAAGTCACTTTGCTGCACTGAGTTGCAGTTTTTCGACCTACTTTTCACTTTTTCGGAATTTGAAAAAGTGGTCTTCCCCGAAACGCGCGGAAGCAGACTGCCCGTCTCATAAGGTCCAATGGTTAGCAAGCGATAACAACCTGGAGGGCAGCGGGCATGCCTCTGCACGAGTTGGCACGCACGGAGATTTTCATAATTGTAACTTGTTCATAATTAAGAATTTATGTCCATTCTCTCGTGAGTGCCACCTGGTCGATTTTTTTGGCACTGACGCGCCGTGCGTGCCACTTAAAACAGTCCCTTGCTCGCGCGTCGGGCTCGTCTAATAGTCCCTTGCTCGCGCGTCGGGCTCGTGTAATAGTACCCTCCGCTCGCGAATTGGGCTGGTCCCTTGCTGGCGCTCTACCTCCACCCTTCGCGTCTTTCTTTGCGTCTTTGCGGCTTCGCGCTTAGCCGAGTCCATTTTTTGCTGTTGCATGCCGCCGGGTTGTGTTACATTCGATCTCGGCACTTTCCTTTCTAAAGAGCCCGTAGTTGGGTGAGCCATGGAGCAGATTTATTGTCCCGATTGCCTGTCGCCGCTTACTACCAGCGCGATTTGCCCCGTCTGTTCGGGATCAAGCACGACGCCCGCCAAGCCGGTCATGGGCATCCTGGCGTCCGGAAAAAGCCGGCCCGTTAAGAGTCCCTCGCTTGCGCCCGTTAAGAGTCCCTCGCTCACGCCCGTTAAGAGTCCCTCGCTTGCGCCCGTCAAGAGTCCCTCGCTCGCGCCCGTCAAGAGTCCCTCGCTCGCGCGTCGGGCTAGTGTGGACGAGCGGGCGTCGCATCAAAAGGAAAACAAAAGCGGATTAGCCTGGATCGCGCTACTGGTCGGCGGCGCTTTGCTTTTGGTCGGCGGCACGACCCTCGCCATAGTGCTTGGGCAACAGGACGCGACGCCGCCGGACGATCCGCCCGGCCTTGCCTTTCTCGACGCCAGCTCTCTGGATAATCTGCAGAAGAAGATCGGATCTCTTCCTCCCAAAGCCGCGCCGCCCTTGAACAAGCAGCCGGCGCTTTCGTCGCCGTCCAACCAACAGTTCGCGAAGAACAATCCGCCGCCGCTTCTGCTTTTGGACATGCCGCCGCCCAAGTTCGTTGCCCCCGGCCTGTCGCAAGAGCGCGTCAACGAGGCGATCGCCAAGGGCGTGAAGTATCTTTTGTCCACG
>JAKEHV010000168.1 GCA_022614915.1 Gemmataceae bacterium | reverse complement strand
CCTTCCATCGGACTCGAGGCCTGCGCGTACAGTTTCTTCGGAATCCGTCCCGCCAGATACGCCAGCCGGCCGGCGTCGCAAGCATACTTCATCGCATAGGCCATCCGCAACGGATCCTGGGCGTGGGCGATGCCGGTATTGAGCAAGACGCCGTCACAGCCAAGTTCCATCGCCACGGTGACGTCGCTGGCAGTGCCGACGCCCGCGTCGACGATGACAGGATAGTCCGGATCGCCATCTTTCAAATACTCAAGAATGATGCGAATCGCGTTGGGGTTGAGGACCCCCTGGCCGGAGCCGATCGGGCTGCCGGCGGGCATGACGCTGGCCGCCCCCGCTGCTTTCAGACGCCGGGCCATGATCGGATCGTCGCTCGTGTAGACGAGGACCGTGAATCCTTCTTTGACGAGTTGTTCGGTTGCTTTCAACGTGTCGATGGGATCAGGAAGCAATGTCCTGGGGTCGCCGAGGCATTCAAGCTTGACCCAGTCGGCGCCCGGATTGCCGAGGTTGGCCAGCAGCTCGCGGGCCAGGCGGGCATGGCGCAGGGCGTCCTCCGCGGAGAAACAGCCGGCCGTGTTGGGCAGGATCGTCAGCTTCTTCAAATCGAGATGATCGAGAATGCTGCGACCTTGCTTATCAACGAGACGTTCGCGGCGCACGGCGACGGTGGTCACCTCGCAGCCGCTCGCCGCCAAGCAGTCACGCATCAATTCGTAGGAGGCAAACTTGCCGGTGCCGGTGATGAGCCGGCTCGTGAATCGGAAATTGCCAATGACCAAAGGAGTGGAGAGTGGAGCGCGGAGCGTGGAGCGCTCGCCACCCTCCGCGCTCCGCGCTTCGCGCTCCGCGCTCCGCGCCCCACCCTCCGCGCTCCGCGCTCCACCCTCCGCGCCACTGCCGCCACCCACCAGCGTGACAATCTCGACCGCGTCGCCGGTCTTCAGCATCATTTCCTCGTGGTGGACGCTGGGAACGACTTCCCGGTTGACCTCGACGGCAATGCGACGCCGGTCGTAACCCAGGTGCTCCACCAGCTTTTGCACCGAGAAAAAAGCCGGCAGGGATCGGCGTTCGCCGTTTAGAGTGATGTCGATCATCATGCTGTCCGCGCTCGTTGCCATGCCTTCCATTTTATCTCTTTGGCGCAAGATGGACGCCCTCCCGTTGCACGCCGGTTCATTTTCGCTTCTAATGCACCGGCATGATCGAAGTCGAACGGTTGACCAAGTGCTTTCTGCTCTTGGGCGGGCGGACATTGACCGCGGTGAATGAATTGTCGTTCACGGTGCGGGCGGGAGAGGTGTACGGCCTGCTCGGCCCTAACGGCGCGGGCAAAACCACGACCTTGCGCATGTTATTGGGCCTTCTTAAGCCCACGAGCGGTCAGGCGTCCATCGCGGGCTTTGGCTCGAGCAATCACCCGGACGAGGTAAAGCGGCGCGTCGGCCTCGTGTCGGCCGGCTCCGGGCTTTATCAGGGACTCACCGCCCGCGAAATGCTCCTTTTTTTCGCTGACTTGTATGCCGTCCCTCCGTCAGCGGCCTTTCAAGAACTCAACCGCTTGAGCCGGTTGCTTGGGCTGGATGATTTTCTGGAACAGCGGTGTGCGACGCTCAGCACGGGTCAGCGCCAGCGCGTCAACCTTGCCCGCGCGCTCATCCATCGGCCGCCGGTTATGCTTTTGGATGAGCCGACGCTCGGTCTCGACGTGCTCGCCCGCCAGGTGGTTACCGAATACATCGACCACCTGCGGCAAGAAGGTAAGGCCGTCATTCTGACGACGCATCATTTGGAGGAGGCCGAGCGGCATTGCACGCGCTTTGGACTTTTGCACAAGGGCCAACTGGTCAGCGAGGGCACGCTTGCCGATTTGCAGGCGCGGACCGGCTGCACAACGCTTATGGAGATGTTTTTGAAGCTCTCCAAGGTGGGCCCGGCGTTGCACGAGGTGAATACTTAGAAGTGAGTGGTGAGTGGTGAGTGGTGAGTGGGTGCTCGACGATGACCCTTGAAACAAATAACTTGGAAGGCTCCCAAGGGTTTCGCGACTCGCCCCTCGCGCCGCGTCCCTCGTCCCTGGATGCCGTGGGGCGTCTGGCACGCCTGGTCCGCAAAGAGCTGAGTGAAATCCTGCGCGACCGGCGCACCATCATTACGCTCGTCTTGATGCCGCTCTTGTTGTACCCGCTGCTTTCGATTGCTTTTCAACAATTCCTCTTGGCGAGCAAGGTCGATCCCGAAAGCGGGCCGGCATACCGCTTTGGCTTCGCGACCGAGGTCGAGGAGGCGGTTTTCGCGGAAATGATGAAACTGGGCGAAAGAGCCTTGCACGCCGGCAAGACTCGGGAAAAAAGCCAAGTAGAGGATGAGCGCGTGCGGCCGCGCATTGAAAGCGGAGTCTTCGACAACCCGGATGCGGCGCTCAAGGACAACCAAATCGATGTGGTGGTGCGCATACCCGACGCATGGATGGCGTGGCCATTGGAGCAATTGGAGCGTGACGTCGCCTTGGATTGTGAGTTCCGTTATTTGAAAGGATCGCCCGGAGCGCTCGGAGCGCTTGCATTTGTCGAACAACGCCTGGCTGCCAAGCACAGTTCGGATTTGGAAAAGCGGCTTCGGCCAAAGGAAAGGCGCTTTCGCCCCGCGTTGCTCGTGCGCGTGCAGCGGGACCCGATCGAGCAGCCCGGCGCGGACGGCTTCATCTCGCTGCACGCCCTGGTGCCGCTCATCCTTATTCTGATGACCATAACCGGCGCGGTGTACCCGGCCATCGATCTCACTGCCGGCGAGCGCGAGCGCGGCACGTTGGAGATTCTGGTGGCCGCTCCGGTGCCGCGTCTGGGCCTCTTGTTCGCGAAATACGTCACGGTGGTGACGGTGGCCGTACTAACAGCACTGGTCAACTTGGTGACGATGTGGCTGACGCTGACGTTCAGCGGCCTGGGGGCAACGCTGCTCAAGGACGTGGGCTTTTCGCCGTTGTTGTTGCTGCAGCTATTCGGACTGTTGCTGTTGTTCGCGGCGTTTTTCTCGGCAGTCCTCTTGAGTTTGACCAGCTTTGCGCGCAGTTTCAAGGAAGCACAGGCGTATCTGATTCCGCTCATGCTGGCATCCTTGGGACCGGGCGTTATCGGCATGCTGCCGGGGCTCCGGGTGGAGGGGCCGCTGGCGGTGGTGCCGCTCTTGAACATTGTCCTATTGGCGCGTGATCTTTTTCAAGGGGGCGCCGATCCGCTGTGGGCCCTGGTGGTCGTCCTGTCCACTCTGGTGTACGCGGCGGCGGCCATCGCGCTGGCCGCACGCGTCTTCGGCGCCGAGGGAGTCCTTTACAACGACCAGTCGGGCTGGGCCGATCTAATTCGCCGGCCCAGCCAGCCGCAAGAGGCCGCCACGCCGTCGGCGGCGCTGTGGTGTCTGGCGCTCATGCTGCCCGCGCACTTCACCTTGCAATGGCTCGGGCTCCAGCTTCGGCCGCTGTTTGATGCGGATGCAGTGTTCGTGATTTCGGCGGCGGCCGCCGTCGTGTTGTTTCTCGGCTTGCCCGCCCTGAGCGCGTTTTTCGGGCGCGTGCGCTGGTCGAGCGGTTTCGGTTTCGCGTCGCCGCGGTTCTTGGCGAGCGCCGGCGGTCTTGCGCTGGGACTCTCACTTTGGCCCTGGGTGCTGCAATTATTGGCGCATCTGCACGCCGAGCGCGGCGCGGAACTGCGCGAACACCTGGCGGCGTTTCTGGTGCAGGCGCAACTTGCGTCGCCGGTTCTCTTAGCTGCAACCTTTGGCATTCAAGCGGCGGTCGAAGAATTGTATTTTCGCGGTTATCTTTTTGCCGCCCTGCGCCGCCACATGCCGGCCTGGATGACGATCACCGTTACCGCGCTCTTGTTCGGGTTCTTGCACGTCGTTATGGGCGGCGCCTTCGGGTGGGAGCGGTTGCTGCCGAGCACGCTCATGGGCTTCGTGCTCGGATGGGTGCGTTGGCGGTCGGGCAGCGTTTGGCCGTGCATCGTATTGCATGTCAGCCACAACGTGCTCTTGAATCTGGCGCCGCGCCTTTTTGAAATGTCGGGCGACGAAGTCAGCGCTGGTTGGTTGGCCGCCGGCGCAGTTGGCGCAGCGGTCGGGTCCATGGCGGTGTTCTTCGGCAAACCGCGAAATGAGTGAACTAGTAGTTTGCGATGCATCTACAAGACGAGCGCAAGATGGAGAATCTGTATTGGACTTGTTCGTTATGTTTGGGTCGCCTTTCATTTTCTCCCTTGACACACAATCTGAAATGGAGGGGATCTAGGTTACCGCAAATCCAATCTAAATAAAGAGTTGCGATTATACCAACCGCGTTTCACTTTTTCGCCATTTGAAATGTGGCCTACCCTGGGAAGCGCGGCAAGGATCCGCCCTTAAACCCGTGCTTGCCACTGCATCGGTTTGTTTCCACACACTAACTTTAGTCTGCCTTCATTCCACGCTAGCATTCGAATCAATTCGTTTATCTTTTGGCTCGGTTTTGCCGATAAGGAAAGAAATTCCAGTTTTTCCGGTGAGGACGCGGGGAGTGGCTTGATCCGTCAATCAAGACACGGTCCGAACAGTGAAAGGCGCGAGTTATGAAGATGTTGCGCGGGGGCAAGCGGCTTTGGTGTGCGGCTTTTGGTTTGGGGATGGCGCTGGTCGCGGGCTGCCAGACCTGGGCCCCGGAAATAGGCATGACGTTGCCTTCGCCGAATTACCTGAAACACCCGCCGCAGTATATTCCGCCGTCGCCGCCTTTCCCCTTGACGCGTGAGTTGGCCACGCTTGAAGAAGCGGCGGCCCAGCAAAACGCGCGGGCGCTGCCGGGCATTCCGTAAACGCTCGCCGGATTGGCAATCCGTTCTACAAGTGCCTACTCCGTCCCGCGCTCAATACCTTCGCCCGCCGGCGCCGGGACCGATCATTTCGCGCGTTCGCGCCAGGAGCACGAGGAACCAAACCAGAACGGCGATGAGCAGCAATACCGCTGCGCACCCCAGCGCCGTCATAAGCGAAACAGACTGCCTGCCCGGATCGAGGAATCCTCCCCGCGCCGCCATCATGAATTGAACCGCATTCACGACGACATAGAGCACCACCAGCACCAGGTACAAGACGAGGAAACTCATGGTGCTGCGCGCCAGTGCATCGTTGCCGAAGTACAGCGCGACCGTACGAAGAAAGAGGATAAACAAGATATGCGCCGCTACTAACAAGGCGAAGGCCAGCACGACAAAGAGCAGCAAGCCGCGCTCCAGGAAGTCCGGCAGATTCGGGAATCCCGCCATCATGCCACCGCGCGCCGCGGCCCCCACGGCGGTAATCACCCAAAGAACGAGGCCGGCATACACCAAGACGACCAGCACGGTGCAGATGAGCGAGCCGATCGCCAAGCCGCGCGCGCGTGACTCCGCCGGCGCCGCGCAGCACATACATTGTCCGATGAAGCAAATAAGAAAGGCGATCAGTATTCCGCAAACCCCGGTCAACATCACGATCGCTATGCCCTCCGCTTCGCGACCCGCAATTCCTCTGCCTCCTTGAGGGCCTGCCAAGCCCACTGTCGCGGCTGAGAGGGCAAAGAAGGCCACGCCGCCGATAGCCATCGCAATCAGACTCCAAAACATCATACCCAAGGCAATGCGCACGGCGCCCCAACCCGGCGCCGCCGCCCGGTCTGCCAAGCGATAGTCCGCCTCCGGTTCGTCCTCGTATTCGCCATATTCGTCCGCGCGGCGCCGCTCTTGGGCCCGCTCGGATAACCACGGAGGCGCGGGCGGCGGCGCCGACGCCTCAGTCACATGTTGCGAAACATCTGCCGGCGGCACTGTCACCATGGCCCCGCACCACCGGCAAGGCATTTCCTTGCCCGCCATCTCCTCCGCACAGCTATCCGGTGTCTGGCAGTGCGGACATTGAAAATGAATGGCCATGACGGCGCCCCACGTGTCCTAGAGCTATTTCATGTTGCTGTAGCGAACTCGCAAGAGTTCCGACGACTAGACGCCCGGAATTCTTGCGATTGTCGTAGCTGCATTCGCAAGAATGCGGGGTTGTCGCGGGGCGCCCGGAATTCTTGCGAATTCCGCTACAGTGTGTGGAGAATAAAGCGCCAGGGCGCAAGAGGCAAAGGAAATTGCAGCGGTATCGGCGCATTCCCTTCCAAGCACGCGCGCCTTACACTGGTGAGGAACACTTCCACGTCCCCGTCATGCGGAGGCTATCATGTCGCGCGTCATTGTCTTTTTTGCAGGCATCGTTACTCTCGCCCTTGTTTTCGCCCAAGCCTATGGTCACGACGACGCCGATGCCGCCCTCTTGCTCTTCGTCTCCAACCGCACCGGCGACGCGGACATCTTCCTGGCCAGTCCCGACGGCAAGAAGGCTGTCAACCTTACCAACCACAAGGCCGACGACACCTATCCCGCCTGGTCGCCGGACGGCAAGAAGATCGCATTCACGTCAGACCGAAACGGCGCGCCGCAGCTTTACCTCATGGACGCGGACGGCGGCAAGGTCAAGCGTTTGACGAACCACGAGGGCGTGGACCGGGCCCCCTCATGGTCGCCGGACGGGAAGAAGATCGTCTTCTGCCGACACCTGGAAGGCAATCCGGAAATCTTTGTCGTGAACGCCGACGGCACCGGCGCAGTCAACCTCACCAAGCACGACGCCTACGACGCCGACCCCGCCTGGTCGCCCGACGGCAAGCGCTTCGCCTTTCTGCAATTGGACGCAGATAAGGAGCAAATCCAAGTCGGCAGTCTTCTGGTGATGAACGCCGACGGCACGATGACGAAGGAAGTGCTCAAACGCGAAGTGCCGATCGAAGGCGGCCGTCCGGCGTGGAAGCCGAAATAGCCTTTCCACTAACATGGAATCGCCCAGACTTTCCCATATTGCCGAACCGTTACGATCCGGGTTTATCGCATTTTGCGCGCCTTTGGAACGTCCGCAATTCCTCAGCGCGCGACACGAAAAAACAAGATGAATGAAAGGAGCCTCAACTCGACCGTGTCGCGATGCGCATTTGTCTCTACACCGACACCGCCTTGCCGAAAATGGGCGGGCAGGAATGGGTCGTGGACGCCCTCGCCCGGCAATACCTGGCGATGGGACACGAACCGATTGTACTGGCCCCGCGGCCGCGCTGGCCGCTCTGGCCGAGCGATAGGGAGCTGCCTTACGCCGTCGTGCGCCATCCGCGCTTTTACTCCACGCGTTTCTTCGTTTCCTGGTATCGCTGGTTTTTGCGACGGCTTTTTCGGCGGTCCGCATTCCATCTGCTTCATTGTCACGGCGTCTATCCACCCGCGTACTTGGCCGCACTGAGTCGAGATATCTTGGATGTGCCCGTCGTCATCACCAGCCATGGCGGCGACGTCTACGAAGGCAGCACCCGGCTGGCCAAACCCGTGCTGAAAGAAAGATACGTCCTGGGCCTAAAGACGGCGGATGCGTGGATCGCCATCAGCCGTTTCACGCGTGACGGCTTCCTGCGACTCTGCCCGAACCCGCGCCGGATCGTGGACATTCCCAATGGCGTCGACCTGGCGCCCTTCGCCGAAGCCGTGCCGCGACCGCATGACCTCGACCCCGCGATACAGCCTGGACGCTACGCGCTGTTTTTGGGAAGGCTGAAGGAGCGCAAGGGCGTCGATCTATTGCTTGCAGCCTTGGCGCTGACGACTTCGCTTGGAAAGACCGGCGTGCAATTGGTAATTGCCGGCGAAGGCGAGGAGCGGCCACGCTTGGAAGCGCAATGCGCCGCTTTGGGGCTCAACGAACGCGTGCGCTTTGTCGGCAAGTCGGTCGGCGCCCAGAAGCTGTATCTGCTGCAGAACGCGCTATGCGGCGTGGCGCCAAGCCGGACCTGGGAGGCGTTTCCGCTCGTCGTCTTGGAGCATTACGCCGCGGGCCTGCCGGTGGTGGCGACACGCACGCCGGGGCTGGAGGACTTGGTGCGGCCGGGAGTCACGGGGGAGCTGGTCGCAGCGGAATCACCAAGGGACTTGGCGAACGCGCTTGGCAACATGTTTGCGAATCCGGATCGTGTCCGCCGACTGGGAGAGCAAGCGCGGCAATGGGCGCGGTCTTTCTCCTGGTCCAATATTGCCCGGCAACACATCCGGCTTTATGAGGAGCTGCTCGACACGCGGTCGACGCGCGCCAAGGCGGGATGATTAAAGCTCGTCTTCGGGATGGAGCTTCCGCGCGATGCGCAACTGTGCGCGGGCACGCATTTGATCTTTGAGCTGCGCTTCTTGATCCTCGATCGTGGCCGCGGGCTTCTGGGCTGACTTCAATTTCTCGAGCACCGCGTCCGGCTGGATCTCCTCGGCGGTCAAGGCTCTGGGCGTGAGCACGGTGACGGTGTTGCTGCGGATTTGCACGAAGCCGCCGTCGATGAAGAAGCGCTTGGTCTGGTTGCCGCGCACGGTGCGCAATTCGCCGTAGCCGAGCCGGCCAATGAGCGGGGCGCGGCCGGGAAGCACGCCCAGTTCGCCGTCGTACATCGGCAAGGCGACGAAATCGGCCTGCTCATCGAGCACCGCCCGTTCGGGGGTGACCACGACGCATTGGAGAGACGCAGCGGGTGAAGTAGTCGATGCCATTATCCAGCCTGTTTCTTCGCCTGTTCGACCGCCTCGTCGATGCCGCCGACGTACATGAAAGCGTTTTCGGGCAGGTGGTCGTGCTTGCCGTCGCAGAGTTCCTTGAAGCTGCGGATGGTCTCGGCGATGGGCGTGACTTTTCCCTGCCGGTTCGTGAACGCCTCGGCAACGATAAACGGTTGCGACAGGAATTTCTCAATGCGGCGTGCACGGTGTACGACCTGTTTGTCCTCTTCGCTCAATTCATCGATGCCAAGAATGGCGATGATGTCCTGCAATTCGCGGTAACGCTGGAGAATCTGCTGCACACGCCGTGCCACCGCGTAGTGTTCTTGGCCGACAATTTGCGGATCGAGAATACGGCTGTTCGATGCCAAAGGGTCGATGGCCGGATAGATACCCTTTTCCGAAATACGACGCTCGAGGTAGATGAAGGCGTCCAGATGCTGGAAGGCGTTGGCCGGCGCGGGGTCGGTCGGGTCGTCCGCGGGCACATAGACCGCTTGCACTGAGGTGATAGCGCCGCGGGCGGTGCTGGTAATGCGTTCTTGCAATTCACCCATTTCCGTGGCCAGCGTAGGCTGATAACCCACGGCGCTTGGCATGCGGCCCAAGAGCGCGGACACTTCGGAGCCGGCCTGCGAGAAGCGGAAGATGTTGTCCACAAACAAGAGCGTGTCGGCGCCGGTGAAATCGCGGAACCATTCGCACATGGTGAGTGCGGACAAGGCGACGCGCAGGCGCGCTCCCGGTGGCTCGTTCATCTGGCCGAACACCATGGCGGTCTGCGTGAGGACCGCGCGATCGGTCTTGCCGATCATGGTCTCCTGCATTTCGAGCCAGAGGTCGTTGCCTTCGCGTGTGCGTTCGCCTACGCCGGCGAACACGGAGTAGCCGCCGTGCTGGCTGGCGATGCGGGCGATGAGTTCCTGGAGGATGACGGTCTTGCCCAAGCCGGCGCCGCCGAACAGACCGGCCTTGCCGCCGCGCACGAGCGGCGTCAACAGGTCCATGACCTTGATGCCGGTCTCGAAGACCTCGGTCTTGGCGGAGAGGTCGTTGAATTCAGGCGGCTGCGCGTGAATGGAGCGGGTTTCCTTGTAGGCAACCGGGCCGCGGCCGTCGATGGGGTCGCCGAGGAGATTGAAGACGCGGCCCAGCGTTTCCATGCCGACGGGAACTTGCACGGGCTTGCCGGTATCGGTGACGTTCATGCCGCGAACGAGTCCGTCGGTCGAGCCGAGGGCGACGCAGCGGACGCGGTTGCCGCCCAGATGCTGCTGCACTTCGCCGGTCAGCCGCAGCTTCACGCCCTTGAACTCCTCGTCGATCTTGATGGCGTTGTAGATTTCCGGCAAATGTCCTTCGTCGAACTCGGCGTCGAAGGTCGAGCCGATGACTTGGATTACTTTGCCGAGATGTTGACCGTTGGTTGCTGCCATGAATGCTCCACAATCTCGAGAAACCTAAATCTCAATTTTTCGTCCGTCTTCGATATCGCGCACCAACTTGACAATCTCCTGTCCGCCCCGGAGGTAAACCTTGTTCGCGAGTTTTTGCAGTTTTGCGAAGTCAATTTCTGACAAATGGCCTTCGACGATGTCCGCAAAATCGCCCACATCCACGATTTTCTTCGACCGTTTGCGGAATGGCGACACCATGGCCGCAAACTTTGTCGCCAGTGCCAATTCCAAGTCGGGGACTCGATGCGAGTCGCCAACCGGAATCGAGAATCGAAACGCGACCTTAAACAACTCGTCCGTTGGCTTCATCAAGTCGATTACGGGTTCATCCGTGTCGGCGTCCAAAAAACGAGTGACCACTGGAGTGTCACTCACTTTCAGCTTGGGAAAAGCCTTGGCGATGGCTTGCACGGCTTTGGCATGGTCGCGCTTTCTAATCAATAAATCCACATCTTCGGTAGCGCGCGCCTGACTTCGCCAACCGCCGACGCCATGTGTTCCCAGCAAAAGGCCAATTACGCCTGCCTCTCTCAGCTTCTTGATAACTTTCTTGGGCTCTATTTTGGCGCCCATCGGACGGTACATCCGCCAAAAGACCTTTGTCAAGAAACTGCTGGTATCCAGCGCCCACGCATGACGAGGAACCCGGCTATTCGCGCGCGCAAGCTGTGACTTCATTGAATCTTTCGATGGTGGGTGTTTTCTCGTTACTTCAGCGCCTCCGCGCCGCCGATAACTTCCGCGATCTCCTTGGTGATCTGCGCTTGGCGGGCGCGATTGTATTTCTGGGTCAGATTCTTGATCATTTCGCCGGCGTTTTCCGTGGCCGCCTTCATGGCAACCCGGCGGGCAATCTGCTCGCTCACGCCCGCGTCGAGGAAGCACTTGAACAGCCGAATTTTGAAGGACACCGGCAATAGCTCTTCCAAGATTTCAGCGGCGCTGGGCATAAATTCGTATTCGATTTTTCGCTGGATGGTCCCCTCGCTTGCGCTTCGGTCGGGTGTTCCCTCGCTTGCGCTTCGGGCTGGTGTCCCATCGCCTTGTCCGGGAACGGCCGACAAGGGCAATAACGTTTCTACTACTGGCATCTGCCGGGCGGCGTTGATGAATTTGGAATACGCCACGTCCACGCGGTCCACTTTGCCCGCGGTATAGAGCTGAATGTACTTGTTGGCGATTTCTTCGACTTCGGCGAATTGCGGCTTGTCCTCGAACTGCGTGTAACTGGCTTCGAAGGGATAGCCCTGGTAGCGGCACCACGAGATCACGCGCTTGCCGGACAGCTCGAGGTGCAAGTT
>JAKEHV010000167.1 GCA_022614915.1 Gemmataceae bacterium | reverse complement strand
GCGAACGCTAAACGGTCCTTGCCATTATCTATTCTTCAACATGGCGTGAATGGTCGGCGTCACAGCCGCGCCCCAGATTTCGTAGCCGCGGCCGCTCAGGTGCAAGTAATCGGGCATGATGTCCTTGGACATCTTGCCGTCCACGAGGAACTTTTCGCCGATGTCCAAATACTTCACCGTCTTGCCGTTGTCCAGCTTGGCAGTGATCTTGTTGATCTCGGGGATCTTGGTGTTCAGGTCGCCGGTTTTGTTGGCGCGCGGAAACACGGCGAGCAGCAAGATCTTCGAGGCCGGCGATTTTTGGTGAATCGTCTTGACGATATCCGTGATGCCTTCGGCGATTTGCTCGGCGCTATGGCCGCCCGTGTTGTTGGTGCCGATCATCAGCATGACGAGCTTGGGCTTGATGCCGTCCAGCTCGCCATTCTGGATGCGCCAAAGCACGTGCTGCGTCTGATCGCCGCCAATGCCGAAATTGGCGGATTGGATCGGCTCAAAGAGCTTGTCCCAGGCGGGTTTGGCTGCTTTTTGCCGCCAGGCGTCGGTGATAGAATCGCCCAGGAGCAATACGTCCACGCCGCCTTTTTTCGCGATCTCGACGAAGCCGTCGTGTCGCTTCATCCAGTTGGCGTCCGGCTGTCCGTCTTTGCCCTTGCGCGGCGACGGCGTGCTCGCGGGGTTCTTCTTTTCGCCCGCCCAGGCCGCGGTCAAAGCGACGCTGATGCTCAAGAGGCCCGCCAAAAGTCCAAGCTGACGAACAATGGTGCGCATGTCCTGTCCTTTCTTGTTAAATGTCAGATCAAAGAGATTACTCTAGCGACTGCCGGCTTCCACGCGCGGCGACAAATACTTGTCCAGCCAGGCGAAGAATTCCCGGTGCCATAACCGGCTGTTCTGCGGCTTCATGATCCAGTGGTTTTCGTCCGGGAAATAGACGAGCCGCGTCGGCACGCCCTTCAAGCGCAGCGTGTTGTAATACTCGAAGCCGTGCGCCACCGGCACGCGAAAGTCCTTCTCACCGTGGATGACCAGCGTCGGCGTCTTGAAGTTGGCCGCGAAGCGCTGCGGCGACTGCTTGTCGATGCGGGCGATGTCGCCCCACGGCAACGCGCCGAGCGCTCTCTCACGAGCACGCACAATGTCCGAGGCCATCTGCGTGTGCCAGTTGTAGACGCCGGCGTGGCAGACCATGGCTTTGAAACGGTCGGTGTGCCCGTTGAACCAGGCCATCATGTAGCCGCCGTAGCTCGCGCCGGCGGCGGCCATGCGGTTCTTGTCGATGTACGGCTTTGCTTCCATGTAGTCCGTGGCCTTCATGCAGTCGTAGAAGGGCTTGCTCGCCATGTCGCCAGTGATGGAGTCGCAGAACTTTTGGCCGAAACCGGAGGAGCCGTGGAAGTTTGGACACGCGACGACATAGCCCTGTGCAGCCAGAAGGTGCAAGTTCCATCGAAAGTGGAAATCGGTCGGGATGGCGTTGTGCGGGCCGCCGTGCACGACCAGAAGCAACGGGTATTTTTTCTTGGGATCGAATTGGGGCGGGTAGACAATCCACATTTGTACGTCCTCGTTGTCGGCACCCTTGTAGGTCACGTTTTTCACTTCGCTGAGGTCCCACGAGGCAGCCAGGGATTCATTGAAGTGATCGATTCTCTGGTCCTTGTACGGCGCGATGAAAACGACGTGCTGACCTTGGGGTTTCAGGCTGATGTCAGCGCCTGATTTACTTTCCAGTCGAAGTACGTGGAGTGCTGCCGGCAAGCCAAAATGGGAGCGCACGAACACGGCGGTTTTCTTATCCGCAGAAAGATCGAGGTCGTGATCGGTATGGCCGCTCGTCAAGGCCGCCAGCACGCCCGCGCCCTCCCCGCCGCCGAGGAAAACGCGCACGTGGCCTTGATCCTCCGCTTCGAACAACACGAAGCGATTGCTGGACCACAGAAAGCGGTTAATCGAGCGATCAAAGGGCTTTTGGTCGTTGGTGAGGTCGCTCAAATAGTCTCGATCTTTGACCGGGAGCCAGAGTTTCTCCGTAGCGCGATCCAATATCATCAGGCGGCGAAGGTCCGCATAAAAAAACTTGGTCGATTGCCGTAGAAAACCGATCAGCCGGCCGTCCGGACTATAACGAGGATCGCTGTCGTTGGCCGGATTATCAGCGCTCAGATTTTTTGGCACTCCCGGTTTGTCCACCGACATGGTGTATATGTCGAGATTCAAATCGGTCCCCAGTTCCTCGACTGAATCGGCCGTGAAGCAAATCTCCTTGGCATCGGGTGAAATGTCAAACAGGTCCGCGCTGGCGCCGGTGACCGGAAGGTGCAGCTTCAACCCGGCAAACAGGTTCGTGTGCTTGCCGGTCACCGCGTCAACGAAGAAGATTACGGGCCGTTTGCCGTCCGCGATCCAGTGGTCCCAATAGCGATACAGGGCGTGGTCGATGATGAACGCCTGCACTTTGTCGTCCTTCAGCGCCTTTTCTTTTTTCTTGAAGCTGTCGTCGTCGGGAGTGTCGGGCCAGGTTTCGACGATGCAGAAAACTCTTTTGCCGAGAGGGTCCCATTTCAATGCGGTCGGCGCCATCGGCAAGTTGGAAAGTTGCCGGGCCTCGCCGCCCTCAGGGGAAATGAGGTGAATCTGCGGCACGTCGCCGGTGCGCTTCGACACGAACGCGATAGTCTTGCCGTCCGGCGACCAGACCGGGCCGGAGTTTTTGCCTTTGAAGTTGGTCAGTTGCTTTTGCGTTTTGCCATCGGTTGAGAGCAGCCAGATATTCGAAGTGCTGTTGTTTTCCTCCATGGAGAAAGTCGTGACTTCGACCGCGACCCACTTGCCGTCGGGCGAAATCGCTGGTTTGCCGACGCGCTGGACTTTCCAGAGGTCTTCGACGGTGAGGGGGCGCTTGGCGGCGTTTTTCTCTTGTGTGTGGGCGGAGGGCAGGCAGAGGAACAGCGCGACGATGCAAAGGTTGAAACGGCGCATGGCAAATCCTTTTCGAGCCGGGAATGGGAATGAGGAGAATTGTAAGACGGGCGCGGCGGAAATGCAAAACGGAACCGGAATTAGCGTGGAGGACTGCGCGGACTTTCCTTTCCATCGCCTTCCTTCTTCTGCCAGGGGTTCCGACCGTACGTTCGCAGCGTTTCGTATCTCCATTCTTCTAATTCGACCGTCGTTTGCTGACCGCCAACCACTACGACTATGGAACCGGCCAGGCGGAGACGCGTCTCATACCGCGCGATTCGGCCCAGCGCCGCGTCGAACCAGGCTGTGCCTGTGGAATCCGTGCTCTTCACATCGGACTGCGTAATAGCGAAAGGAAGTCCGTCGCGCGTCTTGGGCGCTGTGTGCACCAATTTCGTTCCAATATCAATGCGGTGCAGGTCCTTGTCCGCTCCCCGATACGTAAAGCGCTGCTCCAGGGAGTACTTGCCAAGGTGCCCGGCATCGACCGTTGAAGAACGCGTCCATGAGTCGCCGGCGCGGACTGTTCGATTGGGTAACATAAATCCGGGTTCGAGAAACGGGCGCAGATACTCCTCAATCATCAAGTGCCGAAGCGGCTCCACTTGCACCGCGAGAGGACGCTTCATCCAAGTTTCTCGATCGATCTCGATCTTGCCGATCGTCCCATCGGGCCGGTGATGTGTGCGAAACTCAAGGCCCTTCAGCTCTTTGAAAAAATCGCTCAAGACCGTTGGCGCGTTAGCGTTGGTCGAATCATAGGCGATTTGGTTGCCGCCAATGTCCAGCGACAACTTAAGTCCGATAATCCTCCAGGAAAGAATTCGCTCTCCCGTTTGCAATTCGTCCATCGGCCGTGTTTCAAAAAGGTAAAGCTGGTCGTTCGTCTGCGAGATGCCCTGGCCCATAACTTTCATGTATTGCGTGTGCTTGGAGGTTGCCTCCACAAAGACCGGCGCCTCTTTCGTCGGCCGGAAGCGAAGGTCAACCCCCGTGCTGATCGGCGGGCAAACCGTGGGCGCCCATCGCAACCGCCGCCCAAACAGGCCGCGCCGCAGCAGGGGGCAAGAAGTAAACTCAACTTCGTCGGCTGCGGTGCGGCGCTCAGCAGCGGCGTTGGCGCGCGGGGACGGAGAATTGTGGTTGGCATCGGAAGTTGATACGCTCGCGAAGATAACTATGGCGGCACAGATCCCCAATAGTCGCAACATGTGTTGCTCCTTAGGGGCGATTCGTCAATCAGCGAGCACAATTGAATTACGCTCAAATTTCAATGCCTGTTCGCTGCACTTCAATCTCGTACCCGATCGAATGACCAGAATTGTAAGTAGCATGTGCGCGAATGCAAAACGGAACCGGAGACGGCTCATTTTCGCGTCTGATTCCAATAGTTGATGAGGTCGATGCGCGTCAGAATATCGACCACTTTGCCGTCCTGAACGGCGAGGACGCCCGTGTTGCCCGCGAGCAGCAGCCGATATGCTTCGTCCAAGTGCACGATCGTTTCCAGTTGCGGCAGCGGGCGAGCCATGATCTCGCCGACGGTGACTTTGTCCGGGTCGCGCTGATCGTGCAGGATGCGGGCCAGGGTTACTTCCTGGATGCTGCCGACCGGCGCGCCGTCTTCTAATACGGGCAACTGGGAAAAGCCTTTGTCCTGCAGCAATCGGATGGCCTCTGCTACTGTCGCCTTGGGTGTCACCGTGACCAACTGGCGTTTGCCGCGCGTCTTGATGAGGTCGGCGATCGAGTGCGGCGTCTCGACGCTGAGGAGCAACTTGTTCGCGGCGAGCCAGTCGTCGTCGAACAGTTTGCTCATGTAATTGCGGCCGGTGTCGGCGCAGAGGGCGACGACCATGTGATCCGCCGTCAGCCGGCGGGCGTAGCGCAGCGCCGCGGCAACCGCAGTGCCGCTCGAACCACCGACGAGCAGACCTTCGCGCTTGGCCAAGGCCCGCGCCGTGTGGAAGGACTCCGCGTCGCTGACTCGTATCCATTCATCCACGAGCTGGCTGTTAAACGTCTTGGGGACAAAATCTTCGCCGATGCCCTCGACCTTCCAGGGACGCGGTGAATCGCCGGAGAGGACCGAGCCTTCCGGATCGGCGCCGATGATCTTGACTTCCGGATTCTGTTCCTTGAGATAGCGGGCGACGCCGGAGATGGTGCCGCCGGTGCCGACGCCGGCCACGAAGGCGGACAGGCGGCCGTCGGTCTGCTCCCAGATTTCGAAGCCCGTGGTGCGATAGTGCACGTCGGGGTTCGACAGGTTCGTGAACTGGTTGGGCCGCCACGCGCCGGGGATTTCGCGCGACAAGCGATCGGCGACGCCGTTGTAACTTTCCGGCGAATCGGGAGGCACAGCGGTGGGGGTGATGACGACCTCGGCGCCGTAGGCCTTGAGGAGGCGAATCTTTTCGGCGCTCATTTTGTCGGGAAGCACAAAGATACAGCGGTAGCCTTTGACGGCGCCGATCATGGCCAGGCCGACGCCGGTGTTGCCGGCGGTGGCTTCGATGATGGTGCCACCGGGCCGCAGCCAGCCGCGCCGCTCGGCCTCGGCGACCATGGCCAGCGCCACGCGATCCTTGACGCTGCCGCCGGGGTTTTCCGACTCGACTTTGACATAAATGCAGGCCGTCAGCCCCTCCGTGACGCGCCGGAGCCGAACGAGCGGCGTCTTGCCGATGGATTGAAGAATGGTCTCTTGCATGGCGGCCACCCCGTTGGGCAAAAGTTTCAGGGATCCAGCAACGGCGGGTGCCATGCTTTCGCCGATCCTTTGCAACAAGAGCGAACTTTGGACCGGCACGGCGAAAGCATGCAGAAGCGCCAACGTGCGTGGCGCTTTTGCATGCCTTGGCGGTGCTAGTTGCGGGTTCGCCCTCGTTGCAAACGATCCGCCAAGGCATGCCACCCAATCTCTAGCAAGCCTGTGAGGCTGTCATTGTCACCCATTCGCCGCTTTTAGGGCAAGCTCGATTCATTTGGAACGCGCCCAAGAGAAAAACCTAACTTCGTCGCCAGAGCCGCATTGCACTATTCCTTTTCGCGCTCTAGGATACAACAACTTCGCGATGGAACCGAGGGTGTCGTTCAACTCCTTTCATTATGGCATTGGCGCAGCAAACTCTCGCATTGCTCTCCGCGGCGCGACACGTCAGCGACTCAATCTCCGCGGACGCCGTCTTGATTCTGACGGAAACCAACCTGGACTGGGACGACGTCATCGATGCGCTGCCGGCGGACAAGCTGCTCGTCGTCGCCCAGAACAAAGAGCTGACGCAAAAACTGCTGCATCGTAAAGACTTGGCCGTTCTGGACATCGATCCGGGTCCGGCCCCGATTCAGGAGCAAATGAGCCTCGCCCTCTTGGAAGCCGTCGCTCAGGACAAGCTTCGCTCCGGCGCCCACGTCATCGCCCTTTATAACGGCATCGGCGTCGAGGAAGACCGGCCCGGGCCGATCGACACGATGAGCATCATCCACCTGGGCGAACACCTGGAACGCTTAAGCGCACAGGATTTGCGCAAGCTCGACACGCAGGTGCCGTTGGAGACGCTCCGCGCCGTCGTGGACCTGGCCACGGAAATCGGCCGCGAGGGGCGCGAGGGCAAGCCGGTCGGCACCATGTTCGTGGTCGGCGATACGAAAAAGGTGCTGACCATGTGCCGGCCGCTCAACTTCAATCCGTTCCGCGGCTACAGTGCCAAGGAGCGCGACCTGCGTGATCCGCGCGTGCGCGAGCAGATCAAGGACATCGCCCAGCTTGAAGGGGCGCTGATCATTCAGCGCGACGGCGTCGCCGAGGCGGCCTGCATGTACATCGACGCGCCGGCGGAGGGGATTACTATCTCCAAAGGGTTGGGCACGCGGCACTGGGCCGCCGCCGCCGTCACCAAGAAGACCAAGGCCATCGCTGTCGCCGTCAGCCAATCGTCAGGCATCGTCCGCATTTTCCAGAACGGAGAAGTCGT
>JAKEHV010000166.1 GCA_022614915.1 Gemmataceae bacterium | reverse complement strand
GGCGATCGAGCGCCTCAGCGGCGACCCGGAGTTGCGCCGGCGCATGGGCGCAGCGGGCCGCCGGCGGGTGGATGCGGAGTTTCATGTCAAGCAAGGGGCAGCCTTATGGCTGGAACTGTTAGGATCATTGAGCCCCAGGTCGGCGGCACAGACGGCGGCAGTGTAAAGACGGCAGGCGATTTCTTGCACCTGGAGGATCGCGGCGGCTTTCGCTGGCAGATCAAGCCGAGTCTGGCCGATCTCCTCTTGGGTCCTTCAGGCATCCGCCTGCCCGAATGGCTGCGCGCGGGCCAAGCGCGCATCGTCAAGCAAGGACCGCATCGCAACGTTTACTTCGTCGAATTGCCGGAGATTTGTTTTTATCTCAAGCACAATCGCTTGCCGGACTGGCCGAGCTGGCTGCGGCAGCTGGTGCGGCCGAGCAAGGCGCGGATGGAGTTTGACCGGGCCCGTGCCGTGGCGGCGCGCGGCATCGCGACGTTCGAGCCGTTGGCGCTCGGCGAAGAGCGGACTTTTCTTGGGGCCGGCGAGAGCTTTCTGGTCACGCGCGCCCTCGAAGACGCCGAGCCGCTGCATCGCTTTGTCGCCGGCGCCTTGCCCGCGCTGGGGCCGGCGCGCTGCATCCGCATTCGCCACCAGCTCACGCGCGAGCTGGCCCTCTTGGCCGCCCGATTGCACGACGCCGGCATTTGCCACAACGATCTGCACGCGGGCAACCTTCTCGTCCGGCTTTGGGAAGACGATCGCCTGGACTTGTATCTCATCGATTTGAATGCGGTCCACTTGGGCGCGCCGCTAACCTGGCCTACAAGCCTGGATAACCTGGTCATGCTCAACCGCTGGTTTGTGTTGCGCTCCAGCCGGGCGGACCGCTTGCGCTTCTGGCAAACCTATCGGCTAGCGCGCGCAGCCGGCAAGGGTTGCGCGTTTCTGCACACCCGCGCGGGTTTCGTGGAGGCGGACGAATTGGAACGGCGCACGCGCGCTTCCAGCCTCGAATTCTGGAAGCATCGTGACCGCCGCTGCCTCAAAAGCAATCGCTATTACCAGCGCGTCCGCGGCGACGGCGTCGCGGGTTACGCGATTACCGATCTCGACCAAGGCGCCTTGGAAGCACTGGTGGCCGATCCTGACGTTCCCTTCCACTGGCCGGAGGCGCGCGTTCTCAAGGATTCACGAAGCTGCACTGTGGTGGAATTCGATCTTGTGGCCGGCGGTCAAACGCGACGCGTAATCTATAAGCGCTTCAAGATGACGAGCTGGACCGATCCCTGGGCGGCGCTGGTGCGGCACACGCCGGCGCTGCGGTCTTGGATTCACGGTCAAGGATTTCGCGAGCGCGGCCTGCCGACGGCGCGGCCCTTGGCGGTCTTAGAGCGCTCCCGCCTGGGACTTCGCCGCGAAGGCTATTTGCTTACGGAGAAGATCGCCGACGCGCACGACTTGCACGAATTCCTGGCCGACCTGAAGCGCCTCCCCGAGTCCGAACGCCGCCGGCTCGTGCGCAGGCAGATCGATCTGGCGGCCCAAGTTGTCCGTGAAATGCACAGCCGTTGTTTATCTCATCGCGACCTCAAGGCGAGCAATCTGCTAGTCAGCCGAGACTATTCCCAGTTTCTGTCCCCCTTTTCTTCAAACCCGTGGGGCGGCGAGCAAAACAGCCTACTGCCGGTATTCCCCACGACCATCTGGCTTATCGACCTGGTGGGCGTGCGGCGGCACCGGCGCTTGGCGCGCTCGCGCAAAGTCCAAAACCTCGCCCGCCTGAACGCCAGCTTCTTGCAAACCTCCCCTATCACGCGCACAGACCGGCTCCGCTTTTTGCGCACCTATCTGGATTGGGGCTTGTACGGCGCGGGCGACTGGAAAGTCTGGTGGAAAGCCGTAGACCGCGCAACCAAGGCAAAGGTGCGCAAGAACGAACGCAGCGGCCGGCCCTTAAAGTAAGCGATGCGATTCGCCTTGTCCCGACGCGCATCTGCCCGTACCATGCCGCCCTTCTGGACTGTCAATCGAATGGGCTAGGGATGAAACTGTTCCGCACCATCGTCGGACTGCCGCTGGTTTTCGTCTCTGCTCTTTCGGCAGGCTGCAACGTCGTGTCTTTTCCGTCGCTCGGCAAAGACGTTGCGGAGCGCGACAAGACGGAGACCGCCAGCCTCAAGCACAGCCAGCGCGTCGGTCAATTTGTTTTTCTCTCCGACTTCGAGATCCAGCGCAACCTGCCGCTGTTCCGCGAATTGGGTCAACTGGGCGAACAGGTTTACAAAGAACTACAGCTGCCGCCGTCGCAAGCGCTGGTCCAGGTCTATCTTTTCGAAACCCGCGAGCGCTACGAACGCTTCATGCAACTCAAATACCCAGATCTGCCCAAGCGCCGCGCGTTCTTCGTCGCCCAGCCGCGCCGGCTCGGCGGCGTTGAGGACCTCTACGTCTACACCTATTGGGGCGACCGCATCCAGCAGGATTTGCGGCACGAGTTAACCCACGCCTTATTGCACTGCGTTCTAAAAGACGTGCCGCTCTGGCTCGACGAGGGCTTGGCCGAGTTTTTCGAAGTGCCGCCGGGCTGGAACGGCGTCAACCTGCAGCATGTGCTGCAGCTAAACCGCGACGGCCAAGGCAAGCTCGGCCTGGAGCGTCTGGAACAACTGACCGACGTGCAGCAGATGACGCCGGCCGAGTATCGCGAAGCGTGGGCCTGGGTCCATTTCCTCTTACGCAGCGACCAAAGAGCGCGGCAAGCGCTGATCACCTACCTGCACGACCTGCGCGGCGCGCGCACCGGACCGCTCCGGCCGCGCCTGGAGGCCATCTACCCTTCACCGGAAGCGGCCCTGGAACGGCACGTCGCACAACTCGCGAAATCCAAAGGCGGTCGCTGATTAAGTTGGATTATTTGCCTCTATCTCAAGTCCTTCACTTTCAAAGTCACACAACAGCGCATTCGACGCTATGATGAATTTGGACTGCTTCGTCGAGCGCAAAAAATGAACGTCCTCGTCACCGCCGGCAACACGCAAGCACCCATCGACAAGGTCCGCTGCCTTACGAACATCTTCACCGGGCGGACCGGTGCGGCCATCGCTTTGGAAGCGTATCGACGCGGACACGCTGTGACGCTGCTGACGTCTCACCCGGAAGCCGTAAGTGATTTGAAGAAAGAACTAAAACTGGACGACGCGCGCTGGCGGATATTGTCCTATCGCGTATTCGAGGCTCTCGACCGCCTCATGGCGCAGGAAATCCGCGGCGGCCGTTTCGAAGCAGTAATCCATTGCGCGGCAGTTAGCGATTATCTGCCCGCCGGAGTCTACTCACCAGGGCATGGTACGCGCTTTGACGCGAAATCCCTGTATTGGCAGGGGGAATCGGGTCAGACGCCGGGACTTGTCGATCGCGCGGCAGGCAAAGTGAAGAGCGACGAGCCGGAGCTGTGGCTGCGTTTGGTGCGCGCGCCGAAGCTCGTGGACAAGATTCGCACGGATTGGGGTTTTCGCGGCGTTCTGGTAAAGTTCAAGCTGGAAGTCGGCGTGGCGGACGAACTGCTCTTGGAGATCGCGGAAAAGTCACGACAGCAATCGGCGGCCGACTTCATGGTGGCGAATACGCTTGAGGGCGCGGCGCATTGGGCGTACTTGGGCCCGATCATGTCGGGTTATGAGAAAGTCAGCCGCCGCGATCTGGCGGAGCGGCTTATTCAAGCAGTGGAAGAGAAATGGCAAACGTGCTTCTCGGCGTGACCGGCTCAGTTGCGGCGATCTACACGCCGAATCTCTATACAGGCCTGCGCCGCGCCGGCCATCTGGTCAAAGTCGTGGCCACGCGGCCCTCTTTGTATTTCTTCGATCCCTTGGAGCTGGAACCGATCACCAGCAGCGGCCAGGCGCGGCGCAATCCCGATGTCGTTTACCTGGATGAAGACGAATGGCCCGGTCGCGACAGCGGCCAACGCTACGAACGCGGCGACAAAGTCGTCCACATCGAGCTGCGCCGCTGGGCCGACGTCTTCGTGATCGCCCCGTTGGACGCCAACACGCTGGCCAAGCTCGCGTGCGGCCTGGCCGACAACTGCCTGACCTGCGTGTGGCGCGCCTGGGACCGCAGCCGGCCCGTCGTGTTGGCGCCGGCGATGAATACGCTCATGTGGGAGCACCCGCTGACGCTACGACACTTTCAGCAATTGGCCGTGGACGCCCTCACGGAGCCGCCGGCTGATCTTGACTTGGACGCGCTCTTGCATTGGATCAACGCTAACTGCTCGGCCCTGCGCGTCGTGCAACCAATTTCCAAAAAACTTGCCTGTGAGGATGTTGGCATTGGTGCCATGGCAGAGCGACCGGAGATCATCGCGGAAGTACAGCAAGCACTTGCTCCACACTCAAAATGAACTCGAATGAGATCGCTCCATGCCGCTCCATGACCATTTCCACCCGCCTTTGAGCAACCGTCGTCATTTCGATAGTTTTCTTAATGGCTGGGGGGAGGCCATCGTGCGCGGCTTGAACGCCGGACCATTACCCAAGTGTTACTTTGCCGAACTGCACGTTGTAGGCGGAATCAGCAAGATTGCTGGGCCCGCAGTGCATGCGCTTCCGCAACCCATGGTAACCGCACCTTTGGATTTCACGTTGCCTGAATTCTTCGAAGTCCAGGTTTTCCAAGAAACGGGCGGGCCGCGTTTGGTCGCCGCCATCGAACTCGTCAGCCCGGCGAACAAGGATCGACCCAGCAACCGCCGGTCGTTCGCAATCAAGTGCGCCTCTTACTTGCAGGACCGAGTGGGTTTGATCATCGTCGATGTGGTAACGGAACGTCACGCCAGTCTACATCGTGAACTGCTCGAACTTTTGCGTATGATTGTGTCGACGCCGGGGCAAGGCGCGCAGGATTTGTATGCCACGGCGTATCGCAGTCTTGCGAAACCGAGCGGCGAGATGCATCTGGATATTTGGGCAGAGGCGCTAACCGTGGGCGGGCCGCTGCCGACGCTGCCGCTGTGGATTGCCGCGGATCAGAGCATTCCGCTGGACTTGGAATCAACCTATGACGACGCGTGTGTCGCACGACGGATCGTTGTCAATGGCGAAGAATAACGAGACCCTACTTAATTCATCCGCACCATCGCTCGGACATTCGGTGAATCCTTAGATTTCTTCACGGATTCCGAAAAGAACTCTTGCGCAATCCGCTCGTGGCTCAAATCGGCAATGGACTTCACGACTCGGTCGGGCCGAAAAGCGTAATGCGACAAGTCCTCCAGGCGCGTGCCGCCGCTTAGAACAAGAATCGTCTTGAAGCCAAGTTGCACGCCGCCCAGAATGTCCGTTTCCATGGTGTCGCCGATGACGACGGTTTCCTCCGTGGTCAGGCCGAGTTCTTTGCGAGCGGCGCGAAGCATGACGGGACTGGGCTTGCCCACGCTGAAGGCTTTGACGCCCGCCGCCGTTTCCAACAGCGACACCAGTGCGCCGCATCCTGGACGGGTGCCGTTGTGGGTCGGGCAATTGGGGTCGAGATT
>JAKEHV010000165.1 GCA_022614915.1 Gemmataceae bacterium | reverse complement strand
CGCGGAGCGCAAAGCGCGCTCCACTCTCCGCGCTCCACCCTCCGCGCTCCACTCTCCGCGCTCCACCCTCCGCGCTCCGCGCTTTACTCCCCGCTCCTCTTGACGTTGCGTTTGGTCCCGTCTAAGTTACGCTCGCCAGCAAGATTACAGGTCGACTAGTCAAACTCAGTGTGTGGCGACGGTGCCTTGCAGTCCATTGGGTAGTGGAATGCGTCGCACTCCCATCCGCTTGCTGGAGTCCCAAGCGATCACGCTTGCGCGAAGGGAAGAGGGCATATCCCCCGGCTCGGCTTTGGGGGTGAGTTAACCATGCATCCAATTACGCCGCAGGAATGCTCCCGCATTGCTCAAGACCTGCAAATCCGCAAGGTCCAAGTCGAAAGCGTCGTTAAGCTCCTCGATGAAGGCAACACCATCCCCTTCTTGGCGCGCTATCGCAAAGAGCTAACCGGCGGCCTGCCCGAAGACATCCTGCGGCAAATCCAAGCCCGCGCTCAGTTTCTCCGACAACTTTCCGATCGCAGGCAGACCATCCTCAAAAGCATTGAAGGGCAGGGAAAACTCACCGACGAGCTGCGCCAAGCCATTCAGAAGTCCGATACGATCAAGCGGCTCGAGGATTTGTATTTGCCGTTCAAGCCCAAGAAACGCACACCAGCCACCAAGGCCCGCGAGCAAGGATTGGAACCGGCTGCCTTGGCGGTTTGGCACAGTGACGCGGCCGTCGCCAATCTCGACGAATTGCTGCCGGCCCTGGTCAACCCCGAGAAGGAACTCAAAGCGCCCGAGGACGTCCGCGCCGGCGTTCAGGCGATCTTGGCGGAAATGATTTCCGAGACCGCTGCCGTCCGTGCCGCCACGCGCATGGCTCTTTGGGAATCGGGCAAGATGGTGTCGGCCAAGAGCGACAAACTCCCCGAAGGACAGGGGCTTGAGTTCAAAGAGTACTTCAACTTCAACGATTCCGCCCGCCAAATCCAGCCGCATCGCATCCTGGCATTAGGTCGCGGCGAACGAGAGCACGTGCTCAAGGTTCGCCTCGACTACAACACTGACTTCGTCAAAGAGCAGGCGCTTCGAGCGCTTGCGGAGCACCTGTTCCACGAAGCGGGCAAAATGCCATCGCCTCCGACGTCCGCCGCTGCTGCAAGCTCGCCGGTCGCGCCTGCCGTTCCTGCCGAGTCCGGTTCGCCGGCCTCGGCGACGGAACAGCCGCCCGAACTGTTAACACTAGCCCGACGCGCGAGCGAGGGACTGTTAACACTAGCCCGACGCGCGAGCGAGGGACTGTTAACAGCGTCAGCGGAATCGACAATGACGCCGGCGACCTCTGAACCGCTCGCGGCCGCACCGCCGTCAGAGCCGCCGCCAGAGAATCCCACCTCTATTGAGTCCGCTGGTGTAAGCCAAGACGCGCCCGCACAGCACCCTCCCACAGCTGCCGCGCCGTTAGCGGCGACGTTGCCTGTGCCGCCGCTGCCGCCGCTCAGGGGCGAAGCATTGATCGCTGGAGCGGACTTCAAGTCGCCTCATGCGGCTCTCTTAAGGACCATTCTGGAAGACGCGCTCCAGCGGCTCATCGTGCCCAGCCTCGAGAAAGAGATTCGCCGCGAGTTGACGGAAGAGGCGGAAACGCACGCGTTCGCGGTGCACGCCCGCAACCTGCGCCGCATGTTGCTGCAGCCCCCTTTGCGGAATACCCGCGTGCTGGCCATCGACCCCAGCGTCCGCGCCGGCTGCAAAATCGCCGTCCTCGACGAGCAAGGCGCTTTGCTTGACAGCGCGGTCATCCATTTACATTCGCCCGCGAAGAAGTCTAAAGAGAAACAAGCCAAGCCTGCTGCGCCGAACAAATCAGAAGTCGCTACGACAACGAGTAACGTGGGGGTTGCAAACCCGCCGCCGGACGCCGCGACAAGCGAGCAACCTGCGCCACAGCAAGCGCCAAGCGCAACTGAGGAAACGGCCGCGACGCCCGGCGGCGAAGCCACAACATCTGCGTCCGCAGCGTCGGAGTCGCCGGCGGCAACGAGTGTGCCCCAGGCGGCGGCGCCCGCCGAAGCACAAGTGTCCGTGACCACCCACGCAGCTCCAGCCGCACAATCCACGACTGCCGAACCTGCGACACCGACCGGCGCTGCGCCTTCGACGCCGCCGATGGAAGCTGCAACCGTCACGGCGCCTGCGCCTATTGCCGAAGCGCCGCCGGTGGATCGGCGCGCTGAAGCAAAAACCAAGCTGAAGGATTTGGTCGTCAAACACAGTATCCAAGTGATCGCAATCGGCAACGGCAATGGCTGCAAAGACCTGGAAGACCTGGTTGTCGGCTTGATCGGCAAAGACTGCCCGGACCTGTCCTATGCGATCGTCCAAGAGGCCGGCGCCAGTGTTTACGGCGTAAGCCAGGTCGGCCGGGAGGAATTTCCCGAACAGGACGCGGGATTGCGCGCCAGCATTTTCATCGGCCGGCGTCTGCAGGACCCCTTAAGCGAATTGGTGAAGATCGAGCCGCATCATCTCTTGACAGCGGTGCACCAACACGACCATGGCCGCAAAGAGCTGAAGGAATTGCTCGATGCGGCGGTGGAATCGTGCGTCAACCTGGTCGGCGTGAACATCAATACTGCCAGCGTGCCGGTAATGCGGCACGTGTCCGGACTCAATCAGATGGTGGCGCGTGACCTGGCGGCCCAGCGCCAAAAGCACGGCGCGTTTACTAGCCGCGCGGCACTGCAACAAGTGCCGAGTCTAGCGCCCGCGCGTTACATGCAGGCCGCAGGCTTCGTGCACATCCCCGACGCCGCCAATCCACTCGATCGCGCTTGGATTCACCCGGAAAGCTATAGCATCGCTGAGGGGATCCTCACCGAGGTCGGGCTGACGCCGGCCGCCATGACGGATGCATCCTCTGACTTGGCGAACAAGCTCAAAGGGATGTCCACCGAGGAGTTGGCGAAGAAACACAACGTCGTGCCCGCCGCGATCCAGGACTTGTTGGATGCCCTGGCCGCTCCGGGGCACGATCCGCGCGCCGAGCTGCCGCTGCCAATACTGAAGAAGAAAGTGCTGCAGATCGACGATTTGAAGCCGGGTATGGAACTGAAGGGCACCGTACTCAACGTGGTCGATTTCGGCGCTTTTGTGGATGTCGGCATGAAAGACAGCGGCCTCGTCCATATCAGTCAGATGGCCAACCGCTATATCAAGAGCCCGTACGACGTGGTAGCGGTGCATGAAGTGGTGACCGTGTGGGTGCTGTCGGTGGACCGTGAGAAACAGCGCGTTTCGCTAACGATGATCAAGCCCGGCACGGAGCGCAAGAGCATGGAGAGAGGGCAGCCGCAGGCGCCGCGCGGAGACCGGCCGCCGCCGCGTGGCCGGCGCGAAGGCCCGCCGCCGGCCAAAGACGGGCGGCCGCCGCCGCGCGGCCGGAGGCACGATCGGCGCGGACCCGGCGCACCACCGCAGCGGACGCCGCCCGCGCCCGCCGCGGGCCAAATTCCGTCGAGCGCGCCCGCGCCTGCTGCCCAGGGCGAAGTGTCGCCTGGTCCCGTGAAACTCTCGGGGCCGCCGCCTCGGCCGCAGCCGCCGCGCCGCCGTCGCCGCGAGCCGCCAAAGCCAAAACTGACCCAAGAAGCCTTGGAAGGTAAAGTGGCGCTTCGCTCCTTTAGCGAACTGGGAGCGTTTTTCGCCGCCCGCAAAGAGCCGGAACAAAAACAAAGTCCGCCGGCCCCGACCTCGGAGGCGACGCCCGCGCCTACGACCGAATCAACAACGCCCGCGGCGGCTCAACCGCAAGCAACGACCGACGAAACACCCGTTGCTTCCTCTCCGCCGCCTCCTACCGGTCCTGCCGAAACATCCGGATAATTCCCTTTATTGTTTCTGTTTGAATTGACACGAATCCGCGCCGGGCATAGATTAACGTCTTTCCCTTGAGCCGGCGTTTTGCGGAGATCGACCCTTGTCAATGGCGACTGAACGCATTCGGATTCGCATGGAAGCCTTCGATCACGAAGTGTTGGACCGCACGGCGCACGAGATTGTGGACACCGCGCAGCGCACCGGGGCCATCGTCCATGGACCGATCCCGCTGCCGACCCGCATCGAGCGCTATACCGTGCTGCGCAGCCCGCACATCGACCGGAAGTCGCGTGAGCAATTCGAAATCAGGACCCACAAGCGCCTCGTGGACATCCTGCAGCCCACGGGCAAAACCATCGAGGCCCTCAACAAAGGCCTAAGCTTGCCGCCGGGCGTGGACATTAAGATCCGCGTGCTGTCCGGCGCGGCCAGCTAAAGTTCGGCTCAACCCAGGTCAGCCCGCTCCGGCGAATCGGCCTGGGTTTGTTTTTTGTACTCGTAGGACGGGCATTTCTGTCCGTCGCTACGTAGGATAGGATTCCGTTCCTGTCCATCGTCGTTAGATTTTGACTTGGGCGCTATGGTCAGGAGCGGAATCCTGACCTACGCAGGATGGGCGTTTTTGTCCGAGATTGTCAAAGGTGTGGCCGTGGCAACTGAAAAACCTGCTCCCTTGAGCCTAAACGTCGTCAATCGCGAGGGACAAACTGTCGGCTCCGTGCAGGTGGACCCCGCGGAGTTTGGCGGCAAGATCAACCGCCAGCTGTTGCACGAGGTCGTACTGATGCACCTCGCCAACCAGCGCGCCGGCACGCATTCGACGCTGCGCCGTGGCGAAGTCGCCGGCAGCACCAAGAAGCTCTTTCGGCAAAAGGGCACCGGCAACGCCCGCGTGGGCACACGCCGCAGCAACAAGCGCAAAGGCGGCGGCACCGCCAAGGGCCCGAAGCCGCGCGATTATGAATACCACCTGCCCAAGAAGGCCGTCCGGGCAGCAACGCGCATGGCCATTCTGAGCAAGCTGCAAGACAACGAAGCCGTTATCCTAGACGAGTTGAAGTTTCCCCAGATCAAAACCAAACAGATGGTGGAAGTGCTTCGCAATCTTCAGCTCAAGGGTCTTACGTGCCTGGTTGGCCTGGCCAAAAGCGAAGTGGACCCCAACCAAACCGTATACAGATCGGCGCGCAACATCCGAGGCATCGAGGTTGCGCCCGCCACTTTGTTCAACGCGTACGGAGTGCTGAAGCCGAAGCGACTCCTTTTGACCAAGGCCGCACTGGATGAGCTGCGCCAAAAGAAGCAATGAATCACAGGACCGGAGCCATGGCAACTACCGCAAAAAAGAAAACGACAATGGGGCCCGAGCTGGAATCGCACCAGGTGATTCTCAGTCCGCTGGTGACCGAAAAAGGCACGCACCAATCGACGCACGAGCACCACAACGCCTATTCGTTCCAAGTGAATTTGTGGGCGACCAAGACGCAAATCAAGAAGGCTGTGGAAGAGCTGTTCAACGTGCGCGTCGAAAAAGTCCGGACGCAGTTGCGCGTCGGCAAGAAACGGCGTTACCGCTTCCGCCAAGGCAGGCTGTCGCACTGGAAAAAGGCTATTGTCAAACTGCACAAGGAAGACAAAATCGAATTCTTCTAACAACGATTCATCGTTTAGCGTTCACGTCGCCCGTGCAGTGATGGTGAACGGCAAACGACAAAGGACGTGTTATGGGGATCCGTTATTACAAACCGACGACTCCCGGCCGCCGCGGCGCTTCCGTCAGCGACTTCGCCGAGATCACCGACCGCAAAAAAAAGCCGGAAAAGTCGCTTGTTACGCCCTTCAAGAAAAAGGGCGGCCGCAATTTCCAAGGCGTGATTTGCTCGCGCTTTCGCGGCGGCGGCCACAAGCGCATGTATCGCATCATCGATTTCAAGCGCGACAAGCTCAACGTATGGGCTTCGGTCGAGAGCATTGAATACGATCCCAATCGCTCTTGCCGGATCGCGCTACTGAAGTACGAAGACGGCGCCAAGGCGTACATCCTGGCGCCGGAAGGCTTGAAAGCGGGCGATCGCGTCATGAGCGGCGAGGAAGTGGAGCCGCGCGTGGGCAATGCACTGCCGTTGCGGAAAATCCCGCTCGGCATGGCGGTGCACAACTTGGAAATGCAACCGGGCCGCGGCGGGCAGCTATGCCGCAGCGCCGGCGCCAGCGCCACTTTGACGGCCCGCGAAGGGCCGTGGGCGCAGATCACGTTGCCCTCCGGCGAAGTCCGGCGCATTCCGTCCGACTGTCGAGCCACCATCGGCGCCTTGGGCAACGCCGACCATATGAACATCAGCTTGGGCAAGGCCGGCCGCAAGCGCTGGAAAGGCCGCAAACCGCACAATCGCGGCACCTCGATGAACCCCGTGAGCCATCCGATGGGCGGCGGCGAAGGCCGCACGGCCGGCGGACGGCATCCGTGCGGCCCCACCGGCGTCTTGTCCAAGGGCGGCAAGACCCGCAAGAAACGCAAGCCCTCGAACAAGGCGATCATCCGTCGCCGCCGGCCCGGACCGCACTATGCTCAGTCCTAAGACATGAGGCGGCGGCCCAGTTTGTGGGGCGAACATTGTTTGCCCCCCAAAAGGAATGAATGCTTCACAAGTGAGGCACTGCCAACGATAAATCGACTGGCCGAAAAAGGCCGCGGAAAATATAATTTTCTTTCTCTATTCCGAGGGACTGCATGAGCCGGTCGTTGAAAAAAGGCCCGTATGTGGATGAAAAGCTGCTCGCCAAGGTGGAACGGCAGCAGCGTGGCGGCGGTCGCGAGCCGATCAAAACCTGGGCGCGCGATTGCACGGTCGTACCCGATTTTATCGGGCACAATTTCCTCATTCACAACGGCAAGCAGTTCATGAAGCTGTATGTGACCGAGGAAATGGTGGGACACAAGCTCGGAGAATTTGCCCCGACCCGCATCTTTAAGGGACATAGCGGCGGCAGGGCCAAAGCGGCGGCCGCGGCGGCGGGGGCCGCAGCCGGCGGCGAAAAGAAATAGAAGCAACGATCCCGGGGTGGAGCAGTGGTAGCTCGCCAGGCTCGACTCAGGATTAACCCATGGACACGAAGCTGAAAGGAGACATTGCAGAGCAAGCAGCGATTCTACAAGGCTTGAAGCGAGGCTGGGGTGTTTTGAAGGCGATCGGAGACCGACTATCTTACGATTTGGTGTTCGATGTCCAAAGCACTTTGGTTCGAGTTCAGGTGAAGTCGGCTTGGTTCTACGAGCCTTCCGGTTGCTTCATGACGGATAACCGTCGCACGAAGACCAACCGGCGACAAATGCTCCGTGATCCATACGCCGAGACCGATTTCGACTTCGCTTTGATCTATGTTGATGCGCTTGATTTGTTCTATGTCTTCCCGGTCAATGTGTTCATTGCTTACGGCAGTCAGATTTACCTCGTGGAATCTGACAAACGTCAGCGCAAGCCTCGATCCGCGAAGTATCGAGACGCTTGGGAGTTGATCCCGCACTGGGCTGCACGGAAAGAGATTTCCGTGTGACACCTGCCAAATTCGGGGAAGCCTCTCGCGGTGGTAACCCCGAGCCAAGCTTCGACATTAGTCGAAGAAGGTGTAGAGACTTGACGGCAGGCATCTTCCCGGAGTTAACAGTCCCTCGCTCACGCGTCGGGCTGGTGAAACGCCGAAAGATGAAGGTAAAGTCCAGACCACAAACCGGCAGTGCCGGGCAGCGAAAGCTGTAGTGGTATGCATAACCTGGAGGTCGCAGGTTCAAATCCTGCCCCCGGAATTCTGTAGCGGAACTCGCAAAAGTTCCAGCCCGCCCGAATTGCTGCGAATTTGGCTACCGTCAAGCGAGGTGGCATCATGGATTACAAGGCGATCTATCGATACGCCGATATGTCGGCGCGAAAGATCCGCCCGTTTGCCGACATGATTCGCGGCAAGGCCGCGGACGAAGCCCTGGAAACGCTGCGGTTTTACCCGAACAAGAGCGCCCGGCTGCTCGAGCAAGTGCTGAAAAGCGCCCTGGGCAACGCCGAGGACCGTGGCGCGCGGGACGTGGACGAACTGGTCGTGATCGAGTCGCGCGTGGACGGCGGCCCCATTCTGCGGCGCATCATGCCGCGGGCCCGTGGCACCGCCTACCCCATTAAGCGTCGCTACGCCCACATCCACATCACGGTGTCGGATTTGGAGGAAACGCCGGCGGAAGAGTAGCCCCGTCGTCCTTCGCGTGGACGACCACACAAAAGGCGGTTGTTTTTGCGACGCTTCGACGAAGCGTTCGATCGTCTCCTCGCCGGTGTGATGCGCCGGCGAGGGCGAACGCATCGCCGAAGCGTTGCTTATTGCGGAGATGTCCATGGGACAAAAAGTACGGCCCACCGGCTTTCGCACCGGCATCATGGAAGATTGGCAAAGCCGCTGGTACGCGAATAAAGCCGATTTCGCCGAGCTGCTGGTCGAAGACCAGAAGATTCGCGCCTTTGTCAAGAAGAAGTACGGCAAGTCCGGCATCTCCAAGATCCGGATCGAGCGCACGCGCGAAAAGGTGGTTGTGTTCATCTTCTCCGCTCGCGTCGGCATGATCATCGGCAAGAAGGGCCAGGAAGTGGACAAGCTCACGAAAGAGCTCGAAGATCTCGCCCATCGCCACATCGAAGTGAAGACGATGGAAATCAACCGGCCGGAAGTGGACGCCCAGTTGGTGGCCGAGGACATTGCCGAGCAGTTGGAGAAGCGGCAAAGCTTCCGGCGCACGATGAAGCGCTCGATGGACCAAACCATGGAAGGGGGCGCGAAGGGAGTGCGCGTGCAGTTGGCGGGCCGCTTGGGCGGTTCGGAAATGGCCCGCACCGAGAGCGCCATGGAAGGCAGCATTCCCTTGTCCACGCTGCGCGCGAAAATCGGCTACGGGTTTGCCGAGGCCAAGACCGCACAAGGGCACATCGGCATCAAAGTCTGGATCAACAACGGAGATTACTTGGACTCCGAGGAGGACAGCAATGCCGCAAATGCCCAAGCGAGTAAAGTATCGAAAAAGCCAGAGAGGAAAGGTAAGAGGTAAAGCGAGCCGCGGCAACTTCGTGTCCTTTGGCGAGTTCGGCCTGCAATCTCTGGAAAGCGGCTGGCTCAGCGCCGAGGCGATCGAAGCGGGGCGCGTCACCGCCAGCCACTTCCTTCGCGGCGAAGGGCGGCTGTATATCCGCGTGTTTCCACATAAGTCCGTGACCGCCATTCCCGCCGAGACGCGCATGGGCAAGGGAAAAGGCGAGCCGGAATACTGGGCGGCGGTGATCAAGTCGGGCATGGTGTTGTACGAGATCGCCGGCGTGCCCGAAGCGTCCGCCCGAGACTGCCTGGCCCGCGTCGCGTACAAGATGCCTTTCAGGTGCCGGTTTGTTGCGCGCAGACCGAACATCTAACACTAGCCCGACGCGCGAGCGAGGGACTGTTAACGGTGAATGACATGAAATCTTCCGAATACCGACAGATGACAGATGAGCAATTGGACTTGGCGCTCAAGGACGTCATCAAGAACCTTTTCCATTTGCGCTTTCAGTCCGCCACCGATCGTTTGGAAACGCCAAGCGAACTCCAAAAGGCCAAGCGCGAGGTGGCCAAGATCAAGACGATCGTCAGGGAACGACAAATGGGAATTCGCGGCCAGCATCCCACAGCCACGATCCAACCAGCTCAGGGAGCGTAGCGGATGACAAGCGAACCAAAGCGTGGCAAGCGCCGCGTCGAAGTCGGCGTTGTGACCAGCGACAAGATGAACAAGACCCGCCGCGTCGAAATTCCGCGCCTGGTCAAGCACGCGCGCTACGGCAAATACATTCGCCGCCGCACCGTGTGCTACATGCACGATGAAAAGAACGAAACCCGCGTCGGCGACAAGGTCGAGATCGTCGAGACCCGCCCGCTGTCGAAGAACAAGAACTGGCGGCTGTTGCGCGTGGTCGCCAAAGGCCCGGAACTCGCCCCGGCGCCGGAAACAGGCGAAACAACGCCGGCCGCGTAGGACGGTTTGCAAATCCGTCCAACTGGGGAGGGCAAACAGGAATGTTCGCCCCACGGGCGGGACTTAGGTGCAATATGATTCAGATGTATACGTATCTGGATGTGGCCGACAACACCGGCGCTAAAGAGTGCATGTGCATTAAGGTGTTGGGTGGGACCAAGCGCCGATACGCGGGCCTGGGCGACGTAATCATCGCCAGCGTGAAGAAAGCGATTCCCGGCGCCGACGTGAAGCCGGGCGAAGTGGTCAAGGGCGTCATCGTCCGCATCAAGCAGCCCACGCGCCGCGACGACGGCAGCTACGTCCGCTTCGACCGCAATGCCTTGGTGCTTCTCAACAAAGAAGACAACGATCCGCGCGGCACGCGCATCTTCGGCGCCGTCGCCCGCGAGCTGCGCGACCGCGGCTTCATGAAAATCGTCAGCCTGGCGGCGGAAGTGGTATGAGGGTCTTAACCACGGATAACACGGACAGCACGGATAGGGAACGACGATTCTGTGTTTTCATCTGTGTTATCCGTGTAATCCGTGGTTAAAAAAGCCATGAACATCAAGAAAGACGACATCGTGGAGATCATCACTGGCGACGACGCGGGCACCGCCGGCGCGCGGACCACGGGTCGCGTCTTGCGCGTGTTGCCCAAGGAAAACAAGGTAATCGTCGAAGGCATCAATAAAGTGTATAAGCATACGCGGCCCAGCCGGCGCAATCCGCAAGGCGGCCGCTTGTCCAAGGAAATGCCGATCGCGCTGTCGAACGTCCAGCTCTTCTGCGGCGCTTGCCGGCGCGGCGTGCGCCTGGGCAAGCGCTATACGGCGGACGGCCGTAAGGAACGCTATTGCAAAAAGTGCGGCGCCAGCTTGGGCTTTCTGAGCAAAGCCCGGGCAGCGTACGCGGAGAAATAGTTAGTGGTTAGTGGTGAGTGCGTTTCTTACCACTCACCACTCACTACTCACCACTCACCATCATGCGAGATTGACCCCGGCGAGGGTCCCATTGAGGTTGCCATGGCGCGGTTGCAGGATCGATACAAAAAGGAAATCGTGCCCCAGTTGCAACAAAAACTGGGACGCAAGAACCTGATGAGTCTGCCCAAGCTGCAGAAGATCGTCGTCAACATGGGCGTCGGCAAAGCGCTCCAGGACAAGAATCGCATGGAGCAGTCCGCCGAGCAGCTGACGCAGATCACCGGGCAGCGCGCTTTGGTCACCAAGGCCAAGCAAGCCATCAGCGGCTTTCGGCTGCGTGAGGGCAATGAGATCGGCTGCAAGGTGACCTTGCGCGGCAAGCGCATGTACGAGTTTCTCGACCGGCTCATCAGCATCGCCCTGCCGCGTATTCGCGACTTTCGCGGCATTAACCCCAAGAGCTTCGACGGCAACGGCAACTACAGCCTCGGACTCGCCGAACAAATGGTGTTCCCCGAAATCGACCCGGACAAGACGAATTTCACTCAAGGCATGGACGTGACCTTCGTCACCAACACGCGCAACGATGACGAGGCCCGTGAACTCTTACGGTTGTTCGGCATGCCGTTCCGCGAAGCCTAACCCGATGCCGACGCGTAACGACCCCGACGCGCAAGCAAGGGCCCCACAGGACAAAGAAATGTCGACCCGTGCGAAACTCGTGGAATTCCACAGGCAACTAAAGCAAGTGGAAGAGAGCAAGAAGGACCCTAAAAAGGGCAAGCTCCGGCCGCGCGACAGGATACGCATCCGTCTGCGCTGCCGTCTGTGCGGGCGGCCCCGCGCCGTCTATCGCAAGTTCGGCGTTTGCCGCATTTGCTTCCGGGACATGGCCTCCAAAGGCCTCATCCCCGGCGTGATGAAAGCCAGTTGGTAACGTAGTCCCCACGCTCCGCGTGGGGACCGTATTCCCCCACGCGGAGCGTGGGGCCTACGTTGAAGAGATTTTTGCCATGATGACCGACCCCATTGCCGACATGTTGACCCGCATCCGGAACGGCAACCGCATTGAAGCCCCCGCGGTCGATATGCCGTCCACCCACACGAAGGAACGCCTCGCCCAGGTCCTGAAAGACGAAGGCTTCATACTCGATTTCCAAGTCGGTAAGCTCGTCGACGAAGGCGGCCAGAAAAAACTGCACAGTCCCGCCGATGAGAAAGAACCGAAAAAGGTCCTGCGCGTGTTTCTGAAATATGGTCCGGAAGGCGAAAAAGTCATCCGCGCTATCGAGCGGGTCAGTACGCCGGGTCTTAGGATCTATCGCAGCTACAAACAACTGGCGCCGGTGCTCGACGGTTTGGGAATCGCTGTCCTAAGCACGAGCAAAGGCATCATGAGCGATCGCCAAGCCCGCGCGCAGCGCCTGGGCGGCGAGATTCTGTGCAAGGTCTGGTAGGGCAGGTTGGCAACCTGTCCTACGAAAGTGAGCAACGCAAAGGTTCGTCTATGTCCCGTATCGGCAAACAACCGGTGGCCATCCCCAGCGGTGTCAAGGTCCAAGTGACCGGCGGCAAGGTCCTCGTCGAAGGTCCTAAAGGCAAACTGGAGTTCGCGCCGCATCCGGCCCTGAAAGTCGAACTGGACGACAAGGCCAAAGCCGTGCGCGTGAGCCGTCCCGACGACGAACGGCAGAACCGCGCGTTGCACGGCCTAACGCGCTCGCTGATTAACAACATGGTCGAAGGCGTCGTCAAAGGCTACGAGAAAAAACTGAAGATCGAAGGCATCGGTTATCAGGCCCGCATGGACAAGAAAACCGTGGTCTTGACGGTCGGCTACGCCAATCCTGTGAAGATGACGCCGCCCGACGGCGTGATTGTCGAGCTGCCCGATCCGACCACCATCATCATCAAGGGCGCGGACAAGCAAAAGGTCGGCCAATTCGCCGCCGAAGTCCGCAAAGTCCGCAAACCGGAGCCGTATAAAGGCAAGGGCATCCGTTACGAGAATGAGCAAGTGCGCCGCAAGGAAGGCAAGTCCTTCACCAGCGGCGGCTAGTCCAAGATCAACCCGCGGTCGGCAATCGTGGGTTCCAAAGGCAGGACGACATGGACCAGCAAAAAGCGAAAAAGATCCGGCAATTGCGCCGGCGGCGGCATGTGCGCAAGAAAATCGTCGGCACTCAGGAGCGCCCGCGGCTGTCGGTCTTCCGCAGCTCCAAGCACATTTACGCCCAACTGATCGACGACCTCCAAGGAGTGACCTTGGGCGCCGCCAGCAGCCGCACCAAGGGTCAGACAGAATTGAAGTACGGCGGCAACGTCAATGCCGCCAAATCAGTCGGCAAGAAGATTGCCGAGGTCGCCAAGCAAAAAGGCATTGCCAAGGTCGCCTTCGACCGCGGCCATTACAAATATCACGGCCGCGTCAAGGCGCTGGCCGACGCCGCCCGCGAAGGCGGCTTGCAATTCTAAAAGAGCCGCGCACGAAGTAAGCGGCAAACAGACGAACGTAGCGGCTAGCAGCACATTGGGAGTGGAGCATGGCGAAAGATCGTGACCGAGATCGAAAAGAACCGCGCCCCGACGGGCTCGAAGAACGAGTGGTGAAGATTCGCCGCTGCGCCGCCGTGGTCAAGGGTGGGCGGCGCTTCAGCTTTAATGCTCTGGTCGTCGTCGGCGACAAGAACGGCCGGGTCGCCTGCGGCTACGGCAAAGCTAACGAAGTGCCCCCGGCAGTCGAAAAGGCCGCCAAAGACGCCCAGGAAACCATGAAGCGCCAACTGCGGATTTCGCTCAAGGGCGAAACGATTCCGCACCGGATCGTGGGCCGGTTCGGCGCCAGCCGGGTCATCCTGGTTCCCGCCGGTCCGGGCACCGGCGTCAAGGCGGGACCCGGCGTTCGCGACGTGCTCGAGTGCGTCGGCGTGCACAACATCCTCACCAAGACCCACGGCAGCACTAACTCGATCAACCTGGTCAAAGCAACCATTCAAGGGTTGCTGCAATTGCGTACCCGCGAAGAAGTGGCGGCGCTTCGGGGCGTTGCACTTTGAGGTGCCATTCAAATGCAAAAAAAGTGAAATGTACTCCCCGTATGCGTAAATATCTATTGGAAAAGACACTTACGACTACAACAAGGGTGTCACATTTCAAATTGGGTCATAGGCTGAATTGTGAAATGTGAACGGATTTCAGTGCTCCTGACCATTCGGCATCGAAACTCAATGGGCGGCAACTAACCTCGGAAACGACATGGACCTTTCAACGATTCACCAAGGGATTACCCGTCGAAAACTCAAGAAACGAGTAGGTCGCGGCCCCGGCACCGGGCATGGCAAAACCGCAAGTCGCGGCAGCAAAGGTCAATACTCGAGCGCCGGCGCCAAGATGTTCCATTGGACGTTCGAAGGCGGTCAGATGCCCCTTTTCCGCCGTATCCCCAAGCGCGGCTTCAGCCACGCCACTTGGGCCAAGAAGTACCATGTTGTGAATGTCGGCGACCTGGAAGCGTTCGATAACGGCGCCACCGTCGGGCCGGAAGAATTGAAGCGGTCCGGTCTGGCCAAAGGTCCGTCCGACGGCGTCCGCGTGCTAGGCGGCGGAAGCTTGACAAAAAAGCTCACCGTCAAGGCGCACGGCTTTACCGAATCCGCCGCCAAGAAAATCACCGACGCCGGCGGCAAGACGGAAGTCATTCCCGGTCCGAAAAAACCCGTGCGGAACAAGATGAAGCCGCGGAAGGAAAATGGATAGCGGGAGCGAAAGGGTGAAGAGGTGAAAGGGTGAAGAGGCGAAAGGGTGAAGAGGTGAAAGGGTGAAAGCGATTCGCATGAGTCTTGTCAGCCATTCACCCGTACTGCTTTCGCGCCTTCATGAAAGGTAGTCTTGCCTTTTTTCCCCATCCTCTTTACTGTTGCGGTATTAGGAAGATGCTCCGGCATTTGTGAGGAACGCAATCATGGCTTCGGCCTCGATTAAATCGGCAGTCAGCTCTTTGGGCCAAAGCCGCCTGTTCACGATCTTCAAGATCAAAGAGCTGCGTCAAAAGGTCTTCATCACTTTCCTGTTTCTCGCCATCTATCGCATCGGCTTCCATGTTCCCTTGCCGATGATCAACCAGATCGAAATGTCCAAGAAGATGCGCGGCTCGGACGAAGGTCTGCTCGGACTTATTTCGATGTTCTCCGGCGGCAGCCTGAGCCAAAGCACGATCTTCGGCTTGGGCATCATGCCTTATATTTCCGCTTCGATTATCTTCCAGCTTCTCGCCAGCGTCTATCCACCCCTTGAAAAGCTGCAGAAAGAAGGCGAGGCCGGCCGCAAGAAAATCAACGAATACACTCGCTATGCCACCGTCGGTATCTGCTTCATCCAGGCCTGGTTCTGGGTAACCTACATCTCCAAGGCCAGCGCGGAAGGAGGGCAGGGGCTTTCCTACGAAGGCTACAGCGGCTTTTGGTACGTGCTCACGTCGATCCTGCTTATGACCACCGGCACCGTCTTTCTCATGTGGATCGGCGAACAAATCGACGAATACGGCGTCGGCAACGGCATCAGCCTGCTCATCATGGCTGGCATCATTGCCCGCATTCCCGACGCCACCTACAGTCTTTTGTTCGAGCGCGGCCAGCTCAAGGCGTCCGTATTCACCTTGGGCGGCAGCAGCACCGGCGGCGACGTCGGCCTGGAAAAGATCATCGTGCTGTTGTTGCTGTTCATCGGCGTCGTGGTCGCCATCATCGCCATCACCAAGGGACAGCGCCGCATCCCCACGCAGTCGGCCAAGCACGTGCGCGGCCGGCGCGTCTACGGCGGCACGCGGCAGTTCCTGCCCCTGCGCGTCAATCAAGCGGGCGTCATGCCGGTCATCTTCGCCAGCAGCCTGCTCTTGATCCCAGTGTTCGCCTTCAAATGGGTCGCCCAGGTCTTCAACGCCAACTGGGCCTATGACCTGTCGTATTCCTTTGAGCGCCAAGGCTACCTTTACAACATCTTCTATATCCTCTTGATCTACTTCTTCTGCTACTTTTGGACGGCCATCACCTTCAATCCCAAGGACATGGCCAATAACCTGAAGGACTATGGCAGCTTTATCCCCGGTTATCGGCCCGGCAAGCGAACCGCCGATTACCTGGAAAAAGTCATCATGCGCATCACCTATGTCGGCGCGGCTTTCCTCGCGGTCGTGGCGATCATCCCCAGCATCATCTCCGCGGCCCTCGAAGTGAACTACACCGTCGCCAGCTTCTACGGCGGCACCGGCCTGTTGATCGTCATCAGCGTCGCCCTCGACCTGGTGCAGAAAATCAACAGCCATTTGGTCATGCGCAATTACCAAGGCCTGACCGACGATTAGCGGTAGGACGGATCTCTAGACCCGTCCTACGCTCCACATTGCTTCAGCCGGCTTTTGAGTGGACTATGCGGCTCATTTTCTTCGGTCCCCCAGGAAGCGGCAAAGGCACCCAGGCCCAGCTCTTGAGCCAGCGCCTCGGGTTGGCGCACATCAGCACCGGCGACATCCTGCGCGAAGCGGTCCGCCAAGACACGCCGGAAGGCCGGCTCGCCAAACCCTATATGAGCGCCGGCCGCCTCGTCCCCGACAGCGTCGTCAACGAAATCGTCTGTTCGCTCTTCCGCAAAAAAGACAGGCCTCTGCGCTTCGTCATGGACGGCTACCCGCGCACCATCGATCAAGCCGAACAATTCGATAAAGTGTTGCACGAACAGGGCATGGCACTGGACGGGGTGTTATCGCTGAAAGTGGACGATGAGGAATTGATTCGCCGCCTGAGCGGCCGCGGCCGCGAAGACGACAGCGTGGACACAGTTCGCAAGCGCTTGCAAATCTTTCATTCGCTCTATCAAGGCCTGTTGGACTACTACCGCCGCAACGGCCTGCTGGTCGAGGTGCCGGGCTCGGGCGCCAAGGAAGCGGTGCACCAGCGCCTGTTGCAAGCACTCGACGGCAAAGTGAAATCCAGCTAGACTCAAGAGGACAACGCCGGGTCATCATCGTGTTACGACAGTTTTTCGCGCAAGCTCCGGAACTGAAATCACCGCGTGAAATGGGACTCATGCGCGAGGCGGGCAAGATCGTCGCCGAAGCGCTGCGCGTCTGCCGCGCATTGGCCAAGCCGGGCGCGCGCACCATTGAGATCGATAACGCCGTCGAAGCCTTATACAACAAGTACGGCGCCCTGCCGCTCTTCAAAGGCTATCGGCATCCCGAGGGCAAAGCGCCGTTCCCCGCCGTCACCTGCATCTCGCTCAACGAGCAGCTCGTGCACGGCATCCCCGGGCAGCGCGAAATCCGCGACGGCGACCTCATCAAGATCGACACGGCCTGCAAGCTCAACGGCTGGTGCGCCGACGCCGCCATTACCATCATGGTGGGCAACGTGCGACCGGAGCGACGCCGGCTGGTGGATGTCGCCGAACAGGTGTTGCAAATCGCCATCGAGGAAACCGGTCAACGCCGCTGGTGGTCGGAAATCGCCGCCCGCATGCAGCGCCACGTCGAATTGGCCGGCTTCAGCGTCGTCGAACAGTATGTGGGCCACGGCATCGGCCGCGTCATGCACGAAAACCCGCAAGTGCCGAACTACGTCAGCCGCGACATGAAAAAACACGACTTTCGGCTGGAAGAGGGCCTGGTGCTCGCCGTCGAGCCGATGGTGAATATGGGCCGGGCCGACACGCGCACCCTGGGGGACCAATGGACCGTCGTGACCAAAGACGGCTTGCCCAGCGCGCATGTCGAGCACACGCTCGCGATCACGGCCCACGGAGTGGAAATAATCACGCGGGACGCATGACGTCTGTGCATGACGTGTGCTGACTGGAAAAGACAAAGATTAAGACGACGATTACGATTAGGAATAGGATTAAGATCAAGATAAAGATCAAGATTAGGATTGAGCAGTCTTAATCTTGATCTTCGTCTTAATCGTATTCCTAATCGTAATCTCCGTCTTGATCCTAATCTTCTTCTTCTTCGCGACGCAATCCTTTAGAAAATCGTGGAGTTCTCAATGCATCGTCTCTCTTTCCTTTCTCTCTTGGTGCTCCTTCCCATGACGCTGATTTCTCCCGTCGCCGCCGATCAGGAAACCACCGACAGAGCCCGCAGATTCCTGGAAAAGCATGCCGCGGCGATCAAGCCGTTGGAGATCGCCGCGAATCGCGCCTGGTGGGACGCTAATCTCACCGGCAAGGACGAGGACTTCAAGCGCAAGGAGGAGGCTCAGAACAAGATCGACGCCGTCCTCGCCGACAAGAAGGCGTTCGAGGAAGTGAAGGCCTTGAAGGAAAGCAAGCAAATCGACGATCCCATTGTGCGCCGGGCCATCGAGGTCGTCTTTCTCGCTTATCTTGAAAAACAGCTCGACGTCGATCTCTTGCAAAAAATGACCGCGCTCGCCAACGAGGTGGAAAAGAAGTTCAGCACGTTTCGCGCCAAAGTCGACGGCAACGAAATGTCCGACGGCGAAGTCCGCAACGTGCTGAAGACTTCAAAACTCTCGGGCAAGCGCAAGGAGGTGTGGGAAGCGTCCAAGGAAGTCGGCAAAGTCGTCGAGCCCGAACTGAAAGAGCTCGTCAAGCTGCGCAACCAGGCCGCCAAGAACCTCGGCTTCGCGAACTATCACGCCATGATGCTTCACCTAAACGAGCAGAACGGCGCCGACCTCATCAAACTCTTCGACAAGCTCGACGACATGACCCGCGAGCCATTCAAAGAGGCCAAGGCCGAAATCGACGTCGAATTGGCCAAGAACTGCGGCGTCAGGGTCGCCGACCTCATGCCCTGGCATTATCACGACGCTTTCTTCCAGGAAGTGCCCGCCGTCTTCCCCGCCGACCTCGACAAAATCTACGCCAACCTGGACCTCGTCAAGCTGTGCCGCGACTTTTACCGCAGTCTCGACCTGCCCATCGACCTTGTGATCGAGAAATCCAACAACGATTTCGCGCCGCGCCGCGGCAAAAACCCGCACGCCTTCTGCACCGACATCACCCGCGACGGCACCGACGTGCGCGTTCTCGCCAACATCGTCCCCAACGAATATTGGATGGCCACCATGCTCCACGAGTTCGGCCATTCCGTTTACACCAGCATCAACATCCCCGAGCGGCTCCCTTACGTCCTTCGCACCGAGGCCCACATCCTCACGACCGAGGGCGTGGCCATGATGTTCGAGAAGCTCTCCAAGCGGCGTGCCTGGCTCGAACAGATGGGGGTCAAAGTGGACGGTCCGCGGGCGTTTGACGAAACCGCGTCCAAGATGCTGAAGTATCGCCTGTTGATCTTCTCACGCTGGTGCCAGGTCATGCTGCGTTTCGAAAAAGGCATGTACGAAAATCCGAATCAGGACCTGAACAAGCTCTGGTGGGACACGGTGGAGAAATACCAGATGCTCAAACGTCCGCCCAAGCGCAACGCGCCCGACTACGGCAGCAAGATCCACATCATCGTCGCCCCCGTGTATTACCACAATTACATGATGGGCGAGCTGTTCGCCTCGCAGCTCCACCACGCCATCGCCCGCGAAGTCTACAAGGGCGCCAATCCGGACACCGTGATCTATGTCGGCAACAAAGCAGTTGGCCGATTCATGAAGGAAAAAGTTTTCGACCCGGGCCGCACGCTGCCGTGGAACGAGCTGACCCGACACGCCACCGGCGCGGACCTGAGCCCGGCGGCGTTTGCCAAAGAGTTTCAAGGGAAGTAATTGGATCTTTGATTTTGGATTGGTGATTTTCGATTGTGAAT
>JAKEHV010000164.1 GCA_022614915.1 Gemmataceae bacterium | reverse complement strand
GGTGCTTGTCCGCCGTCGCCAGGAACTTCTCCGCGCGCTCGAGAAAGCCCTCCTGCTTCCACAAGAGGTCGTGCAGAAACACGCGCACGCTGTTGAAGCCGAGCTTACGTGCCCATCCCAATTCGCGGTCGATAGCGGCCAAGTCGAACGTGTCGGCTTGCCACATTTCGAGTTGATTGATTGCGTAGGCGGGAACGTAATTGCAGCCGACAAGGAAAGGGTGCTTCTTGTGCCACTCGGCGGCTTGTTCGACGGTCCACTTTTCGCGAGCGGCGGCAGGGGCTGAGAGGATTATTAGAGCGAAGAAAGCGATGCGGTACATGCGATTCATGGCGCGACTCCTAATAGTGGTTTTAGGATTGTCGCGCCGGAACGAGTGGGCGTAAAGGAAGAAATCCTCTTACGGCTTCGCAAACACCTCGTCCGGAATCGACGCCGCGAAGTTGATCTCGGAGATTTCAAATTCCATGAAGCGCTGGCCGTCGTAGTGGACCAGGATCTTCATCGCCTGCTGCACGCCGTCGATCGCCTTGTAGTCGCTGTAGTAGGTGTCGCGAGTCACTTCCTTTTGATTCAGGTTCAGGCCCGCACGCTCGGTTTTAACGAGGAGGCCGGTGGTCTTGTCGAAAAAAAGATTGACGTCCTTGTGTCCCTTGTGCTCGACGCGGACACCGAGGGCGGCGCGATCGTTGACTTTGGTTTCGCCCAGGGGAGAGAGCTTAAAAGTCTCTTGCAACAAAGGAACGAGACTGGTCACGCGCCAATGGTAGGTGCGCGCGACTTGCTCGGTCAACCGGTCGCCGTCGAGTTTTTCCGTTTGCTCGCCGATTTTTGACCAGGCCTTCTTGCCGTCGTACACCTGAGCCACGTCGATCTTGGCGTCGTTGACCTCCAGAACCATGGTGAACTTGCTGCGGTCGGGCAGCCGGTTCGTATTTTCGACCGTGAAACCGGCGGTGACATTGTTTGCCTCCAGGGTGCCTTTGGCCTTGAAGCGCACCGCCCGGAGCTTGGCGAGCTGTTTTTCGCCGCCGTGGGCCTTGATGGCTTTTTCGAGGACGGCTTTGGCCTCGTCTTGCTGTGCGCCGACGGCGCCGATCGCGGCCAAGGTCAGACATACCGCTAGGAGTGTTGCCTGGTGATTTCGCATGACGCTTTACTTTTTCCAAGAGTGTTTGTAATTGTGAACGCACACGTTGCGAATAAATGACACGATATGCTGGGCTTTCCGATGCCATTGGCTTTGGACCGCAGGTTCCCTATTTGCCATTCAGGATATCTTCCAAAGTGTACTTGAAATCCGCTATTCGAAAGTCCGACCAATCGTCCTTCTCGCAAACCTCTTTGAAGAGCCGAATAATTGTCTTTTCACAATCTCTGCACTTTGCGCGGAGTCCGTCCTTTGCCTTCGCTTGCTCTTGCAGTTTTTGTCGAAGCGAGAGCAAGCGTGACTTCAGGCGATTATTCTCGGCTTGAAGGCTAGAAGTGCCGTGTTGCGGCTTGGCCTTGCGATTCGTGGAATGTCGTGATTTATCCATGTTCGATGCTCGTGGTGTCCAAGTCCAAGGCATTCTAGCATATGACTTATGCTGTCCGCAACGCGTGGCGGTCAAGCGGTTTCTTCCAGCAACTTCACCAGTCCGTGCAAAGTTTGGTTCACCGGCGTGGGTACGCTCAACTCCGCGCCGCGGCGCACAACGAAGCCGTTAAGCGAATCGATCTCCGTGCGCTTGCCGCGAGCGATGTCTTGCGCAGTGGAGGAAGTCGCATCGGCCATCGCCTCGCCGAGCTTGACGGCGGCGTCTACGTGGTCCACGTCGCCGAAACGGACGCCTGCCGCACGGGCGACCGCGACCGCTTCCTCGACGGCTTTGGTCATGACTTTGCGCGATTCCGGATGGCGCACGATGCGCACATATTTGGCCCGGGCCAGAGCGGAGATCGCATTAAAGGCGCAGTTCATGATCATCTTGGACCACAGCTCGGCTTCGATGTTTTCCGAAACGACGCACGGAATGCCGGCGCGCCGGAACATGTCCCGTAGGCGAAGCAGCTTTGCTTCGCCGCCTGACTCCCCTCGCCGCTGTCGGGGAGAGAGGGTGGGCGTCGGCAGATAGCCGACGATCAAATCGCCGCGGCCCGTGTGTTTGACGCATCCCGGTGCGGTCATGGCGGCGGCCACGTACACCACGGCCGGGATGGCGTCGATCCCGGCGGTCTTGCGAATCCGCTCGACGTTGTCCACGCCATTCTGAAGGCTGAGCAGCAGTGCGTCCGGCGCTAGTTGCGGAGCAAGCGTTTTCGCGGTTTCCTCCGTATCGAGCGTCTTTACACACAAGAGCACAATTTCTGCGTCGCGCGCCGCAGCTATTTCAGTTGAAGTGGACACCGGTATGCGCTCTTGAAAATGCAGTCCGTCAAGGAACAAGCCGGCGCGGTTGATCGCCTCGACATGTAGGGCCCGGCCGATGAGGGTGACCGGCGCGCCAGCTCGGGCCAACAGGCCGCCGAAGTAGCAGCCGACCGCGCCGGCGCCGACGACGGCGATGCGGGGCCATTCTTGTTCCTGCACGACTGCTCCCGATACAAAAAAGTCAAAAAAACGAGCGAACCAATTACCGTGCGGTTACGATAACAAAATCATACGCGTTAGCCGCCTATGGACCAAACTTCCGGAACTCTCGAGTCGACTCCCCTGCCGCTGGCACAGGTCGTGGCGAAATCCAAGGTATGGAACCGGCTTTGGCGCTGGGCCATCGTTCTCACGGTCGGACTGGCAACTTTCATCGCGGCGGGCGTGGCCAGCCGCTGGTCGCAGTGGTTTTGGTGGGGATTGGCCCTGGCCGGCATCGTTTTCATGGGCCTCACGGTCCGCACCTGGGGCAGCGTTCTGGGCCCGCATTTCTTTTACGACCTCATCCGCCTGGCCCGCCGCAGCCGCACCCGCGACATCCGCATGCTCTACGGCGTCGCGCTCCTCCTAGGCTTGGGCCTCGTCTATTGGCTGCGCTTTCCGCATCAGACGATCGACATGCTGCTGTTCGATCCCGGCCGGCGCATGTCGATCAACGACGCGGCCCGTTTCGCCGAGGTGTTCGTCTTCACGGTTATCGTGATTCAAAACCTGACCGTGCTCTTGCTCACGCCGGTGTTCGTAGGCGCGACCATCGCCGAGGAAAAGGAACGCCGCACGCTCGAGTTGTTGTTCACGACGCACCTCAAAGATCGCGAGATCATACTTGGGAAATTGTTTTCGCGAATCCTGCACCTGGGCGCGATTCTCTTGGGCGGTCTGCCGGTCTTGAGCCTCGCGCAGCTTTGGGGCGGCATCGATTTCAGCGTGCTCATGGCTAACTTCGTCAACACCGGCCTCAATCTCTTGAGCGTCGGCAGCGTCAGCATTCTCGTCTCCGCCTTGTGCAAACGCGTGGTCACGGCGGTGATGATCGTCTACGGCTTCGTGCTGCCGGTGACGTTTTGCTTGGGCATCTTTTCCCTGACCGGGCAGACGTCGGTGCTCGGTTTGGCGCAGAGCGACGTGGCCGCTTCGCCGGGCGTGTTGGGCGGAGTCATGGTCGGCTTTTTCACGTTTCACGCGCTCATTTCCATCGCTTGCATCAGCGTGGCCTTCGTCGTCTTGCGCGGGCAGCGCACGGCGGAGGAAATCCTCGCGCCGATTCCGGTCGGTCCCATTCCGCGGCCGCGCCGCCGCCGCCGCGAAAGCCCCGCTGTCGCGCGCGTCGTCGTCGAAGAAGAGCGTCCCCTGACGCTGCGCCGCGAGCGCGTCTACGATTTGCCCCCAGTGCACAACGATCCCTTGTATTGGAAGGAACTCAACCTCGGCAAGAACTCCGCCCTCTACGGTCCGCTCTTTTATACCGGGCTTGGCCTGTCCGCCCTCTGGCTGCTCCTTGGCTTTTTCGTGCTTCTGATGATCCCCGATCGCAAACCGTGGCTGGAACGCAGTCACGAACTCGGCATTCTGGTCAAAGTGGTCGCCATCGGCTGGGCGCTCATTTGCTGCATTGCGACGGCGTTTTTCGCGACGGCGGGCATCGTTCGCGAACGCCAACAGGGCACGCTGGACGCGCTTTTGACCCTGCCGATCGCGCGGGTGGAAATCTTGCGCGGCAAGTGGCTCGGCTCGTTCTTCCGCGGCTGGAACTGGTGGATCTGTTTCGCCAGCGTGCCGCTTTTGGGGATGCTGGTCACCGCCCTGCACATTTCCGGGGGCTTGTGGTTCGCCGCCGCGGTCGCCATCCACGGCGCATTCTTCGCCAGCCTGGGCCTCTTTTATTCGGTCACCTCGAAAACCACGATCGCGTCCTACGCCAAGATGGCACTGACGTTAATGTTTCTCCTGTTCGGCACCTGGCTCGTCGAGACGTTCGGCGTGCGACCAGACGACCCGTCCGGTCAATTCCTGCGCCTAGGACTTAATCCGGTCCGCACCTGGTGGACGCTCGGCTTTTCCTATCTCGATTACCGAACGTGGACCCGCCTCGACGGTGAAGTAGGCGGGGCGTTGGCCGGCGTCACCTTCTTCGGCGCGCTGGCTATCGTGTTCTGGTTATTGTCGATGTGGCGCTTCAGCCGGGAACGAAGCTGGAAGACGGAGTAAGCCATCCTCGTGCCCAGGCTCCGCCTGGGCACGCAGTCCTAGAGGCTCTGCCTCTGTGCCGTTCGCGTCCCATCGAGGCAGAGCCTCCCGGATTGCGTTCCCAGGCTGAGCCTGGGAACGAGCATGTTGTTCCTGCCGGGCTGTTCGACCCATGGCAACCGTCCTACGCAAGTTGCTGTTAGTGTGTTGCGGGCTGGCCGCGCTAGCTGCACCGCTCGTGTGGGGCGCGGATTGGCCCGCGGCGGCGACGATCGCGCTGGCGCTCGCAGTGGTTTGGCTGCTGGAATTGCGCCGAAAACATCTCGGACTGTTGGGGCCGCATTTCTCCTACGACACGATTCGGCTGGCGCGCAAGGGCAGAACGATATTGGTGCGCATTCTTTACCTCTTAGTCCTGCTCTTGACGCTCTGGTGGTCGTATCAATCGGAAATCGAGAGAAGCCAGTCTTGGCAGCTACAAGCAAAGCAGCACGCAAACCCTTTTCGCCATGTCCGTGACCAGAATACACAACCCCAGTATCACCTGGTGGCCAATGACCAGGCCCGGGTCGCAGAGCGCTTCGTTTTCACGATCCTGTTGGTGCAAAACTTGGCTATCCTTTTTCTCGCGCCGATTTACTTCGGCAGCGCGCTGGCGGAAGAGCGCGAACGGCGCACGCTGGAACTGTTGCAGACGACACCCCTCTATTCGCGTGAGATCTTCTTCAGCAAGTTTTGGAGCCGGGTCTTGCACTTGGGCGGCGTCGTGCTCGCGAGCCTGCCGGTGCTGAGCCTGACACAGCTATTCGGGGGCGTAGACATCGAAGTCGTGCTCGCGAATTACCTCCATTCCTACCTCCTTTTGATCGCGGCCGGCAGTCTTTGTCTGGCGATTTCGGCCACCGCCTCAACCGCTACGATGGCAGTGCTGTGGTCTTATGGCGTGATGCTGACGCTGTACTTCTCTTGCGTTGGTTTCTTGTGCATCACGCCGACGACGGGCGGAAGGATGTTTTCGAACATGATGGTGCTGACGCGTGACGAATTCCAAAGAATCTGGTGGACCGTTGCCGGCAGCGCGATTCTAACCGGACTCATAGCGTCTGTTAGTTGGCTGCTTGGGATTCTTAGATTGGCAGGCGGGCTCGTCGTTCCGGCAGGCCCAAGGCATGCGAGGCGCGATGAAACAGACCCAACGGCCGCTGCCGAAGCAGCGCCTTCCGCGCCGGAACCGGCAGCGCCGCGGCGCTGGTATGAGCCGCCCTCCAATATGGAGGACGCTCTGTCTTGGAAGGAGCTTCATTTCGGCGGCAAAACAACCGCCGAAAACATTGTTTTCATTCTTTCGATCCTCTTTTCGGCTCTCGTCCTGATTTTTTTCTCGCAACTGCACCAGGAGCGGCCTTCCTTTTATCTCGTCGACAGCGCCGTTCTGGGCATCTGCTGCGTGAGCGTCGCCCTTAGCGCCAGCGCGGGGATCGCACGCGAGCGCGAACGGGCCACGCTCGACAACCTTTTGACCCTGCCGGTGCAACGCTGGGAGATTCTTTGGGCCAAGTGGAAAGCCAGTTTGTTCAACAGCTGGGCTTGGGTTGGTCTGCATCTAGGGCTGGGGCTCACGGCACTTCTGACGACCCGGCTTCATTCTTGCTGCTCGGCCTTCCTGGTCTTCGCACCATTGGCGCACTTGTTGTTTCTCGCCAGCCTTGGTTTGTATTTCTCGGTAATGTCGAAGTCCGCGTTTTCGGCACGGCTAAAGCTCATCGGCGTCGTGTTTGTCCTGTCCACCGGGTCCTTTCTCTACAACTTGGTTGTTCCAGAAGGGAATTTCGATGGTGTCCGGCTTGTCCTCTATGGCATCAATCCCATCGTCGCGTGGAACTTGCCGTTTTTTCCCGACTCGTTCATGCTGCGCGAGCCAGTGAGCGGCTTGTTGGCGCTGGTGTTTGGGCACCTGCTTTACTTCGTTTTCGCAAGCTGGTTTTGGATTCTCGCCATGCTGCGCTTTCAAAAACTGCAGTGACCGTTCACGTTTCGCGCTCGCGGCAGCCGTACCGGCCAGAGATTACCTCGTTCCCAGGCTCCGCCTGGGAACGCATTTCCAGAGGCTCTGCCTCTGCGCCCGCTGCGTCGTATCGGCGGAGACTGTCAAACGGCGCGAGGCGCCGCGCATCGAGGCAGAGCCTCCAGGAGTGCGTTCCCAGGCGGAGCCTGGGAATGAGGGTTTATTCATTTCTTCTAACTTCCACGTAGCGCACGCCGCGGGTGTCGCCTGGCTCGCCAAGGAATGCCTCGAGCCGGCCGACGCCCTCCTGTAGCACGACGCCCGGAAAGGTCACGGCGCTCGCACCGCCTTCGAGCCGTTTGCCGAAGAGCTTGCCTTTCCACTGGACATGCACAACCCCCGCTTTGACGTCGCTTGGCACGGTGACCGTAATATCATACTTGGCCGATTCGACGACTTTGACTTCCCAGTGGCCCTGGTCCTTGGGTCCCCAGCCGGCTTTAGGGCCGCGCCAGTCTTGCTTGGTCAGCACCACCGGGTTTTCTTCCTTGGCGCCCAGGTGTATGCGCGGCGGCAGAAACGCACGCGCCAAGGCCATTTCCTTGAACCAGCGCAGGTGTGCCAGCTTCATTTCCTCGACCAGCTCTTCGTTCTTGGCCGCGATGTCTTCCTTTTCGAAAGGGTCCTTTTCGATGTCGAAGAGCAGGTACTTCCAATCCGGCGGCTTAAGGTCGATGATCTTGGCCCCCTTCTTTTCCGCCACGCCTTCGGGTTGCACGAGGCGATACTGCTGTGAGCGCACGGCGAAAGCGCGATACATCTCGGGCGTGTCGCCGCGATGCCACTGGAAAAAGAGCAGGCGGTCGGGCCAATCGACCTTTTCGCCTTTCCAGAGCGGCAACAGGTTTTTGCCGTCCATCTTGACCTTTTCCGGGGGCGCAACGCCGCAAGCCGCCAGCAATGTCGGCGTCACGTCGATATGGGCGGCGATGCGGTCGATGTCGCGGCCGCCGGGAAGCTGCGCCGGCCAGCGCACCAAGAAGGGCACGCGCGTGCCGCCTTCGAACACCGTCCCCTTGCGGCCGCGCATGCCGCTGTTATAGCGCGCGTTCTGCGGGCCGTTGTCGGTCAGGAAAATGAAGATTGTGTTGTCGGCCAGCTTCCATTCGTCGAGCTTGGCCAAGAGCTTGCCGACGTTGTCATCGATGTTGGTTACCATGCCGTAGATCTTGGCGACCGCTTCGGGATTGAACTTATCTTTGAAAGGATGGCCGATGTCGGGAAGCTGATCAGGCGCGAGGTTCATCTTGCGGTAAGGTGCGTGATATTCTTCCGGCACTTGCAACGGATCGTGCGGCGCGTTGAAGGCGAGATAAACGAAGAACGGCCGATCTCTGCTTTTGCCGATGAAGTCGATGGCCGAATCCGTGAAAACGTCGCTGCAATAGCCCTTCTTCTGCACTTGCTTGCCGTTGTGCTGCAGAACCGGATCGAAATAGCTTTCGCCGCCGGGCGGATCGGAGGG
>JAKEHV010000163.1 GCA_022614915.1 Gemmataceae bacterium | reverse complement strand
AGCTGTTCGACCTGACGCGCCGCGGCCACGTCCCGGAAGTTGGCATTACTGCCAACGACGCGACGATTTCCCTGCGCATCTTTGCTCGTGCCGCGACGGCCCTGGAAGCCGAGGCGCAAATCGCGCCGGTGGCGGCCGCCATCCGCCAGCGCCTGGGCAGCCTGGTCTATGGCGAGGACAAGGAAGAGCTGCAAGACGCGGTGATGAAGCTATTGGCGGAAAAGAAAGAAACGATAGCCACCGCGGAAAGCGTGACCGCCGGCCTGGTCGCCCAGCGGCTCGCTCATGTTCCCGGCGCGAGCAACTATTTATTGGGCGGCGTGGTCGCTTACGACACCGGCGTCAAGACGGCGCTCTTGGGCGTGCCGCAAGCGCTAGTAGACGAGCACGGCGTCATCAGCGCGCCGGTCGTGGAGGCGATGGCGCTGGGTTGCCGCCAGCGCTTTGGCGCCGACCTGGCGGTCAGCACCGTGGGCCTAGCGGGTCCGGGCGGCGGCACACCGGACAAACCGGTCGGTCTCGTCTACGTCGGCCTGGCCTGGGATGGCGGCGTCGGCTCGTGGACGTTCAGTTGGATCGGCACCAGGCTGGAGATTCAAAGCCGGACCGCGAAGATGGCGCTGAATCGGGTAAGGCTGCATTTATTGGGGGAAAGATGATGCGTTCTCTGCTTTTCACCGCCGCTTTTCTTTTTCCTGCCGATCTCTTCGCTCAACAGCCGTCTACGGCAGCCAAAACCCATGACGGTTGGGTCGGCGCCGTCGCCTTTTCGCCGAATGGTGTGTGGCAGGCGAGCGGCGGTGCGGACAAGAAGGTTCTTTTGATCGGCGACAAGGAAGCGGCAACCGTTCTCATTGGGCATACCGATGCCGTCACCGCGTTGGCGTTTTCCCCGGACTCGAAAACGTTGGCGTCGGCGAGCTTCGACGGCGCCGTGCGCCTTTGGGACCTCGTGAACGGCAAACAGAGCCGCATCTTGCAAGGGCAGCGCGGTGCGGTCCTGTGCGTCGCCTTTTCACCCGATGGCAAATTCCTTGTCAGCGGGGGCTTCGACGCCAAAGTGCGCGTTTGGGATCCGGCGACCGGCAAAGTGGTTCAGACTTTGACGGAGCACCAAAGCTGGATCAACGCGGCGACGTTTTCCAAGCAGGGCCTCTTGGCCACCGGGTCGTCCGACAACACGGTCCGCCTGTGGACTTTGGCGAACGGGCAATGGCAACTAAAGGACCGGTTCGAATTCTCGGAAGGAGAGGTGCGCTCACTCGCCTTCGCGCCCGACGGCGCGACCTTGGCCGCCGGCGTGCGTTACGGCGCGCTCAAGATCATCGACGTTAAGTCCAAGCAGGTGATCACTAAAAATGCACATCAAGCCGACGTTTGGGCCGTCGCCTTCTCGCCGGACGGCAAGCTCCTCGCCAGCGGCGACGGCGACTGGGACCGGCCCGGCGACGTGCGCCTCTGGAATACGGCCGATTGGAAAGAGCACAAAGTGCTCAAGACCACGAACGAAGTCCTGGCGTTGGCTTTCGCACCCAAGGGAATGCGGTTGGTCGCCGGCTGCTGGGACGGCAAGGTCCAAAGATGGGATTTGGAGTGAAGAAGCTAGATTCAGCGGGTTTCGTGATCGCTCCACGATTCTAGTGCATGCTAACTTTGTGAAAACAGGAACGAAGTGGTTGCCCGGGGCTACTTTTCGCATTTAATCCTATTCGCCAATTTGAAAAGTGAGGGGTCAAATGTCGCAGCAAGTCAATTCACTGCAGTGTGTTGCGGTTGTTCCACCCACTTTTCACTTTATTGCCATTTGAAGTCGGTCTTGGCTGAAGACTACGCGCCCGCGATGCGTCTCAGCGCTTCGCCTTCGTTAAGGGTCGGTCTCTCCGGCCGGCCGCTGACGCGGTAGATGAGCCGCATATGGTCCAGGCCCAAGAGATAGAGAATGGTCGCGTGCAAGTCGTGGACGTGCAAGCGGTCTTCGATCGCGTGCAGGCCCATCTCGTCGGTGCGGCCAATGACTTGACCGCCGCGGACGCCGCCGCCGGCCATCCACATCGTGAAGCCGTAGGGGTTGTGGTCGCGGCCGTCGCCTTTTTCCGACATCGGTGTGCGGCCGAACTCGCCGCCCCAGATCACCAGCGTGTCTTCCAACAAACCGCGTTGCTTGAGGTCCTGGACCAAACCGGCGACCGGCTTGTCCGAAGCCCGGCACATTTCCGTGTGGTTGTTTTCGATCTTGGCGTGAGCGTCCCACTTGCTGCCGGCGCCATGATAGAGCTGCACAAAGCGGACGCCGCGCTCAACCAGCCGCCGCGCCAAGAGACAGGTCGTGCCGAACGAGGCGGTCTCCGGGCGGTCGATGCCGTAAAGCCGGCGCGTGGCCTCGGTCTCTTGCGATAGATCGACGGCAGTCGGCGCTTCGGCCTGCATGCGATAGGCAAGCTCATAGCTGGCGATGCGCGCCTCAAGCTCGGACTGCAATGGCCGAGCCTGCGCATGGCTGCGGTTGAGTTGATTCAAGAAATCGAGCCGGGCGCGCTGCTGCTCTGGGCGAATCCCTTGCGGCGGATGCAGGTGCGGGATCGGCGTCGGCCCATTCTGGAAGCGGATGCCTTGATGCACGGCGGGCATGAAACCCGCGCCCCAGTTGCGTGGGCCGTTTACCACTGTGCCCGTGCCGTCTTGCAAGACGACAAACGCGGGCAGGTTCTGGTTCTCGGTCCCCAGGCCGTAGGAGACCCACGCGCCGAGCGACGGCCGGCCGGCCAGCGTGGAGCCGGTGTTCATCTGGCAGACGCCGGCGGAATGGTTGATGGCGTCGCACCAGCACGAGCGGATGACGGCAATGTCGTTGGCGCACTCGGCGATGTTCGGCAGCCAATCGGATACCCAGGTGCCGGCCTGGCCATACTGCCGCCAGCGCCGCCGCGAAGCGAGCAAGGGAGCGTGAAATTCGCCCATCGACGTGATGACCGGGCGGAAGCTATCGGGAATCCTTTGGCCGGCAAGGCGATTGAGCTCGGGCTTGGGATCGAATAGGTCGATGTGGCTGGGGCCGCCTTCCATAAAGAGGAAGATGGCGCGCTTGGCCCGCGGCGTGAAGTGCGGCGGCCGCGGCGCTTGCGGATTGGCCGGCGCTTGCGCGAAGACTGGGTCGTCCTTGAGCAAATGGCTCAAAGCCAGTGCCCCGAAGCCGAGGGCACCTTGGAAGAGGAAGGCGCGGCGCGTTTGACGATGCAAATCGGTCATCGCATCTCCAATGCTTCTTTCAATGCAGATCGCAGATTGGCGAAGAATTCTTTCTTTGTTCGTCCCTGACCGTTCACGCCCGGAATTTCCTCGATCCAACCTATCCACCATTTGCCGTCGCGCTGAACGACGGCGGTGAAAGTCTGTTTCTTACGAGGTTTTTTCATTGTTCAAGTTCTCTCGCTGGGACCCAGTGACGGGACGGCTTGGTTTTCTTTGTGTGCTACCTTGGTTTTTGTTAGCTTAGCGTGTGCGGGGTGCGCTTGGCAAGTTCCAACTTCGTCAGAAATGGGGGCGACTCATGAGGCGAGACACAAACCGGTGGGCGCTGGGAACGTTGATCGCGGCGATTGTCGTCTGCTTCGGCCGTTGGCTGAGCGGCGAGCCGGCGCTGGCACAAGAGAGCGTGGCGGATGTCTGGAACAAGCTCACTCCGGCAGCACGCCTCAAGTTCGCTCTCAAGATGGGAACTGAGGAACAAGTCTTCGCGAAAGCGACGCGCGACGACCTGGTCTTGACGATCGTGGAACGCGCTGCCGTCGAATTGGCCGACACCATCGGCATCGTCTGCCGTCTGAAATCCGCGACTAAGTCGGGGCACGCTAGCGTGATTAAGTGGGTCATCGACGACGGCAGCCAGGTCAAGAAAGGCGACAAGCTCGTCGAATTGGACGGCAGCGAACTGCGCGAGCGCCGCAAGGTGCAGGCGATCGTGGTCGAGCAGGCCAAGGCCGCCCTGGAACAGGCGAAGATCACGCTCGACATTGTGCGCTCGCAAGCCGACGCCGATGAACGACTGGCCGGCATCGCCGTCCGCCTGGCGGAGTTAGAAGAGCAGAAATATCAAGGCAACGATCCCAAGCAAAAGGAGATTCTGCAGCTCATGGTGGCCAAGGCCCGAGTGGAGGGCGAGCGGGCCAAAGCGCAAAGCCGGTCCAAGATCGTGCAAGCGGAGGCGGAGCAGCGCGTGCGGCAAGCCGTGCTCAATCAAGAAGCGGAAAAACTGCAAGGCATCGACGAAGGCTTGGAGCAGACCGTTCTTGTCGCCCCGCGCGACGGACTGGCCCTTCATCATGTTCCCGAAGTGCGTGCCGGCAGCGGCACAGCGATTGTCGCCCAGGGCGAGCCGGTGCGCGAAGGTCAAAAGCTGCTCGTAGTCGGCGATCTGTCGAAACAGGTCCTTAAGGCGCGCATCCACGAAGCCTATGTCTCCCGCGTCCGCCCCGGTCAGTCCGCTACGGTCCGCATCGACGCTTTTCCCAACAGACCGCTGACTGCCACCGTGAAGCACGTCGCGCCGGTCGCGTCGCAGGCGGATTGGTTTTCCAAAGACGTGAAGGTCTATCCGGTCAGCTTCGCAATGGAAGGGGCGCCGGCAAACCTGAAACCCGGCATGAGCGCCGAAGTGCGTCTGACTACGGACCAGAAGAAGGCCGTCTTGCAAGTGCCCGCCAGCGCCGTCCTGGGCAAGGGCCGAGACCGCTTCTGCTACGTGCGCGATGGCGATGCACTCGTGGAGCGGCCCGTGCGCATCGGCCTGGCGACCGATCAGAACGTGGAAATCACGGAGGGACTGCGCGAAGGCGACCAGGTGCTGCGCGATCCCAGCTTGCGGCGCGGCAAGTGAGACCTTCAGTTTTCGTTTAGCGTTCGCTGGCAATCCTGCTGCGGCGGGCGACGGGCGAACGCTAAACGACTAACAAAGGGCCTTCCATCGACTTCTCGGCATTACGGTGGGGCTGGCGCGCCCGATAGTGAGTGCAGTTCCGCCATCACCAACTCGAGCGTTTCCCGCCGACTGGGGGAGACGAAGTGACCGCAATCTACTTGGCAGTTCCAGGCGCCGTCGATTTCGCCAGTGCAAAAAAGATCACCGCACATGTCGATAAATCCCTTCGCCCGGATATTGAGAACTCGGCCGACATTTTCGGGAAAACTGGCTGGCGTATTCGTGATGAAAACGCCCGCGATATTCACGAGAAGGTCCACCCGCGTGCCGTCCTGTGCAAGGGAGTTGGCGATTCCTTTCACGTAGTGGCAGCCGCTGCTGAAGCCGATGAGGACGATGCGGGCGTGCGGATCAATCTGGCGGATTTGCCGGATCGCCTTGGCGAACCCGTGGCTGTTCGAGAGCCGGCCGAAATACGTGTTCTGGAAACCGCACTTCTGCAAGTAAGCGCACAGTCCGTTGAAGTTGCCAAAACACAGCGGGTCCGTGCCGTTCACCGCGAAAATGTAGACATGCCCTTTGTTGTCTACGCCACCCGGCTGGACCGGCGCTGTAGATGGTTCCTGAATCGGATGAAGCAGGGTTCCCAGGCCAAAGGTGCTGACTGGATCCTCCGCCCAGCACTGGGTCGGTCCAATCAGAATGACGCCAATCAAGAGGAAAGACCGACTCAGTCTGAAGTAACTCATCCCAGTTGCATCCTTACTCGTGGTAAGAATTACTTCGGCGTGGAAATACCCCACATTAACTCGTCGAGACGGTTAGCCTCAGCAAATCTGGCCGGTTGTAGGAATCAGTCTCAAGTTAGCGGCGTTAACCTGTGTGGAGGGTCAATTGCCATTTCATTCCCGGAGCATAGAGACTAGTACGTGACCATCGCAACCTGCGCCGACCCATGCGGAGTCGTCACTTGTCCACAATCCAAAACCTGTGGGCCACAGAGCACTGTGCCACGGCCTTCTGGAGCCAACAGGAGTTGCCTCCTTACCGTCGTTTGCTGGCCGATACCATCGCCTGGGCGGACCCTAAGGCCGGCGAACGCTGGCTCGACTTGGGCTGCGGGAGAGGCGTCCTGGCGCAGTCGATTTGGGAAAAGAGCGACGGCCGCGTCGCTCAGGTGATCGGCGTGGACTGCGCCGCCGTCAATGCAGACCACTTCCAGCGTCTGCGGAGTCGACTGGGTCCTGTGTCCGAAGAACGATTCCGATTCGTCCGGCACAACTTCAATGAGGGACTGAATCTGTTTGCGGATGGCACGTTTCACCACGCGGTATCCGGCTTGTCCATCTCCTATGCCGACTCGCGCGACACCGCCTCCGGCGCCTGGACAACGGCTGCCTACGATCGCTTGCTCGCGGAGGTCGCGCGGGTTCTTGCTCCCGGCGGGCGGTTTGTGTTTTCCGTCAACGTGCCGGAACCATCTTGGGCAAAGGTCGGTTTCCGCTCCCTGACCGGCATATTTCGCTGCCGGCGGCCGTTGCGGTATCTCGTCGATTCCTGGCGCATGCTGCGCTACGGGCGCTGGCTGAAACAGGAGGCGCGGCGCGGGCGCTTTCACTATTTGCCTTGGCAAACGGTGACGGCCAAACTGCAGGCGGCGGGCTTCGCCGAAATCGAACATCGACTCAGCTATGTCGGACAGGCTTATATCTTTCGGGCCCGCAAACCCGTGTCAACCGAGGCGGCCCATGCGCGGTAAATCTATTTCGTTATCACCGATGCGCCGCTTTACCTGTGATTTATTGCGGGCGGCGCGTGGCGTGCCGACGGTCCCCGTACAGCGCCGCATGCGCTTGGCGGAACTTGTTGCCGCGCGGGCGGCCCACCCCCAACGCATTCCCTGGGTGGCCATCTTCACCAAAGCGCTCGCCAAAGTCGCGGCCGAATTGCCCCCATTGCGCCGCGCGTATGTCAAATTCCCCTGGCCGCACTTGTACGAATTCCCCGAGAGTGTCGCGAGCATCGCCATCGAACGCGAGTATGCGGGAGAGCACGCGGTCTTCTATGGCCGCATCAAGGCGCCGGCTCAACGGCCATTGACCGAGTTGGCGCAGATCATCCGCGACTTGCAACAGGCGCCGGTCGAGCAATCCAAAGTATTGCGTCGCGCCCTCTGGCTCGGCCGGCTGCCTTGGCCGCTCCGGCGCTTGCTCTGGTGGCTCGGGCTAAACATCGGCCGGCAACGGGCCAACTTCCTCGGAACTTTTGGCGTCTCCGTCTACTCCGGCTTGGGAGCGGAATCGCTGCACCCCATCTCGCCGCTGACCACGACGCTCAACTACGGCGTCATCGCCGCGGATGGCGCCGTGGACGTGCGCCTCTGCTACGATCATCGCGTCATGGATGGGGCCAATGTGGCACGCGCCTTGGAAAGGACAGAAGCTGAATTGCACGGCGACCTGTTGGACGAATTGCGGTCCACCACCGACAAGT
>JAKEHV010000162.1 GCA_022614915.1 Gemmataceae bacterium | reverse complement strand
GTGGAGCCGAAATGCGCGAGAAGCGCCGCTGCCAGCCGCGGGCCGATGCCGGGCACCAGATGCAGAGCCAGCAAGTCGCGGTCGCGAGTGGAAAGTTGCACGCGGTTCATCCTATGAGGCGCCACGCACGTCCGTCAAAACCGCCCGTGCCTCTGCTTCGGGTATATCGTCGAAGAGCGCGACGGCGCCCAGGCGGCGCGGCAGAATGTAACGCATTTTGCCGCCCAGCGACTTCTTGTCGGCGCGCATCGCGTCGAGCAGTTGATCGATGGGCCACGGCTCGATCGATACGGGCAAGCCAAACGCACGCAAGAGACGTATTTGCCGTTCGGAAACCTCGGCAGGAACTAGGCCGCGCCGCTCGGCCAAGCGGCTGGCGCACACCATGCCGGCCGCGACCGCTTCGCCGTGCAGCCAAGCGCCGTAGCCGGCCGCGGCCTCGAACGCATGGGCGAATGTATGGCCGTAATTCAAGACGGCGCGCGAGCCGCTTTCGTCGCGTTCGTCCTGTTCGACAACGCGCGCCTTGAGTTCGCAGCATCGGCGAACGATGTGTCCAACCGCGGCCGGCTCGCGGCGCAGAATGTCTGAGCTGTGTTTTTCCAGGTACTCGAAAAGTACCGGATCAAGAACGACGCCATACTTGACGACTTCAGCCAAACCGCTGCGGTATTCGCGCTCGGGCAAGGTCGCGAGCGTGCTGGTGTCGATCCAAACGCCGATGGGTTGGTGGAACACGCCGATCATGTTCTTGGCGCGCGGGTGGTTAACCGCGACTTTGCCGCCGATCGAGCTATCGACCATGGCCAACAGGGTCGTCGGCGCCATGAGCAGCGGTAAGCCGCGCGCGTAGGTGGCGGCGACAAAGCCGGCCAGATCGCCGATAACGCCGCCGCCCACGGCCACGACCAATGTGCGGCGATCCGCGGGCAAGTCGAGAAGTCGATCGTAGAGATCCTTAGCCACGTCGAGACTCTTTTGTGCCTCGCCGCTGGGACGGACAGCCAAACCGACGCGGAAGCCGTCCTGACTTAGGCTGGATTCGACGATTTTGGCATGAGCAAGGACATTCGTGTCGGCGATGATCAGAGCGGAAGTTCCGTTGACACGCTCGCGTGCGAAGCGGCCGACGCCGACTAAGTCCTTGGAGTTAACGGCGATGTCGTAACTGCGTTCACCGAGTTGTACGCGAAGCGAGGAGGGAATCATGAGCACTCGCCGAGGGCTTGTCTTGGCATCCTACTTGTTCCCATCGGCAACGCAAGGCGTAGGATAGGATTCCGCTGTGGAGGACAGGAACGGAATCCTATCTTACGGCGCCGCCCAGTTCGATTGCGGCAAGCCGCCCTTGAGCGTGCGTTCGAGCGAATTGTTTTGTTCCGCGGCGTGGAGCAACGGCGCGACCGCTTCCAGGTCGGCCGCCGTGAATCCCGTCTTTTCGAGATAGCCGCGGGCCAAGCAGTGCGGGTCGGGCCGCGGCGTGGCGTGGTCCTTTTTCGGATTAGCCCTCTCGTACTTGGCGAGTTCTACAAGAGCGGTTTGATCGCCCGGCATCCCTTTGGCTGCGTTGCCGGCGGCCATGTGGATCGGTGTGAGTCGCTCCTGATCCTGTGCGAGCGGGCTGCGCGCTTCGCGATCCGCGACCATCTTGGCTAATTCCAGCGACAACAGCGCGCCCAGTTCGCCTTCCGTCTTGCACTTTTTGACGAGGCCTTCCGTCACATAGATCAGGCGCGTGTCCATGTGAAAGATCTCGGGTTGCGGCGAACCGATGGTGGCGAACAACGGCCGCATGCCAATTTGGGGATTGGCGGACAGCACCTTTCGCCCGACAGCATCGACGCGCAAAGCGACTTCTTGCGCTGCCGGAGCAAACTTGCCCTTGTTCGCGACTTCACCCTTCGTCCCAGGGGACACGTCAAAGGGATTGCCGCCGACTAATCGCGTAGGCGCCGTTTCATCGAAGAGAGGCCAACACCCCGATAGGGTACCGAGCATGAGCAGTAAGCCACCCAGTGAGCGCGCCATGGGCCACCTCGTTTTTCGCAAAAACCACTGGCAAGATGGGGAAAGGCGCGGGAAACTACCTCAATCGCTGAGTCTTGTCGATAGAGAACTCTCAAGGAGCCAACATGCGTCTTTGTCGCTATCAGCACAACGGCACGGTGGAAGTGGCGCTGTATTTGGAAGACCGGGTGGTAAGCATCAACCGCGTGGCGGATGAGCTGAAGATTCGCATACCGACCGCGAATTCCCCCAGCATCCTGGATTACCTGGCCCCGCACGGCCGCTCGTGCAAGGCGGCCCAGGAAGTGGCGGATCGTTTCCAAAAGCTGCCTGCGGCGGATCAGCGGCGTTTGAGCCGGCCGCTCAAGGAAGCCCGTTTGCGGGTGCCGCTGCCCGATGCCAAGAAAGTGATTCTGCTTGCGGGCAACTACGCGGCCCATATCGTCGAGGGCGGCGGCCAAGCGGTCGAGCGCGACCAGACCTTCCCCTACTTTTTCTGGAAGCCGCCGACCACCACGCTCACCGATCCCGGCGCGCCGATCAAGATTCCCAGGGTTTCCCCGGACCACATCGATTGGGAAATCGAATTGGGCGTCATCATCGGCCGCACTGCCCGGCATATCGATGAGAAGGAGGCCCTCTCCTACGTTGCCGGCTATACCGTGTGCAACGACGTCTCTGATCGCCGCATGCGGATCAATCCCAAGCGCAAGCCGCGCGAACGCGATTCTTTCTACGATTGGCTGCACGGCAAATGGCACGACACGTTTCTGCCGATGGGCCCGTGCGTGCGCGACGCCGGCTCGCTGCCCGATCCGCAAAAGCTGCGGCTCGTGCTCAAAGTCAACGGCAAGATCATGCAAGACGCCAGCACGGCGCAAATGATTTTCCCGGTGGCCGCCCTGATCTCGATCCTCTCCAGTTTCGTCACGCTGGAGCCAGGCGACACCATCGTCAGCGGCACGCCGCAAGGCGTGGGCCACGCGCGCAAGCCGCCGATTTATTTGCGGCCCAAGGACGAGGTGGAAGCGGAAATCGAAGGCATCGGCCTGTTGCGCAATCCGGTGGAGGCAGAGAAATAAGTCTCACGTCGTGCTATGGGGACTTGCTCTCTAGTTTTTTGGACAGCCAGCGTCCCAGCACCACAAAGCCCACAAACAGCAACAGTGCCAAGCCAAGCACTGGGTCGAGCCAATCCTGCCAGGTGAGACTTTCTTGCCCCAGTTTCTGAGCCAAACGATCGAAAACAAATTGAAACACAAATGTGCCCGGCAAGATCCCGACGGCGGTGCCGAGGATGTAGTCGCCCGCGCGGATGCTCGTCAGGCCGCTGCCGAAGTTGATGCCGTTGAAGGGAAACAAGGGAACCAAGCGCAAGATGAGGATGCTGACAAAACCATTTTGCGCCAGCCGGCGATCGAGCGCTTCCAGTTTACCGCCCAGCCGTTGATTGACGAAGTCGCGGCCTAGCGCTTTGGCGACAAAAAACGCCGCCGTCGCGCCGATGGTGGCGCCGATCCAGGTATAGAGCGTGCCTTCCCAGACGCCGAACATGGCCGCGCCGGCGAAGCTCAACAGCGTGCCCGGCAAAAGTAGGATGGTACCGACAATGTAGATGCCGATGTAGGCGAGACGTTGGGCGACCGGATGCAGCTCATCGATTGCGGCCCGGATGTTCTCCGAAGTGATGGATCGGCCAGTGTCGGTGAAGCGGAAAAACCAGACGGCGACGCCGACGAAGGCGATGAGCAAGACGAGCTTGGCCAGATTCTTCCATTGTTGAACAAGCACGCGTTTTCCATCCGTGCAATCCGTGAATTCCGTGGCTCAAATCCCTTCCGACAAGCGTTCCAGCGCTTCCTTGGCTAAGAGGGCCAGATCGGGATTGTCGGATTCGGCCAGGCGGTCCAGGTCGGGCCAGAGGAGCGTGAGCCCTTCGGTGACGATCAGCTGAATGGTTTCGTGGATGGCGTGCGGGTCCTCGGCTCGAAGTCCCTGGCGAAACCAGTGCAGGGCGGCGCGTTGACCGAGCCGCGCCAAGGCGGCGCGGGCCGATTTGCGTACTTGCGTGCAGGGATCGCGGCTGCCATTGTGGAGCGCTTCCAACACGTCTTTTTTGAGAATAGGGTCCCACCAACCTAAACTCGTCAGGGCGGCGGCGCGGAACAGCGGGTCCCAATCGCGCGCCGCCAAGATCAAGAAGCGCTCGGTTTGCGCCGAGGGCTGACCGCGCAGCGCCCGCAGCACCGCCCGGTACGGCAGTTGAATCGGCAGCGACGGCCGGCGCGGCGGCTCCGACCACGGACGCCACTGCGCCCGTCGGCGCATCGGCACCCGGCTCGACGCATACTCGCACAGCCATGGCCCCACGCGCGGGTGCCGCGCGTAGGCGAGCAGCTCCAACGCCAATTCGATTCCCGGCAGATTCGGCTTCGCGCCGATCGAGCGGATGAGTGTGTCCCCTGTGTCTATTTGCAAATCCAAGAGCGCCAAGAATAAATCACGGCGCTGCCGATCGTTGGAACCGGCGATGCGACCTATGAGTTGAGCCGACGCCTTTTCGAGGTATTCGGCCAGCGTGGCATCCAGCGCTTCCAGGCGCGTCAGCTGCCATTGGAAAGCTTCACATTCAGCGGGCTCGTTTTCGAGCAAGGCCAAGGCGTGCGGCGCCCGGCGCAGAAAACGCCGTGTCTCAAACGCGATCCGCACCAACAGTGGATGGCTGTCGTCGCCGACTTGATCCCAAAGGTCTTCGATCACTTCACCCAAACGCGCGTCCACGACCATCGAGGGCTGCACGCCATAGCGCAATCCTTCGAGCGCCCGGTGCAACACGCGCAGTGCCGCCTGCCCCAGAGGCGTGTGGGGCTGTTGCAAGTAGCCGGGAAAGCCCAGGAAGCACACCGTCTCCGCGGCGAAGAAATGCCCCAGGGGCACGTCGCCGGCCATTTCGGAGCAGCGCAGCAGATGAGGCAGGCTCTCCTGTCGATTCAGAGCGCGCAAGCCGCCCGCCAAATCGATCCAGTACCAGGCTTGTTCGAGCCGATCGTCCGACAGTCGGCGCTGCAGTTGGCGTTCGAGAATGCGGCCGGCTTGCTCGGTGCCCAACTCGGCGAGCGCCCGCACTTGCACGACATAATGCATGCCGGGCCGCAAGCTCGCCTCGACGCGGCGCACATCGCCGTGCTCGAGCATTTCGGCGAAACGGCGCTTGGTGCGTTCGAGCGCGGCTTCGTTGAGCCGTCCGCCCTGGAACAATTCAAAATGCTGGCGCGTGACGGCTGAGAATTCCTCGCGTGGAGCGCGGCGCTGCAGGTGCCGGCCCAGCAAGAACGCCGCGGCCACGAGCATGATCAAGGCCACGACCAGTCCGATATTAACGACAACCATGGCGAATTCCGTTCACGTTGGGCAGGCATTCATGACCGCATCATTCGCGCACTTGCCCATCTCCATACACAATATACTTGTACGAGCACAATTCCTGTAGACCGCACGGGCCGCGCGCGTGGAATTTGTCCGTGCTGATGCCGATTTCGGCGCCCAGTCCAAACTCGAAGCCGTCGTGAAAGCGCGTGCTGGCATTGACCAAGACGGCGGCCGAATCGACGGCGGCGCTGAATCGGCGCGCGGCGTTCCAATCCGTGGTAATGATCGCTTCGGTGTGCTGCGACCCAAAGCGCGCAATGTGGGCAATCGCTTCTTCCAGATCTTGCACGACTTTGACGGAGAGCACTAAGTCCAGGAATTCAGCGGCGAAATCTTGCTCCGTGGCCGGCTTTGCCTGGGGCACAAGCGCGCGCGTCACAGAACAGCCGCGCAGCTCTACTCCTTGGCGAACAAGCGCCGCGGCGGCACGAGGCAGAAAAACCTCGGCGATGTCGGCGTGCACCAGCAGGCTTTCCGCCGCGTTGCACACGCCGGGTCGCTGGCACTTTGCGTTCACCACGATTTTTTCCGCCATGTCGAGATTGGCGGCGCGATCGACATAGACGTGGCAATTGCCCATGTAATGTTTGAGCACCGGCATCTTGGCTTCCGCGGCGACGCGACGGATCAGGCTCTCGCCGCCGCGCGGAATGACCAGATCGATGTGCTCCTTCCTCTGCAACAGTTCTGCGACAACTGCGCGGTCCGAACTGCTGACCATCTGCACTACATTCGGCGGAAGCTCTGCCTGCACAAGGGCGTCGTGAAGCAAACGGTGCAATGCGAGATTCGAGAAGAGCGCCTCTTTGCCGCCGCGAAGGATGACGGCATTGCCGCTTTTCACGCACAGGCCGGCCGCATCCACGGTCACATTGGGGCGCGATTCGTAGATGAAAAAGATGACGCCCAAGGGCACGCTGACTTTGTGCACCTGCAACCCGTTGGGACGAACCGACGAATCGAGCACTCGGCCCACCGGATCGGGTAGGGCGGCGATTTCTCGAAGACCCTGCGCGGCTGCGCGAATGCGTTCCGGCGTCAGGCGCAGGCGGTCGATGGCAGCCGACGTGGCGCCGGCGGTTGCGGCCGCCGCGACGTCTTTGGCATTGGCTTCCAGAATACGAGAAGCGCCGCGCTCCAAGGCCTCGGCGGCCAGCGCGAGAAATCGGTTTTTCCGCTCCCCCGACGCTGTGGCCAGCAAACGGGAAGCGCTGCGTGCTTGTCGGCCCAGCTCTTCGGCGTAACTAGCGAAGTTCATTCTTTCTTTTCGATCGTCTCCTGCCGGTCCAGCTCCTCCAATTGAAAGGCAATGACCGGCGGCGTGCTGTGCACGAGCGTGAAGTCCTTGGGTAATTGTAATCGAAGCGGCTCCAGGTTTCTGCCTCGGAACAACTGCGCCCCTGTTAGATCGACGAACGCCAGCACGGGCGGGTTTTCTTCTCCCGCGGGGCCGATGAGCCGCAACTGGACTTTGCCTAGTTTCTCTTTGTCGAAACGGGCGTGCCAGGGGAAGTTGGGCGGGCACAGAAAGCGCACCGGCACGTCCGTCAGCTCGTAGCTGCGCAGGCGCGGCTGCACCTTGCACCGAAACGCTACTTGACGCGGCGTCGTTTTCACGCCTCGGCCTTCCATCTCGCCGACGAGATCGACCTGGCCACGAGCCTGGACGACGCCCGCTCCATCCGTCGGCGTGGCCAGAGCATACGTTTGCGTGGCGATGAATTGGGCCTGGTCCACGACGTGTTTGGGACCGCGGACCAGAACGGCGGACGGCTCGATCTTGAGCTGGCTGACGTACACTTCGCCGGAATAGTCCAACTTCACAGGCAACGTGCGTTCCACGAGCCGATGCACCGTGACCGGTATTTGCACGTAGCGCTCGCCCAACTCCACGACAATGCCGTAAGGAACCGGAATATCGGAAGCGTCGATGGCAATGTTGTCCGTGAACGAAGGCGCCGAGCGCTCGTCGGACACGGTCAGAGTATGGGTCGCTTTGACCAGACCGCGTTGCAGCATGCGCCGCAGCTCGCGAATGCGTGACGACGAGCCGCTGAAAGAAACCGTGATGTGCGCTGAGCCGCCCACCTCGGCTAGAAAGTGATCGCGCTGCGCCGGCGCCAATTCAATCTGCACCGGAATGGACACATGGTCGATGGAGTTCTGCGACCGGCTATGCGCATACAGCCAAACCAGGAATGCGAGCGACAAGGCCACCAGCATTTCCAAGGCGAGCTGGCGGAGGCGTACGGTGCTTCGAAAAGTCTTCAGCCAGCGGACCATCGCGAATCCTTTCTCTGTCCGGGGGGGGTGGGCGCACCCCTAAGCCGCTACGCAGCGCGCTGGACGGGGGCGCTCAGCAAATCCGCCAAGCGCCGGGCCAGGTTTTCGCGCGGCACCGGTTCGAAGCGTCCCGCCACGGCCAGCGCGGCGCGGCCCGTTTCCTCGCTGACGACGAGCATGACGGCGTCCGAGTCTTCGCTAAGACACAGCGCCGCGCGGTGTCGCATGCCCATCGAATGCAGCCGTGCGAATCCGTCTTCTTCCTCCTGATGGGTGCGCAACGGCAACTGGCAGCCTGCGGCG
>JAKEHV010000161.1 GCA_022614915.1 Gemmataceae bacterium | reverse complement strand
TGCGACGGGTACGCTTGTTTCGCGGTGGCAATGCGGTAACTCGTCGTCACCCAGCGCTCGTGGCAGTCGATGGTTTGCTCCCATCCCAGGTAGACGGCCGGGGCCAAAAACCAGGCGCCGACAAAAACGGCCATCCAAGCGGCGGCTTGCCATTGCCGCTTCCACATCAAGTAAGGAAGAAACAGAAAGGGAGTCACTTTATAGGCGGCGGCAGTGGCCAAACAGAAACCGCACGCCAGCGGCCGCCGCCGCGCCAAAGCCCAACCGGCGACGCTGAGCATGACCAAGAGAAAGATCTGCAGACCGCATTCATCCAGATCGCGCAAAAGAAACGGCAGCGCCGTCGCCGCGGCAGCCAGCGCCGCCACACTCGCCCGACGCGCCAGCGAGGGAACACTAGCCCGACGCGCCAGCGAGGGAACACTAGCCCGACGCGCCAGCGAGGGAACACTAGCCCGACGCGCTAGCGAGGGAACACTAGCCCGACGCGCTAGCGAGGGAACATCCTCCAACGCGCCGCTGCTTGCTCTGTCGTTATGCAAGTTAGGAGCCGCGCACGGAGTAAGCGCTTCATCCGCAAGCGTCCGCCAGCAGCGAAAAACCAGGTAAAGCGCGCAAATGGCCAAGGCATAGCAAACAGCGCGCGTGACGTAGATTGGGCCGATTGCCAGCGCGACGTTCATCATGAGGCGCGGCAGCGGATAGACTTGCCGTGTGGGAAACCCATACGGATCGCCGGCGAGAAAATCTTCGCCCATCGCGCGGTGGCAAAGAATGTCATTCCTGCGAACGAAAATCGCGAAATAGCCTTCCACAAGCACGATGCCGGCCAGAACCAGCAGCACGCCCAAGCGCACGCGCGGGTTGTTAAACCAGGAAACAAAGGGATAAGCGCGCATCGGTTCCTTCGCGATCGCCGGCTTGGGTCTTTCTTTCATTCGACTGGATCGCAGGTGAAAGATGAGCCAATTTGAAGCGCTTGCCCGGCCGTTGCGGCGGAACTACCGCCTACCATATAATGCGGTGAAACGTCGCGCGGAAAAGACTCGACCGGGGCCGGCGCGAATGGAACCAATTATGGAAAGCGCGCAACACTAGCCCGACGCGCTAGCGAGGGCGCACGGGTCGCCCGAGTGACATGAATCCCTTTGCAATGACCCTGCGAGTAATCCCTGTTATGCAGCAAACACCGACCTACACAACGTGGAAGATCTCTTGCCGCTCGGCGGAGGACGCCCAAGCCCTGCAGCAGTGGATTTCGGACCGCATCGACCTGGAGCGCGTCTGGACGGACAGCGTGCGCGTCAGTCCGAGCGGCGTCGAACAGGCAGAGACCGTGCGACATCGCTTGGGCGACTATTTCGCGGACATTCGCTTGCTGGCGGACGCGCAGGCACAGCCCACGTCATTCCTGCTCGTGTTCCACCGGCTGCCGGACGCCGGGAGATTCTGGAATGACTTGATGGTGAACATATTGCAGGAGATTGAAGAAAGGCCGCAGCGGGCCTCGATTGCGTTGGATTCGAAGGGGGAAACGGAACCAGTCCCACGTCTGTAGGTCAAGCGTGCCGAGCGGGATCTGGGAATCTCGCCAGGCGCCCAATCCGCCTCCGTCAAACCGTGGCCTCGACTCACAACCGAGAGACCGATTGCTTCACCGACGTGTTCTGAGATTTCATTTAGTTGGTGCTCCACATTTGCGGCAGTGCAGATCGAGTGGCCGTTCCAACGGCGCACGCGCAGGGACCGGAGCCTCGTAACAGTGAGCGCCGCGAAGCACCAATACGCGGAGCCCGGAAAGTACACGGCGTGTGTCAAAGTGGTGGACACGTTTGGCTGTGACACGAGCGTGACGGTCGAGGTGCATGTTTGAACTCTGCGTCCTTTGCGCCTCTGCGTGGGATAGTCTCACGCAGAGGCGCAGAGGACGCAGAAAAAGAGGGAATTCGCATGACACACAATGAGATTTCCGGCATTATCGTGGACGTGGCCATCGATATCCATCGCCGGCTGGGCCCTGGGCTGCTGGAATCGGTGTATTTGCGGGTAATGGAATACGAGCTCATCAAGCGCGGGCTGCGGGTGGAAAAGGAAGTGGCCATTCCGGTGGTCTGGGAGACAGTGAAGCTGGAAGTTGGCTTCCGCGCGGACTTGATCGTGGAGGGGCTGGTCATTGTGGAACTGAAATCCATCGAAGCCGTGGCGCCGGTGCACAAGAAGATTCTGTTGACCTATCTTCGACTTGCGGACAAACGCTTGGGGTTGCTGATAAACTTTGGCGAGGAATTACTGAAGAACGGCATTTACCGCGTGGTCAACGGGCTGAAAGAATGACTTACGTAGCAGCTGAGAACTCACGCAGAGGCGCAAAGGCGCAGAGAAATGAGAGAGACGCGGCACGAATTCCTCTGCGTCTCTGCGAACTCACGCAGAGGCGCAAAGGCGCAGAGAAATGAGAGAGACGCGGCACGAATTCCTCTGCGTCTCTGCGCCTCTGCGTGAGAAAGGGCACCATGAAAGCCACCGCACTTGAGCCACTGTTCCTACCGTGGGAAGAGCCGAATGCCCATCGCGTGCGTGCCAAGCGCCCTGGCGAGCCGGCGGAGATCGTCAAGGGACGACGCCCCTCTGGGATCACCATCGCCCACAACCTCCGCGACGCCGTCCGCGAGTGGCGCAAAACCTTTTACGCCGGCGCTAGCGACACGACTCGGCAGCTCCTGGGCCACTGGTTCGAGCGCAGCCATCGCCCGCGGGCGAGGAATTCGAGTTCCGCTACTACTTCTGCCAACGAGAGGCCATCGAGACGCTGATCTATTTGAAAGAAGTTCGGGGACTCCACAACCATGCCGAAAAGTGGCTGGCTTTTTCAAGACTGCCAAAAATTGGCAACGTTGCCACGGACCTCGCCGCAAGGCCGACTTTTCACTTACCCGCCTATTCACCAATTTGAAAAGTGAGGGGGCATCGACAGCCGCAAGCCGTTTTATTGCAGTGAGTTGCGGTTTTTCGCTCCACTTTTCACTTTTTCGCAATTTGAAAGTTGGCTCTTGGAGACCCTCACCCGCCGACGCCTCTGCCTGAGGGCGAGGGGAGACACGGAACGCCCAGCAGCAGATCAAGACCGCACTCGTCGATCAGCGGTTAGTACTCGGTAACAACAGGCACCCCCCCCTCCCCCGTCGAGTTGGTCAAATCGTGCGCGTCGCCTATTGCAACTCACTTGTGAATAACGACTTGTGCTGCGCGAACGATTTGACCAACTCACCTTTGCGAGTTGGCCAAATCGTGTCGATGGGAAAGTAACCGCGGAGGCGCGGAGGAACGCAGAGAAAACTAACTCGCCACGCGGTTACGGCCTTCGTGCTTGGCCTGGTAGAGCCGTTCATCGGCGCGGCGGATCAGTTCGACGGGAGTGATTTCTTTTTCGCCGCAGGTGGTGGCGACGCCGGCGCTGACCGTGACCGTGTAGGTGCGGTCCTCGTACTTGAAAGGTTGCTCATTGACGACGGCCAGCACGCGCTCGGCCAGGCACTCGGCCCCTTCCTTGGTCGTTTCCGGCAAGAGGATGGCGAACTCCTCGCCGCCGTAGCGCGCGAGCAGCTCTTCCTTGCGGACCGTGCCTTTGACGCGGCCGGCCAGTTCGCGGAGGGTGAAGTCGCCGCCCAAGTGGCCGAGCTCTTCGTTGATGCCTTTGAAGCGATCGATGTCGATCATGACCAGGGAGAGCGGGCGGTCGTAGCGGCTGGAGCGGGCCAATTCGCGATCGAGGAATTCGAGGAAGTAGCGTTTATTGTGGATGTCGGTGAGGGCGTCGATGATGGTGAGGCGATAGATTTCCTCGTGATATTCGGCTTCGACGTTGCCGCCGGTGAGGAAGCGATAGATGCAGTTGCCGATGCGGAGATAGTCGCCGTCTTTGAGCCGGCACATGGAAGCGGGCACGTCGTTGACATAGCTGCCGTTAGTGCTTTGCAAGTCGATGGCGTAATAGCCGTCGGCGCCGGGTTGGATGCGGGCGTGGCGGCGCGAGACGGAGTGGTCGTTGATGCGGATTTCGCAGTCGCTGCCGCGGCCGATGACGACGGGGGCGTCGGTGAGCATGTAGCGCGCACCCATACCCGGCCCGGTGGGATAGATGTGCACCAGGCAGGCGCCGCGATTGGTCATGGAGACCGGCCGGTCCGGCGCCGTTACCCAAGTTTCTGTCACTTTCTCCATGAGGGTGTTTCCCCTCACCCCCGCCCCCTCTCCCTCCAGGGCGAGGGGAGTTGGAACGGGTCCCGACGCGGAGCGTGGGGTTTACTTTGGGGGTGTACCCCACGGGGGAGCGTGGGGTCTACTGTACGGTAGGCTGGCGGCAGTTTTCTACACTCCAATGTAGGTTACGCTTGGGGTGAAATCCAGGGAAGTGTTAGCGTTTTGGCGTAACGAACACGTTGACCAGACGCCCTTCCGGCTCACTCAAATCGACGAGTTGGGGCTCGGTGGTGACAGCCACGCCTTCGTTGCCGGCGGCATCGCGGGCCCGCAAGCGCAAAAAGACTTGGACGGGCAGGCGTTCCGGCAGTTGCCAGGAGTGTTTCTGAGTGTTGCCGGCGTTGGCGACAATGACATTCCACGGCCCCTCGCGGCGCTCGGCCCATTCCAAGGTGATCGGATTCGCGGTCAAATTATTGTCGCGGACCGCCCATTTCAAAAGCAAGGCATTGGGTCGGTCCGGGTCGGGCGTCGGCGAAAAAAGCTGCGCCACTGGCTGCGACGTGTCGACCTCGATGCGAATCTCCGGGGCGTCGCCGGCGCGGGGCGGCGCTTTGCCCAAACCCGCCGCGCTCTTGACGACGAGCGCGAAGCCGTACAGTCCGTCGCCGGGCAGATCGAGCGTGCGTTTGTGCCGGCCGCTTTTGGTTGTGCCCTTGATCTCCGGGTCTTCGGCGAACCGCTCCCAGCTTTGGCCGTCGTTTTGCGTCCACCACAAATCGACGCTGCCGACGCCCGAAGGACCGACTTTGGCAAGCTCATATTCCAGCGTCACCTCGGTCTGATTGACGTATTGAACCGCGGGCAATGGCTTTTTCGAGATTGGCGCGATCGGCGGCGTGGACGGCGGATTCGCTCCCGAATCGGCGACCAGCCGGACATTGGGATCGACGACGCCCTGAGCGGGAGGCGTCCAGCCACCGCCTACCGGAGGAGGCAATTTGGGATCAGAAGTTTCGACCGGCAGCGTAGGCGGCAAGGCCCCCTGCTTGGCAATAACCGGCGGCGCGGGCGGCGGGATGTTGTCCGTCGTTTGGCTCGACGCGATCGGCGGCGGTGCGATCGATGGCATCTGCCCAATCGGGGTCGAATTGTATTGCATGGGATTCGGCGACGCTGCGGAAACGCCGACGCTGCCGGGGACTTCCGCGGTGGCGGTCGCCTGGTTGCCGGCCTGATCGCGAACGGAAAGACGAACAACCAGCGGGCCCGCCGCGCTCGCCTTGAAGCGTGCCTGTCCGGTCAGGCCCGGCGTGGCGGCAATGGCTGTGCCGAAGCCGGAAGGGGCATCCTTGGTGACATACTCCAGACGGAAGTTTTGCCAATCGGGGTGCGCCTCCTGGATTTCCCAGGCGAGCGTCACATCGTCGCCTTGACGCTGCGGAGCGCCCAGGCGCAGTGTCGGCTTAACGGTGTCGATGAGGATTTTGAGATCGGGCGGACCTTGCTGCAGGTTTTCTGGTTCCTGTTTACCTTGTCGATTGATGATCGCGACCCTGAGCCAATATGCGCCGTCGGCAGGCGCGAAGAACGTGAAGTCAGTCTTATCCGGGGCGACGGCAGCAACTTGCTGCCAGTTGCGGCCTTGATCGGAAGAGGCAAACAGCATCAGCTCGCGCATTTCGGCGCGGCGGGCGTCTTGAAAGTTGATGGGTATGCGCAATTGCCGCTGATTGGTGTGCATGATGTCGCTCGGCGCGTGGTTGGGCGCTTGCCCGAGCGTCAGACAGAGGCATGTCAACGTCAGCGAGACGGCCGCTATGCTTTTCCCCATTGCCCATTCCCCCCGGTCGTCGCCGATTACCGCACCGTGAGCGCAAGAGAATCGGCGCTACGGAAAAGATCGGTTTTTCCGGCGGAAAACTTGAAAAGATTCCGCGTTGTCTTGAGAATTCCTAAAGATTCTTGAGAAAGTTTGACTCTTAACCGTTTACGTTTCGCGCTCGATCAACCAGACAGAGACTTAAATGCGCCTCGTGATGATGGGTACCGGTAGTTTCGCGCAGCCGACGTTCGAGGTGCTGCTCCAGAGTGCGCACTCCGTAGTTGGCATGGTCACGCAGCCGGATCGCGCCGTGGGCAAAGAGCGCGGCAGCACGCGCCAGGCCGGCCGCGGCATGAAGGAACTAGCACAGGAGCGCGGCATCCCCGTGCTGCAACCCGAAAGCATCAACACACCGGACAGTGTGCAAGCCCTGGCCGGCTTGAAGCCGGACCTGCTCGTCGTGGCCGCTTACGGTCAGATACTTTCGAAGGACGTGCTCGCGGTTCCGCCCCAAGGCGGCATCAACGTACATGCGTCGCTGTTGCCGAAGTATCGCGGCGCTGCGCCCATCGCCTGGGCCATCTACCACGGCGAAACCGAATCGGGCGTCACCATCATTCGCATGTCGGCTTCGCTTGACGCCGGCGCAATGCTGGCACAGGAAGCCGTCGTGATTGGACCGGAGGAGACGGCCGGCGAATTGGAAGCACGGCTGGCGCCGCTCGGCGCAACGCTGGCCTTGCGCGTTATGGAGCAGATCGAGAAAGGAACAGTGCAAGCGATTCCGCAGGACAAATCGCAGGCAACCAAAGCCCCAAAGCTGCAAAAGGAACACGGCCTTATTGACTGGGCGCGACCCGCTGAAGCCGTCTGTAATCAGATTCGCGCCATGCAGCCCTGGCCGACGGCGTACACGTATCTGCACCGGCCGGAGCATGAGCCGTTGCGGCTGATCGTTTCCAAGGCGCGCGTCGAGGGGTCGCCATACAACATACCGATTAAAGTTACGGACAAGACCGGCAAGGTATTGGCCAAGCTCTTGCCGATCCTGCCGGAGGTCGGCTCGTTGTCCCCAGTGGCCGGCAACCGGCTGCTCGTGCAGACTGGACAAGGTTTGACCGAAGTCCTGGAGCTTCAACCGGCGGGGAAGAAACACATGGTAGCTGCTGATTTTCTGCGCGGGCATCCCGCTCAAGTCGGCTGGCGTTTCGGCGCGGAAACAGCCTGATGGGTTTTTCGAAAGGAACATATTTCCGTTAGAATATAGGCTGTCGCAATGTCGGAGCGAAGAGGTGGAACATGACGCGCACTCTTACAGCAATGCCCAGTTTTCGCGAGGACGAAGTCCTCATCATCGACGGCATGCCCATCCTGTATGAGGATGAAGAGGAAGACGACATGGGGGAGTCGAACATTCACGTCGGCGCCGATGAGGTCCTCCATGTGTGTTTGTCGAGCCATGTCGCGAAGTATCATGCGCGCGCTCAGGTTTTTTCCAACATGAACCTGTATTACCGAAATGGGCCGCGGTACAAAAAAACCGGCTCGCTTCCTTACATTTCGCCCGACAACATGATCGTCGAGCCATTCCAAAAACTGGAAGGATTGGTGAAGTCATACACGATCGGGCGGGACGGGCCCGCGCCGCTGACGGTAACCGAAGTGCTGTCGGAGCGCTCCGCTCAGCAACGCGATCTTAAGGAAAAGAAAATCGTCTGCGCCAAACTGGGCATCAAAGAGTACATCCTCGTGGATGAGACGGGCAAATTCCTTGAAGAAATGCTGATGCTGTTTCGCTTGCAACCCGACGGAGAATACCTTTCGCAGTGCGATCTTGACGGCGGCGTCACCAGTGAACTCGGATTCCGGCTTGTCATCGAAGCAGACGGGCTGCGCGTGATCGATGCCGCCACAGGCCACAAGTATGTTCGCCCAATGGAAGCGGAAGCACTTGGGAAGGCCAAAGAGTTAGCCGAGAAGGCGTTACAAAAGCTCAAGAAGAAAGCGCGTCGATCGGCGAAAGCCCAGCGCCAGACCGAGGCCGAGCTGCAAACACTGCAGGAAAAAAAGAAAACAATGGAAGAAGAACTGCGCCGACTGCGCGGCCAGCAAAAGAAATCGAATGGATCGAAATGACCAAAAAACTCTACATCGAAACCGTCGGCTGCCAAATGAACGTGCTCGACAGCGAGCTGGTGGTGGGCAGTCTGCGCCGCCAGGGCTTTCAGCTCGTGCACGAGGCCGAAGAAGCCGACGTCATCCTCTTCAACACGTGCAGCGTACGCCAGCACGCCGAGGACAAGATTTACAGCCAACTCGGCCGGCTGCGGCCGCACAAAAAGCGCTATCCGGACAAAATCATCGGCGTCCTGGGCTGCATGGCGCAAAAAGACCAGACGCTCATCCGCAAGCGCGCGCCGTTCGTCGATATCATTTGCGGCACCGGCCAGCTTGCGAAACTCCCCGAGCTGATCGACGAAGTGAAAAAGACCGGCAAGCTGCAATTAGCCCTCAGCCTCGACCGCACCGAAAACCGCCACGAAGTCGAGCGCAGCTTCGAGAGCTACGACCCCATGCGCGACCCGTCGATGCGGCCGACGCCGTTCCAGGCCTACGTCCGCATCATGATCGGCTGCGACAAGTTTTGCACCTACTGCATCGTGCCGACAACGCGCGGGCCGGAGCAAAGCCGGCATCCGGAGCACATCGCCGCGGAGGTGAAACAGCTTGCCGGTGAAGGTTGCAAGGAGATCACGCTCCTGGGCCAGACCGTCAACAGCTACAAGTACGAGCAGGGCGACAGCCGGCGCTCGCGCCTGTCCGACCTCTTGACGCGCATCCATGACACCGCTGGCATCGAGCGCATCCGGTTCATCACCAACTTTCCCAAGGACATGACCGACGACCTCTTGGAAGCGGTCCGCGACTTGCCCAAGGTCTGCCCATACCTGCACGTGCCGGCGCAATCGGGCTGTAACGACGTCTTAAAGCGCATGAAACGACAATACACGGTCGAGTTTTATCGCGACATGCTGGCCCGCTGCCGCCAAATCGTGCCGGATGTGTCCGTGAGCAGCGACTTCATCGTCGGCTTCTCGGGCGAGAGCGACGAGTCGTTTCAGAAATCGTGCGATTTGGTGCGTGAGTCCGGCTTCAAGAACAGCTACATCTTCAAGTACAGCCCGCGGCCCGGCACCAAGGGATTCGAGGTTTACGAAGACGACGTACCCGAGCATGTGAAGCGCCGCCGCAACAACGACCTTCTCGCCATACAGAACCAGGTCAGTCTGGCGGACCACAAACGCCAGATCGGCCGCCGCGTCGAAATTCTGGTCGAAGGATTCGGCAAAGCGGCGAAGCATCAAGAGGGCAGCGGCCCGAAGCAGCTTACCGGGCGAACCATGAGCGATCACATCGTTGTCTTCGACGGCAACCCGCGGCTCATCGGGCAAATTGTCGAGGTCGATGTCGAGGAAGCCAGCCCGTTCACGCTGTTTGGCACAATAGTAACACACGACAATTTCAGTCTTCGTGATCTCACATTTCCAGTCGCGACAACAACGAGCAAGATTTCGCTTCCACTAATCAACTAAGTGTGGAGTCCAAATCTGCTTCTTACCTGCGGCCACATTCTGGAGATCCAGCGATCTAGCGCCACCGCTCGTCCGCTCCGCCAGCCAGTCGAAATGCCGGATCAGCCAATAGCGCAGCCAGAGGATGCTGACCGCCAGCGCCGCCCAGTAGCAGGCCACGACAGCGAACCATTCCCGGTTTCGGAACCATCTTTCAATACGATCATCAAGCAGCCAAGCCACCAGCAGGCCAGGGTGCATGGCGGCGACCGGGAATTCGTCATGGCGGCCGTCGTAGGTCCAGGCGGAAGCCAGCGCGGCCAGCGCAAGGTGCACCGCGGTGCAGAAACAAGCGACTGAGGCAATCCCCAGGCTGCGGCGCGACCAAATCCAAGTTGCCACTAAGAACAACGTCGCCAAGAGCCACAGGGGCGGCCCGTGTTCATCTTCAAACATGGCGATGAGCAGTGGGGCTCCAAAGAGCACAACGAGCGGCAAGAGAAAGGTAGCCACCAGCGCCGCGGGGAAGGTGCGGGCGGTCAGCGAACAGGCGATGCCATGCCAGGCGAGCAGGCAGCAAAACAGCGTGGCGGTGACACAGGCAGCGAGCGCGCCCGGCGGAATCGACGCGCCGGTCAGACAGAAAAACGCGGCCAGGATCCACGGGAGCCAGAAGAGCGGCCGCAGATGTTGCCAGACGGCGAGAAAGGTGCCGTCCACAATCTCGCGGCCGGTCAAAGGCGTAACCAACATCAGATCCAGAAAACCGCGGCGGCGATCGCCTACCAGACTCATGCCGGCGAAGAGCGCCACAAGCCCGGCAACCGCGGCCCAAGTGATTGAAACAAACGCTTGGCTCGTTTCTTCGTCGTCAATGTCACCGGGGTGGAAGACTGCCACGACAGCGACGAGCAAAGCCGCAAATCCGCACGCGGCCCATTGGATCAGCCGGATGTGTCCCGTGCGGTCGAAGACCGGCGCCCGTTGTGCACGCAGCCAGAGGGGATTGCGTCTTGCTTCGACGTGGCCCGTGGCAAGTTTGCCGTCCTCCGCCGTGCCATGGAACACTTCCCTCAACCAAGCGCGTGGGGAACCGATCAAGTTCGCCGCCGCAGTCCGCACGCGATCCAGCCAATGTCCCAAGCGGCGCAATACGGACCAGTCTCTGAGGCGCTGCAAGAAGGGAACAGGCGTTTGACGGAGCCGAACGACCGCCCGCCACAAAAGAAACAGCGACCACGCCAGCGGCAGCACGATTGCCGCCGGGAAGAACCACGGACCCAGGTAACGCGCCAGGAAGTCATAAGATAACTCGTCTGCGGCCACGACGAATACGCCGATTGGGTTCACGAACAACGCCACCGCCAATGCAGCCATCCAGACGAAGCGCGGCGCGTCGTCGAGAGCCGCGGCCGCGAGGAGCGGCACTCCCACCAACCAAACCGCGAGCCACCAGTAGGTTCGCACCAAGGCTTCCAGCGTGCTTGTCGAAATCACTGAAAAGTAGACTGCGTGCGCGCCGGCGTAGAGAATGGCCAAGAAGGTCGCCGCCAAAATGCGCCACAGTTGCTCCGGCGCGATGCCGCCGCCATACAGCAGGATCAAGCTCATAACGGGTAGGCCGCAGAAGATCAGACAAGCCATCGCGACGACCCGGCTGCTCAATTTGCCCAGAACGATTTCGCGGTCGGAGAGATGAGTCGTCAGCAACAGATCCAGCGTTTGATCTTCGCGCTCGCCGACCACCGTGCCGCACAAGAACATCGGTACGAAAAGGAACACTGCCGCGAACTGGACTATGCTGACCGTCATCACCAGGATGCTGACCAGTCGCGCTCGAGTATTCCATGACCACCCGCCGCGCGTGAACCAGCCGAATTGCTCCCAGACCAGTAGCAACACGACCAGCACTGTGACCGCATACAGCACGCGGCTGATGTAATACCGCGAGCGGCGCGCGATCTCCACTAGTTCCTTGAGGAAGATCGGGCCTAAGAATTGCCGCCTATCCTCGCGCCAGGTAGGGAGCGAGAGTGAGGCGTCCGAAAGTCCCCCCTCGCCGTGAGGGAGAGGGGTGGCGGATGAAGGGTGCGACAGTCGCCCCTCTCCCTCAGGGAGAGGGGTTGTGCGAGAGGGCGCTTGCACGTTACGCCTTTTACTATTTCTCAAAACGTGACCGCAGCGTCAAAAGTCTCGTCCAAACATCCTCTTGGCTTGCTCGATGAATCCGCCGACGTTTTCTAACACCGCGGCGGGGACGACCGCGTGCACTTCGAAGCCTTGCCCGGAAATCCGTGCCGCGGCAGCCACCGGCGGCGTCGCCGGGAACTGGGGCACCTGCAACGGAATCGGCAAGAACGCTTTGACCATGCGGTCGGCGAAATCCGTCATCCCTTTGGGACTAACATAAAGCGCCCACTGCGCACCGGCTGGCAGCGCTTTCGTTGCCTGCACCATCTCGGCGTCGCTGGTCAGTCCTTTGCCGCTGAGCATGTCCTTGAGCCCGTCGGCTTTGGTGTAGCGCATGACGATGGTCTTGTCATCGCGGGCGGCCAACGAGGTCGTCATTTTGCCGCCCGGCCCAAACATGTTCTCGAAAACCTTTTGCACTTCCTCCGGCAAGCCCAGGCCTGCCGCGAAGTCCATGCTCAATTCCAACGACTGGGTTCCGTTGACTTTGGCCTTTTTAAGTTCATAGGCAGGCAGGAACGGTAAGTTCAGCTCCTTGAAAACCTCGTTCATGACACCGATGCTTTTTTCGTAATTCGCCAGGTAAGTGGCCGCGTTGCTGGTGTGCATGGCCGCGGCCAGATTGGCGAACACCGGCTGATTCTCCTTGCCGACTTGCCAGACGAAACCCATGCCGGTCAGGCCCTTCATCATCTGGGCGTACGTGTCTTCGAGTTTTTTCAGCGTCTGGGCGGGGATTTCTTGGCCGCCGGCTTTCAGCATCTCCATGTTCAAGTTGATGAGCGTTTGCATGCCGTTTTCCGGGAGTGCGCCGCCCAGCGCGAAAATGATGGGCCCTGAAGGCAGACCGGCCAGCGGCCCGCCCGCCGGCGCTTTGACGGACGCGCCGGCCTTGGCAAAGCCGCTCTCCGCGCGAAACCGCGCCTGCGCAGTCACGTGCAGGTTGCCGGCCTGATCGAGACGAACACCGAGCCCGGCGTGCGTCACGTCGCTTTCGACGGAGCGCAGAAAACTGTCGGCGAAGTCAAAGAACTTGCCGAGAATCTGCGCCTCGGCAGGCAGATCGGCCAGGCCCTTTCTGCCTTCCTCAATGCTTTTGCGCGCTTGCGTCACCGCCAGCTTGATGCCGCGCCCCGTCAGCACTCCGGCACCTTCGTTTTCCGCTAGCCAACCGGTGAGCGGTTGGGCCCATGCCGCCAAGTTCTTGTCCGACTGGAGCGTGCGTTGCAGCACGGCGCGATTTTCCGGCTCGGCCAATACCGCGAAGCTCCCTTTCTTGCCTGCGAGCATAATCTTGCCGACCTTCAGCGTGATCTCACTTATGCCCTCTTTAGGCGCGCCGGCTTTGACTTCGCCGAGAAATGTCGCGTAATCGGAAACGGGAACATAAATCAGGGCTTGGGGCTTGCTGCCATCATCGCCCGCAAAAATGGCCACGGCGCCATTGGCCTTGTCCGCGATGCTCTTCTGTACGCCCAAAAGTTCCTTCAACTTCTCGAGCGGGCTGCCCGGCAGGGGAATTTTCATGCGCTGGGCCAATGCGACGAGTTTCTCGTTGGCCGCGCCGACGCGGTTGGCCATAGCGAAACCCACGGCGTCGTCCGGGATGACTTGCAGCACCTCCACCTGCGCCCAAACTGATGTGGCGGATGCAAACAACGCAACGACGGCGACGACTACGCTTCTAGCATTCATGAGGCACCTCCTGCTGCGGTTCAAGTCACGCGATCTTTCCAGCATTCAACCGGCTCTGATTCTTTCCCGCGGAAGCGCGGTTGTCAACTCGTTCGCTGGTCAACTTCTCATAACCAGACGAATACGAACTGGTTTAGGGAGGCTTAAGCTGCGCCCTCTTTCGCAGCATTTCCACTGCCGCCCACAGATTTGCGCAGTCCTGCCTTTCCTCGACAGGTAGTTTCGCAACAGCACTCGCATCCCGGATGCCGGCCAGGTCGGCGTCGGTTTGCCAATGCCGTAAGGTTTTCTCGATGTGGGCGCGATCTTCGAGTTTGGCGTCGCTGAGTCTCTTAGTCCACAAAGCGAGATCGGCATTCAGCCAATCGCGCGCTTGCTTGCGCAAGCGCGCTTTGTCGTCCGCAGACAAGTCGGCCGCGTCTTTGCCAAGTCCGGCGCCAGCCAGTGCGGCGTAACAAGCGGCGTTATACCTTGTTGCCGATCCTGGATCGGCGGCCAATGACGGATCAGCGACAAAGGCGTCGGCATACAGGCGCGCCGCCGCCGCATACCAGCGCTTGTACTGGTGGGCAATCCATGCCAGCTGGACAGCTTCCGACGCGTTCTTGGGCCGCGCCTCGCCGCGCAGCACCGCCGTTAGTTTCTGATCTTGCGGCACGAGCTGTTCGCAAAGCTTGAGCAACTTCGCGCTGTGAAGCGCGACCGGATGCGAGGCGGGCAGGAGTGACAGTACTTTCCGCAACGAAGCTTGTGCTTCTTCGAAGTGCCCGGTATCGAAGAGAACGTGGCCCAATCCCGCATATGCGCGCGGCGCGTTGGGTTCCAGCGCGACGGCTTGCCGGAAGTCGGCCTCCGCCTCGTCGAAGCGCTTCTCATTGGCGAATACCACGCCGCGATTCCCGTACGCAATCGCGAACTTGGGGTCGAGCGCCAATGCTTTGTTGTAGACCTCCAACGCGCGCTGCCATTGACCGGTCTGATTCAACGACGTGCCGAGGTTGTTGTATGCCGGCAGAGCGTCCGGCCGTTGGGCGAGGGCGGCGCGGAAATAGCCGATGGCGTCCTGATTACGTCCAGTCCGTTGTAAGGCGCTGCCCAGCTCGAAGTTGATCCAGAAGTCGTTGGGCCGGCGCAACTGCGCGGCGGAAAGCACTTCGACCGCCGCCGCATCGCCGTTGCGAATCATGAGTAGGCGGCCGAGCACAACAACGATGCGCGGCGATAGGTCCTTGACGTTGGCTTCGCGCGCCAGTTTTTCCAAGGCGACAAGGTCCAACCAGACCGCCGCATCGCGGAATCGGTCGCGCCAGGGATCGGGATCGGCGGCGCGGGCGATGCTCAGAATCCAGTCGCGGCGCGGCCCATTAGCGTGCCAAGCCCAATCGTCCATGGCGGCGACCAGATGCGTTTGGATGGCGGAAGCCTTGATCCTATTGGCGACAACTTCGGGGGATTCGCCGGGGCGGGCAATGCCCACGTCTTCAAGGGCTTGAGCATACTCACCTTCCGCCGCCGCGTTGTCAAAGCTGTCGGCGCGCCAGGTGGCGGCCTTCACGCTGGCCACGTCGAGCCGGGCCAAAAGCTCGAGGTCCGCGCGCACTTGCTGCACTTGCCGGCGCAAGTCGTCCGGACCATCCAGGCCCAAGCGGTCAGCGGCCTGCGCCAAGACGGCCCGGGCTTCCCCCAAGCGCTCGTGCTGGCTATGCTCGCGCGCTTGCTTCAAGGCGGCTTCGATTGCCTGGCGCATTGCGCCCTGTTGCCGGGCGAGTTCGGAATGACGCTCCGCCGCTTGATGTTGCAAAAGGAGTGCGACGCCGCTGCCAAGGGCGAGTAACGCGAACACGGCCGCCCCCAAGCCGAGCGTGACGCGGCGGCGTTTGCGTTCCTCAACCGCCTTGACCTGTGCCGCCGCGCGCTCGGTTTCCGCGCGCCGCAAACGCAACTCCACCGATTGCAGGTAGCTGGCCACAGCTTCGGCTACCTGGGCGGCAGTGCGCGGCCGCATGGCCGGCTCCGAAGACAGACAACGCCGCGCCAGCGCGACCAAGTCGTTATCGGCCCCGCACTTATCCAATCGGGCGAGGGCATCGCTCAGGTCGGCCCGGGCCGCCTTGTCCAACTGCACGACGGCATCGCCCACATAAGGCGGCCGCCCAGTCAAGATTTCGCACAGAATCGCGCCAAGGCCAAATACATCACTGCGCTCGTCAATTGCGTCCGTTCGTCCGCAGGCCTGCTCGGGCGGCATATAGGCCGGTGTGCCCAAGACGCTGCCGGCCCGCGTGTCGACACCTGGAGCTGTAGTGGAATCCAACGCGCGCGGTGTTTGAATGACGCTCGTGTCCTTGGGCGGCGCTGATGCCTTTCGATCGGCGAGGACTTTCGCCAGTCCCCAATCCATGACTTGTACTTCGCCGTAGGAACCGACCATGATATTGGACGGCTTCAGATCGCGATGAATCACACCGCGCGCATGGGCGTACGCCAGCGTTTGGCAGATTTGTTCAAAGATCTTGAGAAAGCGTGGCCGATCCGTGGACGGGTCGTCGCGTGCGGCCAAGTGTCTTGCCAGGGTGTGGCCCTTGACCAGCTTCATGGTGAAATAGGGGCGACGATCGGCGAACTGGCTCAATTCATATACCGGCGTCACGCCCGGATGCTGCAACTGCCCGGCGATCTGTGCCTCTTCCACAAAGCGTTGCACCAGCTCGGTCTTGCCCTGGTGCGTTTCGAGCAGCACTTTGAGCGCGACATCTCG
>JAKEHV010000160.1 GCA_022614915.1 Gemmataceae bacterium | reverse complement strand
GTCCGGAGTGCATTCGTTTGAGCCCCGGAGGGGCGGGAGTCAATAGCCAGGGGCGCTAGCCGGCTCGCGCCCCTGGCTATTGACGGTCGCCCCTCCGGGGCTCAAACGAGCGGGACCACTCGTTGAATGCGTGACATTGGAGAATTGAAAATGACATCTCAATTACGTGCTCTGGCTGCGGTTTTCGGCGTGCTCATGCTGGTCACGGGCCTGGCGTATCCCTTGCTCGTGACCGCCGTCGCGCAAGTGGCGTTTCCGCACCGCGCCAACGGCAGCCTGATCGAAAAGGACGGCAAGGTCGTCGGTTCGGAACTCATCGGCCAACCCTTCGACGATGACCGCTATTTCTGGAGCCGGCCGTCCGCGACCGGTCCGTTTGGCTACAACGCGGCGTCGTCCACCGGCTCGAACTACGGACCGACCAATCCGACCCAACTCAAAGCGGTTAAAGAGCGCGCCGAAACAATTCGCAAAGCCCATCCGGATCAGACCGGCCCGGTGCCCGCGGACCTGGTGACGGCGTCGGCGAGCGGCCTCGATCCGCACATCAGCCCAGCCGCCGCCGAATATCAAGTCGGGCGTGTTGCCAAGGCGCGCGGACTGAGTCAAGACCGCGTTCACCAGTTGGTGGCGAAGCACGCGGAAGGGCGAACGCTGGGGCTCTTGGGCGAGCCCCGTGTGAATGTACTGCGCTTGAACCTGGCGCTCGACGCGGAGAGCGCCAAACCGCGTTAAAATAACCTACGATGAATGATCAACGGCCGAGCCCCGATCAGTTGTTGGCACGCGTGCAGGCTGCGGAAACCCAGGCCCGCCGCGGCAAGTTGAAGATTTTCTTTGGCTACGTCGCTGGCGTCGGCAAAACGTTCGCCATGCTCGAGGCCGCCCGCCGCGAAAAGGCCGACGGCGTCGAAGTCGTGATCGGTTACGTCGAGCCGCATGGCCGCGCGGAAACCGAAGCGCTCTTGGAAGGCCTGGAGATCCTGCCGGTTCGCTCGATTCCCTATCGCGGCGTGACGCTACGCGAATTCGATCTCGATGCCGCCTTGAAGCGACGTCCAAAACTCATTCTGGTGGACGAACTGGCCCACACCAATGCGGAAGGCTCGCGGCACGCCAAGCGCTGGCAAGACGTCGAAGAGTTGCTTGAAACTGGCATCGACGTGTACAGCACGCTCAACGTGCAGCACATCGAAAGCTTGAACGACGTCATCGCGCAAATCACCGGCGTCATCGTCCGCGAGACGTTGCCCGATTCGGTTCTCGAGCGGGCGGACGAATTCGAGTTGATCGACCTGACGCCCGAGGAACTCATGGAAAGGCTGCGGGAAGGCAAGGTCTACGTTCCGCAGCAAGCGGAGCGCGCCCTCCAGAGCTTCTTTCAAAAGTCCAACCTGGTGGCGTTGCGTGAACTGTCGCTGCGCCAAACCGCCCAGCGCCTGCGCCGCGACGTGGACTCGGCCCGCCAGGAGAAGGCCGCCGTCGCGCCCTGGGCCACCAACGAACGCCTGTTGGTGTGCGTCGGCCCCAGCCCGACGACTGCGAAGCTCATCCGCACTGCCAAGCGCATGGCGGCGGCCTTCGGCGCCGATTGGATCGCCGTCGCCGTTGAGACTCAGGGGCGGACTGCGCCCGACGCGGCCCGCGAGCAAGTGGCGCGGCACCTGCAATTAGCGGAACAGCTTGGCGCCGAGACGCATACGCTGGTTGGCAGCAACGTCGCCGCCACCGTGCTCGACTACGCGCGCTCGCGCAATGTGACCAAGATCGTCGTCGGCAAGACCGCCCAACCTTGGTGGAAACGGCTGTGGCGCGGCTCGGTTGTCGATCAACTTTTGGAGCAGAGCGGCGACATCGACATTTACGTCATCAAGGGCGACACCGAAGCGCAGCCGCGCCTGCAGCCGCCGCCGCCCAGGGCACGGCACGCTCCGTGGTGGAATTACGCCGCCACGTTGGCCGTCGTCGCGCTGTGCGGACTCATCGGCGCCCTCATGCATGCCTTCGGCCTGTCCGAAACGAACATCGTGATGGTGTTCTTGTTGGGAGTGGCGTTTGTCGCCACCCGCTACGGGCGCGGCCCGGCCATTCTGAGTTCGGTCCTAAGCGTCCTCGTCTTCGACTTCTTCTTCGTGCCGCCGCGAGTCAGCTTCGCCGTCAGCGACACGCAGTATCTTTTGACCTTTGGCGTCATGCTCGGCATCGGACTGCTTATTAGTGCGCTTACCGCCCGCCTGATCGCGCAGTTGCAGTCTTCCCAAGAACAAGAGCGGCGCACGGCCGCGCTCTACCGCCTCACGAAACAACTAAGCGAGGTCGCCGGGCCGGAGTTCCTCGTGAACAACGCGGGACAACAACTGCGGGAAATCTTCGACGGCGAAGTGGTGATCTATTTGCGCGAATCACCCCCCCTCACCCCCGACCCCTCTCCCCCCAAGGGGCGAGGGGAGACATTTGCGCCTGCGGGCGTGGATCGGTCCGAATCGCTCGACTTGCGCTTTGGGGGCTCGACCAGCATCGCTCAGCAATCGATCAACGGCGTCGTCGCCCACTGGGTCGCCGATCACGATCAAATGGCGGGGCTGGGCACAGCGACGCTGCCCAATGCCACGGCCCTGTTCGTGCCGCTCACCGGCTCGCAGCGAACGATCGGCGCGCTGGGCGTGCGACCAAAAGACCCTCAACAAATGCTCGACCCGGATCAGCGCCGCCTTTTGGAAACCTGCGCCAGTCTGATCGCGCTTTCGCTGGAGCGCGATCAGTCGGTGCTGGAATCACACCAGGCCCAGTTGCAGGTGCAAACCGAGCAACTGCGCAACTCCCTCCTAAGCTCGGTCTCGCACGACCTGCGCACGCCGTTGGCCGCCATCGCCGGCGCGGGGTCGAGCTTGCTGCAAAGCTCTCTTTCGGACGACTCGAAACGCGAGCTTGTGCATTCCATCGTGGACGAAACCCATCGCATGACGCGGCTGGTGGACAATCTCTTGGACATGACCCGGTTGCAAGCCGGCAACATCGCGCTCAACAAGCAATGGCACGTGCTCGAAGAAATCGTCGGCTCGGCCCGCGCCCGCCTGCGCAGGGAACTGGCCGACCATGACGTTGTCGTTTCCTTGCCGCACGATTTCCCGTTGGTGCAAGTGGACGGCTTGCTCTTGGAACAGGTCTTCGTCAACCTTCTGGAAAACGCGGACCGCTACACTCCCAAGGGCAGCGTGATCGAGATCACCGCACGGACACTGACCGCGCCCGGCGCAGTCGGTTCGACTATTACAGGCGTTTGCATTCAAGTCGCCGACAGCGGCCCTGGCTTGCCGCCGGGGACGGAAAGCCGCATATTCGAAAAGTTCTTTCGCGGCGTCAGCGAGCGAACTCCCGATCAGCGCCGCGGCGTGGGTCTTGGGTTGGCGATTTGCCGAAGCATCCTGGAAGCACATGGCGGCAAAATCGAAGCGCGAAACCGCTCCGGGCGCGGCGCAGAGTTCCTTTTGACTTTGCCCTGCCGCGAACCCGCACCGCAAGTCGCTCTCGATGAAGCGGCGGCAACACGGACTTAATCAGCTCCAGAACCGTTCCGTCCTGACCGCCACGATTTGGCCAACTCGATTACCCAGTTGGCCAAATCGTGCGCTGGCCACAACTGGTTGCTAATAAGAGACTTGTAATGAGATAACGCCACGATTTGGCCAACTCGACGAAGGTGGTGGGGGATGTGATTGAGAAATGCCGTGCAAGGGGCGTGGTCCAAAAAGATGGGAATTAGATCTCGTTTCTGTGCAGCGAAGCGTTTCTGTGCAAGGAGAGGGGTGGCCAATTTGCACTGCAATTTGCACACAAATATGTTCGCTCATGTTACCTACTTCTGAACACTGCCTTGCAAGGCTCGGTTGCAAAGAATCATGTGCCGAACGGACAAGGAGTTGCGACGAAAACCAGCCAGAATGGTTTGCAGGGCTGCCGACGGGGGGTTGCAATGCAGTCCATTTTCCGCTGATTCGCCAGGCCGTTGTTAATGCGTAGCCGCGTTCGCCAGAACGCGGGGTGGCGACGCGGGCGCGGAGGCCCGCATTGTTGCGAATGCGGCTACAGTAAACAGTTGTCAGTGAGCTTATGTTGCTGTCCACGGCGCCGGCTGCTTGGCGAAAAACGCTTTGAGTCCTTGCTGGCACTCGTCCGACAGGCGCGGCGCCGCGCTGGCGTGTGCAGCTTGCTCGATGGATAATGCTTGCTTCGAAAACTGCCAGAGATAGTCTTTCGTTTTTGCCAGCGCGTCCGGGCCTCCTTCCGCGCAGCTCCGCGCCAGCGTCATGGCCCGCTCCAGCAGCTGTTCGGCGGAAACCACTTCGTTCAAGAGTCCGGCGCGCAGTGCATCGACCGCGTCGAGAAGCTCACCCGTTAAGAGAAGATAGCGTGCAAGCCTTTCGCCGACGTGGCGCAGTAGATGGGGCATGACCATGGCCGCCACCAGCCCGCGCCGCACTTCTGGATAGCCGAACTTCGCATCGGGGACGGCAACGGCCAGATCGCAGACGGTGACCAGGCCTGCGCCGCCCGCGACCGCGGATCCTTGCACCGCCGCGATCGTGGGCTTGGGCAACGTGTAAATAAGATCGTAGAGCCTGGCGAGCCGCAGCGCATCTTCCCAGACGGGCGTGCTCTCGGGCGGCACATGGAGCGATTCTTGCAGTTCCGCCAGATCCATGCCGGCGCAAAACACCGATCCCGCGCCGGTGAGAATGACGCAGCGCGCTTGGGTATCAGCGCGCGCCCGCGCAAAAGCCGCGGCGAGGGCGTCGATCAAGCCCCGGCTTAGGGCATTGCGCTTGTCTGCACGGTTAAGCGTCAGGAGCGCGGTCCGAGAGCGGACTTCGTAAAGAACCAAATCGCTCATGCCTTCGCCTTTCGAATCATTTCCTCGAAGTTGGCCGGTCGTGCGATCTGCATTTGCAACAACGCTAATGCCAACGTTTTGCCCTGGGTGTCGATGCGCAACGACTGGCTGGCGCCGCCCGCCAGCACATCATAAAGCAAGAAGTTCAAGCCTAATAGATTCGGCGCCAGGAAACGCTCGACTTTGGAAGGGCCAAGCGTTTCGAAGTACTTTTTGACAACTTCGGCCGTCAGGTTCTCACGCAGCCAGAGATAGCCCGCGTTGGTGTAAGCCAGCACGGCGACGTTGGCGTGATTGCCCTTATCGCCGCTGCGGCCATGGGCGATGTCGCTCAAGGGTATTTGATGTTCTTGGGCCATCGGCTCATTTGTAGGACGGATTGGCAATCCGTCCTACTTGTGGAGTAATTGCACTTCGGGCGTCATCGCTTTTTTGTCGATTAGGGCCGGCCAATAGGCGAAGACTTCGCGCACCGACGGCCGGCCAGTCGTATAGCCGGTAACACCAGGCGGCCCGGAAGTCACCAGGGGCGCGAACTCTTTTGCAAAGCGCTCGATGATCTCTCTTCGCTCGTCCTGTGCCGTAACGCGGAGCACGATTTCCGGCGGATCATCTCCCTTTCCTGAGGAGAGGGGCTGGGGGCGCGGAACACAGTCCCCGGCGCCGATTGTCTCGACCAGATAACGCTTCGGCTTGGCGTGCGCGCGCTCGAGCCGCGCACCGATCATGTCGCCGCACTGGCGGGCCTTTGCTGTCGCGTGGGGACCAAAGACGACCAGCGTGCCGCTGGCCGCGTATCCCTGGCGATAGGCGATGGACACTTTGTACGAATCCGTGGCCGGTTTGCCGCGCGTGGTCATCACGCTGACCGCGTCCGGGCCGATTTGCTTCAACGCAACACTGGTGAAATCGGCGACGACGTCGGGCGTGAGATAAGCCGCCGGGTCGCCCACTTCGTACAGGAGTTGCTCGGACGCGGTTTCGATGTTGACCGCGCC
>JAKEHV010000159.1 GCA_022614915.1 Gemmataceae bacterium | reverse complement strand
GCCCGCCTTCTCCAGAAGGTACCGGCGGATCTCCAGTTTTTCCCGTTCGTTCGCGCCGAGATGACCGTAGTGACTGTTCAAAAGTTCGACGAGCATGCCGCCGGCTTTCCAGAATTCCCCGAGCGTCATCATCGATAGTTGCCCGCGTTCCCGGCCTTCTTTCTTCTCCTTTTCATGCCGTCGCAGAATCTCCTTTATGTCCGCGATCTTCAGGCAGTTCGGCCGGTCGCTGTAGCTCCATCGTTCCCACAGCCTCATGAGCAATTGCCAGGCGCGCAAGAGCCGTGTCCGGGCGGGCATCAGTTTGCGCTTTTCGTCCAGGAGCTCGCGGTCATCCTCAGAGAGAACGATCGCGCCGATTCGGCCTTGACGAATATCAACGGGCAGCGTTCCGATTTCCGTCTTCCCGGGTAGCGCATCGTTGCTTTCCATTTTTCGCACATGGACCACGAGTCGGAAGATCATTCCCTGTGTTCTCTCCGGTATCCGTTGAAGTTCGAAATCCACATTGTCGAGTGGCATGGAGGGCAAATCGATCAAATGCAAAACTTCTGCGCTGTATGCAGCGAGGATCGAGGTGACATCGACTACTGCATCCGGCTTGTCCGGCTGGTTTCCGGCCTCAATCTCATGAGGATGATCGCCCCCACGATTCTCCTCGGTATCCATATCATCATTTTAATAGACCCGCGCTCACCGGCGCATCCTCCACTAGCGTATCCAGCACCACTTTGACGCTCTGCATCCGCTCCTGCACCAACTCGCGCAGGCCCTGGTCCTTGCGAATTCGTGAGATGTCCTGACTGTCAATAGCGCATGCACCTCATCGACCAAGACGTGCAGCTCCTCGTCATTGGCAACGTCCTTCTTGCTGAAGGTTTCAAGGAATTGCAAGCATGCCACGCCTTACTCTGATGATCGGAATAGGAAAGAGGTCAGTCGGCCACGTTCGCTGGACGAACGAATGATCGATGTAAAAAAACTGACGGCGATGGGAGGAGAGTCATGGCGTGGCTCGGTGTGACGGTGGCAGCGTTGCTGATCCTCGTCGTGATGATCGACACGTTTGAGGTGATGATTTTGCCGCGGCGCGTCCGGCACGATTTCCGGCTGGCCCGATTGTTCTATCGCGCGGCCTGGGTGCTTTGGCGAGCGATGGCGCGGCTGCTGCCGGCCGGTCGGTGGCGCTTTGGCTTTCTGAGCGTATTCGGCCCGATGTCCCTGTTCGCCCTGATGACTGTGTGGGCGACAGGACTCATCGTTGGCTTCGCCTTGCTACACTGGTCGCTGGACACGGCCATGTCCTTCCCCCGGCATGCGGACGACAGCTTCGCCAGCTACCTCTACTTTAGCGGCACCACATTTTTCACGCTCGGCTATGGGGACTTGGTGCCGATCGGCCGGTTCGGCCAGACGCTAAGTGTCGCCGAGGCGGGCATCGGCTTCGGCTTCTTGGCGGTCGTCATCAGCTATTTGCCCGTCCTCTACCAAGCATTTTCGCGGCGCGAAATCACCATCTCGCTGCTGGATGCCCGCGCCGGCTCGCCGCCGACGGCAGGTGAATTGCTCCGGCGCTTGGTCGAGGGCGGCAGCCTGGCCGGTGTGGACCCACTGCTTACCGAGTGGGAACGCTGGGCTGCCGAGTTGCTGGAGAGCCATCTCTCATACCCCGTGCTGCGCTTTTACCGCTCGCAACACGACAATCAATCGTGGGTCGGAGCGCTAACAACGATCCTCGATACTTCGGCGTTACTTGTCGCGGGCCTAGACGGCGCCCATGGACACCAAGCGCGTTTGACGTTTGCGATGGCCCGCCACGCGGCAGTGGACTTGGGTTTGGTGTCTCGGACGCCCCCGTTGCCGTTGGAATCCGACCGACTGCCGGCCGCGGACTTCGACCGACTTCGGGATTCGCTTCGTAGTGCGGGGGTCCCCGTGCGCGAAGGGCACGGTGTGGCGAAGGCGTTGTCTGAGTTGCGCGGACTTTACGAGCCGTTTGTTAATGCGCTGGCCGCGCAATTCCAATTCGCAATCCCGCCCTTCATGCCCGACAAGCCTCCAGTAGATAATTGGCAAACTAGCCCTTGGACGCCGCGGTCGCCAGGCTTGGACGGCCTGCCAGCAGCGGGCGCGGAGGACGACCACATTGTTTGATCCTGTGTCACTGACTTCGTCACGTCATCAAGAGCGCAGTTGGTGAAACTGCTCAATGCTCAGGCCAGCCTTAGAGCAAGAAATTACTACCAAGAACAAGATTCTCTGTTAAGAATGGGTTCGAAACCAGAATTACCTTTAGGACGCTGATCCCATGGCTGAGGCGCCCCTGACGCGGCCGAGTCTCTTGGTTCGCCTGCGCGATTTGGGCGACCAAGAGGCGTGGCGGCAGTTCGTGGACAGGGGATCGGCTTTTCGCCTTGGAGCACACCGGAAACCTCTGGGAAAACTGGGGTGGCCTCGGCGAACGCTGGCTCCTCGGCAGTGACGGCTGGCATTTCGTCAAGCCCGACGGCGACTTCCATCGCTGGAACCGCGCGCCCACAACGGCCACAGGGACGCTCGTGGCCACGCTCGATCCCGTTTTCTTCCATCATCCCGAACTGCTTCACAATGCCGAGCCGGGCGACCTGGCGTACGTCCTCGATGGCGCTTTGGGACTCACCCACTCGGGCCGCCTCTGGGCCCACGCGGATCGCCGTCGCGCTTGCCGATAGCACCTTGACGATTGATCCGGCGACGGGATACGTCGGCAGTTTCCACGTCGGCGTCAAGGCTGCGGATGAAGCCGCTTACGTTCACGAGATCATCCGCGTGGCGACTTCTTCGAGTACTACGCTACGGGCGTCAAATGGCTCTTGGGCGAGAACGGCAACTGGTACTTCCTGCGGTCCGATGGCGGATTAGTCCGCTGGGACTATCAACCGAATCAGGCGACCGGCACGCAAATGGCCATGCTGGACCCGGTCGTCTTCGAGCGGCCTGAATTGCTCTACGACGCCCGCGCCGAGCAGTACGACGTGTTTTTCGAAAACGGCACACTGCTGGTAAACGTGGCCGACGATTTCACGAGTGAGTTCTGGGTCGAAGCCACGGTCTCCGACTCGGTCCGCGCACATAGCGAAACGTTCCGAGTGCGGCGAGCAGCGGATGCCCCGTAAGATACGACGTTTGTGCCAAACAGATTGTGCTTTCGGTACTTTGGGATGTGAATGGGTTCGGTCATGCGGCTGCCCTCCGCGCGGAAGATTCGCGCATTTCCGGGTTTTCTGGCCGCACTTCCAAATGTCGGAACGTACTCTAAAACCAAGGAACGGCTAGATTTTGGACAATATCCCCGACAGGAGTCGAACCTGTAACCTTCGGCTCCGGAGGCCGACGCTCTATCCAATTGAGCTACGGGGACGCGTTGAAGAGATTATATGCTGGGCGCCTCGTGATTCCAACAAATTGGTCGCGTTCCGCTACTCACGGGCGTGGCTCGCTCGTTTTGCGCATACCGATCTGTAACAATTCTCCCTCGAAGTTTGGCCGAGGTCCGGTCCAAGCGCCGACTTGTCCGCCGCCGCCTGATACGCCTTCGGCTAGGCCGCGCGTCAGTACGTGCCAACAGAAGAAACAGTGGTTGCTGGAGGCCGTAGGGAAAGCATCAGGGTCGCGGGCCAGAATCTCGTCGCGAATGGCGGTCAATCCTTTGCGGAAGACTTTGCCTACATAAGGATGCTTGCGCGCCCGGCGCACAATGTCGGCGACACTATCCGTGTTGATGTTGCCGATGGTGAGCTGGTCGAGGTCGGATGCGAAGCCGCAACACGGTTTCACTTCTCCCTTGGGATTGACGATCAGCGCTTGACCGGGTCCCTCGCAATAATCCTCCTGGAACCAGACGCCGTCCCAAGCAGTGCCCAGCCCTTCCGCGCGTTCCACCGGCGCGAGGTGATTCCAATTGACCGTCATGGTCAGCTCAGGGGATACGACAAGATGCCGCCGCAACAGGTTCGACCACTCAACGACAGCGCCTAGTTCTTGCGCAAGCCGCTCTATCAAGTCGAAGCCAAGATCGGCACGGCGACTGGCGTAGGAAAGCGACACGACGTTGTCGCGTTCGAAGACTTCGCGCGCTGCTCGGCAAAACATCGCCAGGTCGCAAGTGCGCACGCCGTGGAACTTGTCCACGCTGAGGCCCAGCTTGCCGCTGTAGCCGGCTGTCGCCAGATCCTTGAGCGTGTGGTGCAAGTGACGTTCGTTTTCGAACCAGACGCCGTTGGTCACGATCTTGTCGAAGCGAAACCCCAAGCGCGCCGCCCGGCGCGAGAGGGCGACGAGGAATTCCGGATAGAGAAACGGCTCGCCGCCCGTGAAGCCGAGGATGCGGATGCCGTAGGCATGGGCGTCGTTGAGAAAGCGCAGCGCGACCTGGATGTCGAGGCGGTCGGGCCATTCGATGGGAACGCAGCAATGAGGGCAGGTGAGATTGCACTGGTACGTGCCTGCGAACGACAGGTAATTGGGGCGAAAAGTGCGCGTGCGCCGCGGGACCGGACGATTGCTCTCACGATCGGAAGCGACGGGCTGATTCATTGCATTTGTTCTATGGCTTTTCGGGAGGTGTTGCCGAAGAGCGCGTTGTTGCAGCCGCCAAACTCGACTACGTCCCGCTTAAGTTGACATTCCACTTGTGCGAGTCGAAGACAAGCGCTGACAACTCATGCCATAACAGCACACACAATTCGTTGCCGCCGCATTTTTTGGGGTCGGAGTGGCAAATCCTTTTGCGATCATGGTTTGTGTGGAATCGTCGTAACTTCTCAATAAATCTGGGGGAGGGCTCAATGTGTGTGCGTGTGTGCAAAACTCGCACGCGCAAGGCAATTCATTGCCAAAGCACCCAGGGTTATTGAGAAGTTGCGAATCGTCGGAATGCGTCGCCTGAGGCCCCCCGGGCGTCGAATTTGGCCTTTTGGGGACGAATTGGGCCTTTTGACGACAAATCCAATAGGCGCCACAACCTAAGGAGTTGCGGCTACGGCTCGAATTCGACGGGCTGCCAGAAACGCCGACCCTTTCGGAGACTCCTGCGAAACCCGCATTATTTCGCCGTGCGCCAATCTTTGCGCCGCTTTCACGCTCCTGTTTTTGTTTCCCAACTCGCTCGACTGGCAGACGTTTCGGGACAATACCGGTCGGCCCTGAACAGGGGTTCTTTTGATGAATTCCAAAGGCCGCGCCAACAACTCTGGGCGAGGGATTGCCGATTCCCTTCCAGGTCGGGCTTTGTTCCTTTCTGGCCAGAGGCGGCAATGCACCAACTCGCGATTCACTCATTGGATGAAGCGTGCCATACGTCCTGTCCCCTGTGTGAACAGCGACTGCTTTGCATAGCCGGACTGCACTTGGTGGTGGCCGAAACCCGCAGGCCAGTGTGTCGAAGCTGCGGCCATCGACGTGCACCGGGATTGAGCGCGCTTTTAGACCTGGCCAAGATCGCGGAGCAAGCCGGCCGCCGTTCGCGTCATCTGTTGACCCCTTCCATGGAAACCATGCTGGCATTGGCCCGCGCCGCCGAGAATTACAGTGCCGCGGCGCCGCGCATCGCCTTGACCGGCGCGCGCTAAGCGATCCAATTACACCACCGTAGTTGAGCCGCGACCCAAAGGGGAGCGCGGACGCGTCCTTTGCAATACACTTAAGTTATTGCAATGGACCTGATCGCGATCCCTCTGGGTCGCGACAAGACACGGTGGGAAATCGGAAATGAATCTGGCTCAGCGTTTTGCCGACTACGCCGTTTCGCTGCATTTCGAGGATTTGCCGAATGCCGCGGTGCATGAAGCCAAGCGGCGCTTCATCGACTCATTCGCGACGGCGGTGGGCGCGATGGACGCGGACGCATACGCAAGCGCGCGCCGGTGTGCCCTGCGCGTTTTCAGCCGGCAGCCGGCGACGCTCTTGGGCGGCGGTCAAAGCACTCCGGAGTGGGCCGTTTTCGTCAACGGCCTGTTGATCCGCTACCTCGATTACAATGACACCTACTTGTCGCTTGAGCCGGCCCATCCGAGCGACAATCTGGCAGCGGTGCTCGCGGCCGGCGAAATGGCCGGCGCATCCGGACGGGGCTTGATCACGGCTGCCATCTTGGCCTACGAAATCCAATGCCGGCTTTGCGATGCCGCGAGCCTGCGCCAGCACGGCGTCGATCATGTCACGTATGGCGCCATCTCCTCGTGCATCGCGGCTTGTAAATTGATGGGATTGGACGCGACAAAAACGACGCACGCCATCGGACTGGCCGGCGTGGCCAACGTAGCGCTTAGGCAAACGCGCTCGGGCGAACTCAGCATGTGGAAAGGCTGCGCCTTCGCCAATGCGGCCCGCAATGGCGTGTTCGCCGCCTTGCTCGCGGCGGAAGGGATGACCGGCCCGGCACCGATTTTCGAAGGCGAACTTGGCTTCATGAAATTAGTCACGCGGAGTAACTTCGACGTCCCCGTGCTCGGCGGCAAGGGCCGGGACTTCATGATCAACCGCACGTACATCAAGTTCTGGCCGGCGGAATACCATTCGCAAAGCGCCATTGACGCCGCACTACAATTGCGGCAGCAAATCGGCGACGTCCGCAACATTCAATCCATCGACATCCATACCTTCGACGCCGCCGTGGACATCATCGGCAAGGACCCGGAGAAATGGCGGCCCAAAACGCGCGAAACCGCCGACCACAGCCTGCCGTATTGCACCGCCGTGGCGCTGGCGGACGGCGACGTGACCTTGGCGCAATTCGAGCCGAAGCGCTTCTCCGACGCCGCGCTATTGGATCTCGTGGCTAAGGTGAAGGTGCACCGCGACGCCGGCCTGTCCGCCCGCTACCCGAACGGCATCCCCAATCGACTGACGATTACGCTAAAAGACGGCAGGCAATTTCAGAAAGAAGTCGAGTTCCCGCGCGGCCACGCTCACAACCCGATGACGGATGCCGAAGTGGAGCACAAGTTCCGCACCCTGGTCGAGCCGCGCTACGGCAAAGAGCGGGTCGGCGAGATACTGAAATCGTGCTGGGAACTAGAGAAGTTGAGGAATCCGACGGAGATGCTGACACTTTTTGGCGCTTGAGTGTGCGACAAAGACCTCAAATCGTTTCTATTCGAAGCCTGGCTTAAGCCGTCCTTCTTTGCGCTTGGACCGATGTTGTTTGCTCTGTAAACGGCGTTCGCGCGAGCCGCGCGTGGGCTTCGTTTTTTTCCGTGGCTTGGGCGGATAAAGCGCCAGTTGCAGCAGATCGCGCAGCTTCACCAGGCAAGCCTCCTGGTTGCGCAGTTGATCGCGGTAGACTTGTGAGGTGATCAACAAGTCGCCATCGGTCGTGATTCGACTGGAATGCAGCCGCAGAAATCGGGCCTTGACCTCCGCGGGCAACGCGGTCGTCGCAGCCAACTTCCAGCGCAGGATCGCTTTACTGGCGACCTTGTTGACGTTTTGACCGCCCGGACCGCCCGAACGCGCGAAGCTAAACTCGAGTTCCTGGTCGGGAATTTGAATGCTTTCGGTGATGAACATGCACATATTCTACCGTAGGACAGGTATTCAAACTGTCCGTTCGGCATCGGTGAATCAGGACAGGTTGAAAACCTGTCCTACGGGAGCCCGCCATGCAAGCGCATTATCTCGTCAAAGATTCGTCGCAGATCTTCACGCCTGCGCTGCTTTTCTACAAGGACTTGATACGCCGCAACATCGCCGCTCTGGTTCGCCGGGTCGGCGACCCAGTGCGTTTGCGGCCGCACGTCAAGACGCACAAGACGCGCGAGATCACCCGCATGGAGTTGGACGCAGGCATTGCGAAACACAAATGCGCCACGCTCGCCGAGGCGGAGATGCTGGCACAGGTCGGCGCGCCGGACGTGCTGCTGGCCTACAACATGGTCGGCCCCAATTGTACGCGCCTGGCCAAACTGATAGTCAAGTATCCACAGACGCGCTTTTCCGTGCTTGCCGATCATCCTGCCGGGGCGCGCATGCTCTCCGAAGCGATGCAGTCAGCCGGCGCTCGGGTTCATGTCGTTCTCGATCTCGACGTGGGCCAGCACCGTACCGGCGTCGCTCCTGGTCCGGAGGCGACAGCGCTTTACGAACTAATCTCCAAGCTGCCGGGACTTGTCCCCGACGGCTTAAGCGCCTACGACGGTCACAACCATCAAGACTCGCCGGCGGAGCGCGCTTCCGCCGTGCAGTCGCTGCTCGGTCCGGTGCTGGACTTGCGCGCCGCGCTGGAAAAAAAGGGCCTGCCGGTGCCGCGCATCGTCGCGGGCGGCACGCCGACATTTCCTGTCTACGCGAAGCTCGACATCCCCGGCCTGGAGTGCTCGCCCGGCACGTGTGTCTTGAACGACAACGGCTATGGCTCGAAGTTCGCCGATCTCGCGGAGTTCACCCCGGCCGCACTTTTGTTGACGCGCGTGATCAGCCGCCCGACGCCCAAGCGCATCACGCTCGACTTGGGTTACAAGGCGGTTGCCAGCGATCCGCCGGCCGGCAAGCGTTGCATTCTGCTCAACGTGCCCGATTACGAGCCCCTATTGCAGAATGAGGAGCATTTCGTCATCGAGACGCCGGCGGCGGAGCAATTCGCGCCAGGCGACATCGTCTACGCCATGCCCACGCATATTTGCCCGACCTGCGCCATGCACCAGCAGGCGTACATAGTCGAAGACGCCAAAGTCACCGGTACTTGGCAAATTGCGTCGCGAGATCGGATACTATCTGTCTAACGCTCTGAATGCGCCACGGTTTGGCCAACTCGATTACCCAGTTGGTTAAATCGTGCCCTCGCCACAACTCATTGCAAAAATGAGACTTGAGTCGAGCGGTAGCCACGATTTGACCAACTCGACAAGGGTGGGGGGGGTGGGAGTTTTCGTTCGTTCGGCGTGATGAAAAACACAACGGTACGTCTTGGCGAGCCGAACTCCGTAAGGCGTCGGGTGCGTCGCCAGCCCAGACCGGCCGCTTAAGCGGCTCGGCTCGCCGAGCGCCTTCTTTCATGGTTGAATTCCGGCGGATGCTCTATAATCTCAAAAACCCACTGGGCGAGACATCCCATGGACGACCCTTCACCTAATGACCCGCTCAGGCCGAAGTATAAGCGCGTGGTGCTAAAACTTTCGGGCGAGGGCTTCGGTCCCAGCGGCGGCAAGAGCGGCATCTCCATCGACGAAACCATCAACATCGCCAAACAAGCCAAACGCGTCCGCGACCGCGGCGTGCAGCTCGCCATTGTCATTGGCGCCGGCAACCTCTTGCGCGGCGCCCAGTTCTCCGCGGGCGGCAGCGTCATCAAGGAAGGCACCGCCCACTACATGGGCATGCTCGCCACCATCCTGAACGGCCTGGCCCTGCAAGACGCTCTGGAAAGCATCGGCTGCGAGACCCGCTTGCTGACGGCCATCCGCATGGAGTCCGTGGCCGAGCCGTTTATCCGCCGCCGGGCCATTCGCCATTTGGAGAAAAACCGTATCGTCATCCTCGCCGGCGGAACGGGCAACCCTTATGTCACGACGGACACCGCCGCCGCCCTGCGCGCCCGCGAATTGGAGGCGGACATTCTCCTCAAGGCGACCAAAGTGGACGGCGTCTACAGCGAAGATCCGGAGATCAACCCGCACGCCGTCCGCTATGACAAACTGACGCACCAGCAAGTGTTGCGCGATAACCTGCGCGTGATGGACGCGGCCGCCATCGATCTGTGCAAGAGCGCCAAGCTGCCCATTCTCGTGTTCAACTTCAAAAAGGAAGGCAATATCGAGCGGGCCATTGCCGGGCATCCGATCGGCACTTTGGTAAGTGAGTGAGGAACCAGTCATGTCGAGCGACGAAATCCTGTTCGACGCCGAAGAGCGCATGGAAAAAGCGGTCGGCGTCTTTCGCGACGAATTGCGCGGTTTGCGCACCGGCCGGGCCACGCCGGCCTTGGTGGACAGCCTCAAGGTCGAATACTACGGCTCGCCCACTCCGCTCAAGCAGCTCGCGCAGATCAACACGCCCGATCCGCAATCGATCATCATCCGCCCGTTCGACCCCGGCAGTCTCAAGGACATTGAGAAAGCGATCCGCTCGAGCGACTTGGGCATGGCGCCCAACAACGACGGCAAGATGATCCGCCTGCAGGTGCCGCCTATGTCCGGCGAACAGCGGCAGAAGATGGTGGCCCGCATCAAGAAGTCGAACGAAGAAGCCAAGGTTGCGTGCCGCAATATCCGCCGCGACGCCAACAAAGCTTTCGAAACCGCGGAGAAGAACAAGGAAATGACCGAAGACGAGCGCGACAAAGGCAAGGAACAAGTACAGGAGCTATTGAAGACGTTCGAGGACAAGATCACGGAGATGGCGGACAAGAAATCAAAAGAAGTGATGGAACAATAGGTAGCCGAATTCGAGAGAATTCGGCCAGTTCGGAACTCTCACGAGTTCCGCTACCTAAATGAAGAATGAAGAACGAAGAATTAAGAATGAAGAATGATTGCTGGAATTCTTCGTTCTTCATTCTTCGTTCTTCATTCTTCATTGTGTTTTGGGGCACACATGCGAACAGTCGTTGATATCCAAAAGCAGCTTTCGGTATCGCTTGAGCAGGGCTTGGGCGCAGACCAGGCGCAACAAAGTAAGCAACAATGCGGCGCCAACGTGCTCACGCCGCTGCCGCGCGAGCCGATCTGGAAGAAGTTCCTCGAAAAGTTTGACGAGCCCATCATCAAGATCCTGTTGGCGGCGGCGCTCTTGTCGATGGTGGTCGATCTTTTCAAGGCCAGCAACCTCGTGGGCGGCATCAGTCTGGGCGTTTTTGCCGTCGTGTTGGCCGGTGCTTATGTCCTGGGACAGGCGCGCTGGGTGCCGTCGCTCTTGTTTGTGTCCGCGCTACTTATGTTTTTCGTCGGGTTGGCGAGCGGACACATACTGGTCGAGGGGTTGGCGGTCATGGTGGCGGTCATTCTCGCCACCGGCGTCGCTTTCATTAGCGAGTATCGCAGCGATCGCGAATTCGAATTGCTCAATGCAAAAAAAGACTCACTTAACGTCAAAGTGCAGCGCGAAGGCAACGTGCACAGCATCGCATTGGAGGACGTCGTGGTTGGCGACGTCGTCATCCTCGAAATGGGCGACGAAATCCCCGCGGACGGCAGGCTGCTGAAAGCCACGGAGCTGTTCATCGATCAGTCGCTGATGACCGGTGAATCCGAGCCGGTGCGCAAGACCGCTCGCCCGGCGGACGATGGCGCCGAGGGCCCGGACCAACCCGGCTGCCTCTATCGCGGCACGCAAGTTGTGGACGGCATCGGTCTCATGATGGTCGCCGACGTGGGCGACGCCACATACTTGGGCCAAATCGCCCGGCGTCTTTCCGCCGACGTAGAGGAGGAGGAAGAGGAAGTGGCCGGCGCAGACACGCAGGAAAAACGCGTGCAGCGCAAGCTCACCATTTCCAAAGAACAGACGCCTCTGCAACAAAAACTGACCAACCTGGCCGACCTCATCAGCAAAGTCGGCTACATCGCGGCAGGCCTCATTTTTCTCGCTCAACTCTTCCGCGGCATCATCGTGGGTGAGATCTTCCTCCCCGGCGCCAAGCTCGGCTTCGGTCCAGACCTGCTCGCAGTGTTCAGCGAGCTGTTGGGCTACTTCGTCACCATGGTGATCATCATCGTCGTCGCGGTGCCCGAAGGCTTGCCCATGAGCGTGACCGTCTCGCTCGCTTTGGCCATGCGCAAAATGACACGGGCCAATTCGCTGGTACGGCAGCTCGTCGCGTGCGAAACCATCGGTTCGGCAACGGTTATCTGCTCCGACAAGACCGGCACGCTGACGCAGAACAAGATGCAGGTCGATCGAATCTGTTTGGAAGATAAGTCATACGACCGCGGCACGCCGGATTGGGTGAAGCCAGAGAGCCATCTGCCTTGGCCGCGCGACGGCAAGCCGCTCGACTGGATGGCGCTGAACGCGGCGGTCAACTCCACCGCGAATCTCGAGGAGAAACAAGGCAAGTTCGTCACCATCGGCAACAGCACGGAAGGCGCGCTGTTGCAATGGCTGCAAGAAGCCGGCATCGAGTATACGCAACTCCGCCTGCTATTCCCTGAGATTTATCAAATTCACTTTTCCTCGGAACGCAAACGCATGACCACGGTGACGCGCTACGGCGCCAAGCTGGTGGTGCTCGTCAAAGGCGCGCCCGAGTGGGTGTTGGAGCATTGCCGGAGTTATGAGCTCGCGGACGGCTCCACGCGCGACTTGTCTCCCGACATTCGCGAACGCATTCTCGGGCAGCTCCGCGACGCCGCCAGCCGGGCCATGCGCACCTTGGCCTTTGCCCACGCCGTATTGCCCGAAAGCACCCCCGAGGAAGAGGACGCGTTGCACCACATACGCGACGCCTTAGAAATGAACCTCGTGTTCGCGGGCTTCGTCGCCATTCGCGACCCCTTACGCGGCGACGTGAAAGACGCGGTGGCCGAGTGCCGCAGCGCCGGCATCGAAGTCAAAATGATCACCGGCGACAACGTCGAAACCGCACGGGCCATCGGCTACGAGATCGGGCTGGTCGGAAAGCGCGATGAGCCAATCGACGAGCCGGACGCCGCCATTCTCACCAGCAAGCGCTTCAATGAGCTCAATGACGACGAATTGAAGGCGCAGTTGCCGAAGCTGCGCATTCTGGCGCGTGCCCGGCCGCTCGACAAGTTCCGCATGGTGAAGGCGTTGCAAGATCTGGGCGAAGTGGTCGCGGTTACCGGCGACGGCACCAATGACGCGCCGGCGTTGAAGAAAGCTGATGTCGGCCTGGCGATGGGAATTGCCGGCACCGAGGTTGCAAAAGAGGCCAGCAAGATCGTACTTCTGGACGATGCGTTTTCCACAATTGTCAAGGCGGTGCACTGGGGTCGTTCGCTGTATGAAAACATCCAGCGCTTTATCCAGTTTCAGCTCACGATCAACGTGAGCGCGCTCACCATCACGTTTCTCGGCATTCTCTTGTTCAGCGTGAAAGCGCCGTTCACCGTGCTACAGCTCCTCTGGATCAACGTGATCATGGACACGTTCGCGTCCATCGCGTTGTGTTCCGAGCCGCCGCGCGAGGGCGTGATGAAAATGCCCCCCAAACGCCGCGACGAGAATATTCTCAACCCGGCGATGGTCAAGAATATCTTTATTACCGCCAGCTTTTTCGTGGTCGTCATGCTCGCCCTCTTGGTGATGATGAAAGGACAGCCCGGCAATCCGGGATTCTTCGCCGGCGACAGTCCCTGGTCAGCGGAGGCTGCCGGCAACCGCTTTGAAATCCCGCAAAACGATCCCGGCTTGGTGCCAATCGCCGACAAGAAATGGACATACGGCGGCCAGGAAGTCTCCATTGCCTTTACGGTGCTGCAAGTTAGCTTGTTCTTCTCGATCTATGTGTTCTTCCAAGTTTGGAACCAGATCAACTGCCGTTCGCTGACGCCGGAAATGAGCGGCTTTTTCCGCATCTGGGAGAACCCAACGTTCTTGACGATCGCCGGCGCGGTCGCCATTGGACAAGTCGTGATCGTGACCTTCGGCGGCGCCGTATTCAAAGTCGAGCCGCTTGGACTATTGCATTGGATCGGCGTCATTGCCTTTACCGCGACCGTGCTGATCTTCGCCGAAGTCGCGCGGCGGATTCGATTGAACATGCAAAAGGGATAAAATGATGCTTGTACTGTTTACGTTTCGCGCTCGCTGCGCGCCCTGCTTCAGCATGGGATTCCGTGAGCGCGAAACGTAAACTGCCGTTGGAGAAGATAGATGTCCGATCAAGTTCAAGATCTTCAGGCCGCAGCGGCCAAGCTCAATCTCGGCCAATATCAGAAGCACGTGTTTCTGTGCACCGGGCCGAGCTGCTGCACGCCGGAAGTGGGACTGGCGGCTTGGGAAGTTCTCAAGAAAGAGATCAAGGACAAGGGCCTAAGCGCAGGGCCCAATGTTTGCCAGCGCACTAAAGTCGGCTGCCTGCGGATTTGCTGCCACGGGCCGACCATGCTCGTCTATCCCGAAGGCACGTGGTACAACGGCATGACCGCGGACCGCATACCACGCTTCGTGCAGGAACATCTCGTCGAAGGCAAGCCGATCAAAGATTGGATTTTCGCGGAGAATCCCATTGGCAAAGACTAGCGCTCCGCGCTCCACTCTCCGCCCTCCACTAATTCCCGTTCGGCTTCAGCTCATACGCCTTGATCTTCCGGTCGAGCGTCGAGCGCTCGATCTTCAAGATCCCGGCGGCCTGGCTCTTGTTCCATTCCGTGTGCTGGAGTGTGCGCAGGATATGGCGGCGCTCGATCTCTTCCAATGTCAGCGGCTGGTAAGCAGCCGTACCGTCGCCGGAGGGTTGCGGTCCGCCGGCCTCAATCGACGACAGCCAGATGTCGCTGGCGTCGATCATGGGCGCTCTGCCCAAGGCGACGGCCCGTTCGACGACGTTGCGCAGCTCGCGGACGTTGCCGGGCCAGTGATACATTTCCAACTTCTGGTAGGCGCTCGCCGTAAAGCCGCGGATCTTGCGGCTCGTTTCGCGTAGGAAGCGCTTGAGGAAATGGTCGGCCAAGAGGCGCACGTCTTCTTTGCGCTCGCTCAGTCCTGGCACGCGAATTTCAACCACTTGCAGGCGGAAGAACAGGTCGCGGCGAAACTTGCCCTCCTGCAAGTTTTTCTCCAATGGCTGATTGGTCGCGGCCACCACGCGGACATC
>JAKEHV010000158.1 GCA_022614915.1 Gemmataceae bacterium | reverse complement strand
TAGCAAAACTCCTTATGAAAGAAAACAATGGAGAATGACGTCAAACTTCATCAATCATCATGAATACAGCATCAACGAAGCCTGGGTCAAGTTTTTTCTTCTTTTTTTCTAAAAGAATAGACGCGCCCGGGGGGACCCTCCTCCCATAAATTTCGCTTATTCCGCGTCTGTTGTCAACTGGCCAATTTGTTTTGCGGCCCATCCACCCCACTTTCACCCTCTCGTTATACTTGTCAATCATGTGAAGACCATGAGAAACATGCATTTATTCCTGAATGTCGACGCCTGCCACTCGTTTTTCCAAGCGTTCACGCACTTGCGGCGACAGCCGGCCGCCGCCGCTTTTCCCATTTGCCAGGGCCTGTTTTGCGGCCTCGATCGCGTTTGCCCCTCTGCCAACGGCGGCATACGCATCGCTCAATGTCACCAGAATGTCGGCGTTTTCGTGTTGGGTTAGTTGCGCCGCCCGTACCGCGAATCGCAATGCCTCTTCGGAACGATTCTGCCGCTGCAGGGCATGACTGGCGCCCTGGAAGCCGCCGGCATGCTTGGGATCAATGCGCACAACCTGGCGAAAATGCGTTTCCGCTTCCTTCCAGCTGCCAAGCAGCAAAAGGCTCAAACCCCAGCGGTAGTTGATTTCCGCGGAATAGGGTTGAATCTCGTCGGCGCGGCGAAACGCCTGCGCCGCGCCCGCGCCGTCGCCTCCCAGATACGCAAGCCAGCCGAGCATATTGAGACCGTAGGCGTCGTCCGGATCGCTTTTTACTACCTCCTGCAGCTGCTCGAGGGCTCTGTCATTTTGCCCAAGCGCCGCGAAATACGTGCCCAGTTTGCCGCGCGCTTTGGCCGAATTCGGTTTCTGTTGCAAAACACCCTCCAAGGACTTGATCGCGTCGGGGAAGCGTCGCTCATTCGCTTGCAGCAGCGCCTCAACCAATCCGGCATCGACCTTGGCCTGAATTGCCGCCGTCTCTTGCAGTTTCGCCTTGATTGCCGGCGAAGGATCTAGCCGCAGCGCCTCGCGCACCGCGCCCAGTGCAGCGTGAAAACGGTGTGCGCCTTTGAGTTTGTCCGCCTCAGTCAGCCAGTGCTCCGTTAACGATTTCCTGAGCTGCTCTGCCTTCTCTTGATTCTCCGCATCGGCCTGTCCCCGATGCCAAGCGTACAGCACTTCGTCCCGCGCCGCCGGATAAACGCCAACGCGGTGCTCGTGAGGCCGAACGGGAAACACGTACTTGTCCTGGGGCGTGTGAAACATGACGGCTACTCGATGATAGCGCGGCATGTGACAGGCGATGCACTCTTCGCGCAGCGCGGCCGGCAGACGCGGTTGTTCCTTGCAGTCCTTCTGTTCGTGGCACTTGAAGCAGGCCAGCTTGCTTGATTGCGGGTCGGTTGGACGATGCGGGTTGTGGCATGTCGTGCATGTCAGGGTATCGCTCTTTTGAAAGCACTTGCTTTGCCGCAAGTACTTGACTTGATCGGCCACGTGGTCGTTCTCAATGCCCGTGGCCAGATTGGTGCGAAAGTGGGCCTCCAGCGGTTCGCCCGGGCGGTAGCTGAAAGCCGGTCCGCGGGCGCGCATGGCGTTGCTGTGGCATTGACCGCACAGATCGAGCTGGCGTTCCCGGCTCAATTGGCCGGGATGGACGATGGCATGCGCCGTCCGCGCTTTGGGGTTGTCGCGATGAAAACGAACGTGCGCGCGGCCCGGACCGTGACAGTTTTCGCAACTGACGCCGAAGATCGCATGCTCGCGCCGGTATTCATTCTCCGTCCCCGGCACGTGCTCCAGCCAGGTATTGTGGCACTCGACGCAGCGCGGCGTGGTGACGCGCGTCAAGTCGCCTGGATAATTGGGATCGTAAGGCTGCTCCGCCCAACGCTCCATCGGGTGCAGCCAAACCATCGGTAATTCGTAAAGCCGGTCGCCCTTCCAGGTAAAGAAGACTTCATCCGCTTTGCCGGCGGAGCCGTAGACAAGATCGATCCGCGCCGTATGCCGCGTCTCGCCCTGGTCCGGGCCTTTGGCTTTTTGCGGTCCGGACGGCCCGGCGGCCTGGCCCACCTTGTCCGCCTGGGCGCCGCGAACGAGCGTCAGGAGAAAGTCCTGTCCCGATTGGGTCATCTCAAAGCGAACCCCAGGCGTGCGGGCGTCATAACTGGCCTTGTCTTTGGTGAATCCCGGCGGCATGGAACCCGCCTCCGACGGCCAGCATGCGCGAAAATGCCGAGTGTTCTGAAACTCAGCGCAACGCGCGCCATGGCATTCGGCGCAGACTTGCGGGCCGACATAGCCTGGGTTTTTCACCACCATGAGTTCGTCAAACTCGTCGTCCTTGACGGCGGAGACGTAGCCGTTGGCCGGTTGCGAGCGCGAACGCCACCAGGCCCAGACAATCCCCGAAACGCCAAGCAACAGCGCGACCGCGAAAACCAGTCGCCGTCGCGAACCGTTTTTCGCCATGTCGTTTGCTCCGCTCTCCTTGTTCCAAAAATGCCCAGGCCGCGCCGCGACCCTTGTATCGAAATCTCATTCGGGGTCTAATGTCGAGTGGGGCCGGTTCGTCTACAGCATTTGTGCAAGAACATGAAAGTCGTTTTCGCGCTAGCGCTGGCAGTTATTATCGCCTTTTGCGGATTCAAAATCTACCAGCATTGGCAAACAGAAAGCCATTGGCGAGCGGCGCAATCGGCTCTTAGCAAGAATAATCTGTCCAAAGCACGCGCGCATCTCTTGCTGTTCCTGGAAGATCGACCCGGCCATCCCGAGGCGCACCTGTTGCTCGCGCGCATCGCCCGCCGGGACAACGACGCGCCGGAAGCGCTCCATCAGGCGCGGCTGGCCGAAAAAACCGGCGCCGTGGCCGAAGCGGTCGAATTGGAGCGCCTGCTTCTGAAGACACAACAGGGCGACTTGTTTCCGCACCATAGCATGTTGCTCGCGTACGTGGACAAAGCACATCCCGAGAGCGGCAATATCCTGGAAGCTCTCACCATGGGATATCTGTTAGCCTACCGGCTTGTCGAGGCGCGCCAATGCACGGACCGCTGGATCAAGCTGGAGCCCGAACGCTCCGATCCGTGGGTCATGCGCGGCAAGACACTGGAACTTTTTCAAAACTACACCGAGGCCGGCGAAAACTATGCGAAAGCACTGGAAATAGAACCGGATAACGCCTACATCCGCCTGCAACGCGCGAAAATGCACCTCTTGCTTTCCGAACCAGCGCAGGCAGTCGAACATCTCGAATTCCTGCGCAATAAAGAGTCGGACAACTTCGAGGTCCTGCAGACATGGTCTCAGGCCAAGATCGAAGCGGGTGAGCCGGAAGCGACGCGCGCCACGCTGGAACTCTTGACGCGGCGCAATCCAACCAATGCCGACGCGTGGACCCTTTTGGGCCGGGTGGAAATGCTCGCCCTGAAGCCCAAAGAAGCCGAGCCCTACCTCCGCAAGGCGGCGGCGCTCGTCCCCTACGAAAGGGAAATTGTGTACAACCTCATCGGCTGCCTGGAACGGCAAGGGAAGAAGGATGAAACCGCGAAGTGGCAGGCCCAATTCGACAAGATCAATGCCGCCCGTAAGAAATTGCAGACGCTGAAGCAAAGCATCGCCGCGCGCCCCAACGACCCCGCCCTACGATTGCAGACCGGCGAGATTCTTCTCGACATTGGCCATGAAACCGAGGGCCTGCGCTGGATGCACAGCGCGCTGCAGGAAGATCCGCGCCATCGCCCCACGCACGAAGCCCTCAGCAAGTACTATGCAAAAGCCGGCAAGGACGAATTGGCCCAGTATCACGCGCGCATGTTGAAGTAGAC
>JAKEHV010000157.1 GCA_022614915.1 Gemmataceae bacterium | reverse complement strand
GCTCTCATGAAGCCGACGGCGTTTCTTGTCAACACGGCGCGGGGCAGCCTGGTGAATGAGCCGGACCTGGTGGATGCGCTGCGCGCGGGCAAGATCGCCGGCGCGGGCATCGATGTATTCGAGCTCGAGCCGCCGGGAGATCATCCGCTATTCCACATGAGCAACGTTGTGATCACGCCGCACTCGGCCGGGGTCGATCTGCAATCGCGCGACGATATGGCGCTGTCCGCGGCGCAAGCGATTGTCAGCTTGATGAAAGGCGAATGGCCCGCGGAAAAGATCGTGAATGCGCAGATCAAGGGCATGTTTCGATGGTAGGCGCGATACTCAAAACCGTGTCCACAAGAACGTGCCCGCGCAGATGAGCAGCAGGCCGACAATCGTGCCCAGCACCAGGTCGATGATGCCGATGACCAGGCCGGCGACTGCCGAGCCGCGGTTGGCGTAATTGCTTTGATCCAATCCCCGGCTGCTGAAGATGACGCCCATGAGGCCCAAGATGAAGGCGCCGATGCACACAAGAGCCATGACGACGAATATGGGTTGCGAGTCCCGGCCGCGGTGATGCTCCATGACAACGATCCACAAGACGAACATCACGAGCAGCATGCCCATGCCCAAAAGGGACATGGTTAGTCCGGTGGCGGCGGCGCGCGACGCGAACACTTGTTCGGATCGGCTCATGCGGCGCGGCCGGGGATAGCCGAAGTCCTCGTCGTCGTAGCGATCGTCGTCGTTGTCGTCGCGTCGGCGGCTGGCGACGGACGGCGGCGGCGGCTCTTTCCCCGCAGCGGCGAGGGGATAGACCGACAGCTTGGCGGTTACCAAGTCCGAGGGCGGTGGCGGTGGCGGCACGGCGACCAACGGCATCGGCACACCGGGCAGGGTCGGTTGCTCGGGCGCATCCGGAACCTGCAAGCGCTGCCCGCAATTGGGACAGGGCAGCTTGCTTCCCGCAGCTTCCAACGGCTTTTCCAATACCACTCGGCAACGCGGACAACCAAAGCGAATCATGGGGGCTCCCGTGGCCGTGCCCAGGATCAGGATTCCGTGGGCGGCCGGATGTTCATCATCATAGCATTTTTGCAAAGAGAAAGGGACTTTAGAGAAAACGCAGCTTTTGTTCCGACCTGTCCAGAGGGCCCACATAGGACCCAAACTCCCGGCAGGAAGAGTCTTTTCTTTTTTTCCGCAAGTTTCCTCGCAATGCGCGTTCTCCTTACGGTTTTTCAGGTCCTAGGCGCGTGGGGGCGAGAAAATCCGCAAAGGCGGTAGCGAGACCGGCGTCATCGGTTATTATTGAGTAGCAGCCTCGCTCCGCGAGGCGACGTCCCCTCGCGGAGCGAGCGGACGACACTAGGCGCCAAGACACGTTTTGGTCTGGCCGGTCAAGCCGTTCACTTTTCGCTTCCGGACGAGGACCTGCGCCGCGTTCACCGAGGGACTCCGCCATGACCGCCGAATCGCGCACGCTTGCCCGTCACGATTGGGTTCTCGCCAATCCCTGGCCCTACGCCGTCTTGGGCCTCGTGCTTACTTTCCTGGGCTGGGTCTGGGCGCTGGCCGCCGGCGATGCGCTGGCGGGGCTGCGGGCCGCCCTCGTTTTCTTCGCGTTGGTCACGACCGCCGTCGGACTGGTCCTGCGCCTTAACAGCACGCGGCCGGTTTTTCTGGATCGCGCCGCGCCTGGACTTCGCAACGCCGTTTTGTTAGGCTTGGCCATTGTGTTCCTGCTCTTGGCGTTCGCGCTCACGTTTCTGCTCTTGGCTCGGCCGTTCTACGACGGCATTCCCTGGAAGTTCGCCACCCTTTTTGTTTTCTGGGTGTTCACCGTTCCCGCCTATACGACGGCCGCCCGAGTGTGCCTAAAGAGCGCCAAAGTAGGCAGCTTGCTCAGCGAACGCGAGGAAACCGCGCTGTTGCTGGTGCTGGCGGCGCTGACCACGTTTTGCGGCTGCTGGGCGCTCTACAACCCCAACCAGCCGTTGGAATGGGACACGATGCGGACGTTTCTTTGGGCGCTGATGCTGGTGCCGCTGTTGGCGGCTCCGTTGGTGCTCGTTTCGCAAACGGCGCGCCGGTTCGTCCTCAGCCTGCTCATTGTGTTTCATCTGGGCGGCATATGCACCGCCGCTTTGGCGGCGCCGCCGCAGCCGGCGCCAATCTCGCATCTTTGGATGCGCGTCTATCGCCCCTATCTCGAATTCATGTATCTGAACAACGCCTACCACTTCTACGCGCCCGAGCCCGGCCCTGCAAGTTATCTGTGGTTCCGAATCTTTTACGTGGACGAAGCGAACAAAGTCCGTCTCCGCTACGCGCAATGGTACAAGATTCCCCACATCGACGAGCGCGGCCGGCACGGACATACTGTCTCCCTGGAATACCAGCGGCATTTATCCCTTACTGAAAACGTTGTGCACAGCGACCCGACGCCTTCGACCCATTTGACCAACGGCGAATTCGCTCCTTGGTTTGGTCGCCGCCTGGAGCTTGCGGTCGATTCGCCCATGCGCGTCGGCAAGGAGCGTCCCACCACGACGCTGCGCATTCCGTTTGAGAACTATCTGGCGCCCGTGCAGCAATACACATTGCCCAATTCGGTGTCCAAGGCGCATCTCGAGTGTTTCGCCCGTTTCGTCTGCCGCCTGCCTCACAACGAAAATCCGAATCTCAAAGTCGAAAGCGTAAAAATCTATCGTGTTCGCCATGTGATCGCACCCTGGACCGTACTGGGCGAAGGGACAGACCCGCGCGACCCGGAACTCTACCAGCCGTTCTACATGGGCGAATACAGCCCTCAGGGCAAACTGTTGGACTCCGACAGTCCCTACCTCTACTGGCTGCTTCCTAACAGACGAGAAAACACGGCGGACAAGTTCTCGGTCATACGTTGCTGGGCGCACAAGCATGCGGAAGACGAGGAATGGATTTACCGCTATAGCGAGCGCGAAGGCCGTCACGTGCTGACGAAAGAGGAATAGCAGTAATGAAACAGCCAACGCCCGACTCCGTCCTGCCCGCGCCTGTGGAGCGCATGGCCCGCGCCTGGAGCGGATTCTGGTTCACGCCGCGCGATCCGTCGGTGCTTGGACTCATGCGCATTCTGTGCGGGGCGATCACGCTGTACACCGTTTTCGTTTACAGCTTCAAGCTTCAGGACTTCATGGGCAAGGATGCTTGGCTTGATCTGGACTTCCGCCTGGAAAATGTGCGCCACCAGCCCTACCGCTGTGTGCCGTTTGACGGGAGGGAGTCGGAGCCAGGCGATCCGACGCCGGGCAACGAATTCGAAGAGAAATACTACCAAGATTGGGTCAATGAATTTAAGTACAAGCCGCTGTTGCCGTTCCCGCGCAATGAGGCGGAAGCACAGTACACGATGGAATACCGCAGAAAATACAACGGCGATCTGCGCGCGTTTGGGTTGGCGCCGCCGCGCACCGACACGGAGATAAAGTACCTCGAGTGGTACACGCAAAAGTACGGCTACCCGCCGCCGGCCTATCTCAAGTCCACGCGCCTGGTTGACGCCCAAGCGGAACAGGACGCCGTGGACCGGTACATGCAGAAGCACCAAATCGATCCGCGGCGGGAATTGGTCTATACCCGCGGCACGCCGATCTGGTCGATGTGGTTTCATGTCACCGATCCAACCTGGATGGCGCTCATTCACGGCGGCGTCGTGCTCGTCACGTTCTTGTTCATGATCGGCTTCGCCACGCGCGTCACCTCGGTACTCACTTGGATGTGCGCCATTTGGTATATCAACCGCAACTGGGTCATCCTGTTCGGCGTGGACACAATGATGGTGATCTTGCTTCTGTACCTGGCGATCGGGCCAAGCGGCGCAGCCTATTCGGTGGACCGGCTGATCGGGCGCTGGTGGAGCAGAAACAAGGCCCGCGTCGTCAATCGCTGGCGCGCGTTTTGGGGCAAGCCGGCCTTGGCGGACGGCGCCGTCGCGCCGGCCTTGTATAACCCGACGCCGGCGCCCTCCGTCTCCGCGAATGTGGCGATCCGGCTTTTGCAAATTCACGTGTGCATCATCTACTTCGTATCAGGTGTGTCCAAGCTGCAGGGCGCGGCCTGGTGGAACGGCACCGCAGTCTGGGGCACGATCGCCAACTTCGAATTCGCCCCGATGCAATTTGAAATCTACAATCACGTTCTCCGCTCTTTAGCGCGCCGTCCCTTCCTCATCGAGTTTTTCCTCACGACGGCCGGCTACTTCACCCTCGCCTTCGAGATCGGCTACGCTTTCCTCGTCTGGCGTCCGTCCTTGCGCTGGGTCATGCTGTCCGGGGCCATCATGCTGCACGGACTCATCGGCATCTTCATGGGGCTCAAAACCTTCTCCTTCATGATGCTGGTCCTCAACATGGCGTTCCTAAAACCCGAAGAAGTCCGCAGCGTGTTCTCCTGGTTCCATGGGCTGTTCGCCGGCCCGGAAAACAAGACGGAGCTGAAGGGCCGAACGCCGGACAAACCGCAGCCGGCGCGGGTTTGACGGTTTTGTTTGACCAGGGCGAGCCCATCCAGTACCGTGGTGTTTTTCTGCTCCAAGGATTCGCAACGTACGCTTCATGAATGTATCCCTTTCGCCGCCGGCCCTTGCGACCGAGCCCACGCGCGTGCGCTATCGCGTGCTGGCGTGGTTTTGCAGCCTGTCGATGATCACCTACATCGACCGGGTGTGCATCATGCAGGTGCAAGAGGACATGCAGCGCGACCTGGGCATCTCGCGCGCCGAATTCTCCTGGGTCTTTTCCGCATTCGCTTTGGCCTATGCGGCCTTCGAAGTGCCGACCGGCTGGCTCGGCGACATCTTGGGACCGCGCCGAGTGCTGACGCGCATTGTCCTTTGTTGGCTCCTGTTCACTTCCTTGACCGGATTCGTCACGGGCCTCGTCAGCCTGCTCCTGGTTCGATTTCTTTTCGGCGTGGGCGAGGCGGGCGCTTATCCCAACATGGCGCGGGCCGCGAAGAGTTGGTTTCCCTTTCGCGAGCGCGGCCGGGCGCAAGGCCTCATCTGGACCTTCGGCCGCTGGGGCGGCGCGCTGGCGCCCGCGCTCATCATCGCCCTGGCGTATCCCTTCGCGCATTACACCTGGTTCGGCTACGACATCCCCGGCTGGCGCGGCGCCTTCGCACTCCTCGGCGTCCTGGGTCTCTTGTGGGTCATTGGCTTTTCGCTGTGGTTTCGGGACGCGCCGCGCGATCATCCGGCGACGAATGAAGCGGAACGGCAATACATCGAGGAAGGCGTCGGCAGCACGGACAAGCCCGCGCCGATTTCCTGGAAGTCGATCCTTTCCAGCCGGACGCTGTGGTGCCTCAGTTTCATGTACTTTTGCAGCAACGCGGGCTGGTCGTTCTTTATCACGTATGTGACGCCGTTTTTGAGCCAAGATTTGCGGCTCAGCGGCGTGGTGCTGCTCGTGGCCGCCGGCATGCCGCTCTTTCTGGGCGGCGTCGGCTGCTTTGTCGGCGGCCTGTTCACCGACCGCATGGTGCACGTGCTCGGCCGGCGCTGGGGCCGCACCTTTCAAGGCATCGTCGCCTACGCTTTGGGCGGCCTGTGCTTTCTTTTGTCCTTTCTCTTGGCCAAGGACAACATCGTGGCGGCGTTTGTCTGCATTTGCTTCGCGTCCATGGTCAAGGATTGCGCCATGGGCGCGAGCTGGGCCACCACCATCGACATTGGCCATCGCTACTCCGGCACGGTCGCGGGCATGATGAATACCATCGGCAACCTTGGCACCGTGGTCACCGCGCCCGTCGTCGCCTGGATCGTTTACCTCGCCGCCGGGCCCGAAGACGCGGACGCCAAATACGCCATCTCGCTTGTGTTCTATGGGATCATGTTCTTGATCGCCGCCGTCTGTTGGTTCTTCATCGACCCGCGCAAAGTGATCGTGTACGCACCGGCGGACGAGAAGCGGCTCAGGGCGGACGGCGTGCTGAAGTAGCGGATTCGATACTTCAAGAAGTGGGGACTGGGAAGTTCTATATTCAAGGAACGTATTCCGTAATCTTCGCGCCTCACTTCCCTTGGGTTCATCCAACCATTACACTGTATTTGGCGGTCACGAGCGGGCATGGCAAGACGGAGTTCAAGCTCCGTTTGATCGATGTTGACGAAGAGCGCGAGCCTGTCTTTGAAGGAAGCGCGGTTTTGGTATTCGCTGATCCCTTGCAAGTGCTTGAGCTGGTATTCACCGCACGAGGCGTTCGTTTTCCGGAACCAGGAGAATACCGCCTTTAGCTATATGGCGCCGGTCACCCGATCCGCGAACGGCGATTGCAGGTGATACCGTCGCCGGGTCATCGCTCAACGCAAGATGACGAGGAAGGAGAAGTCACGTGAAATCGAAAACTTCATTTGCTGTTGCCGTATCGACTGCTGCCAGCTTGACACCTGCGGCCGTGACATTGCCTTCGTGCCGAGTTCCTGTCGAATTACTTCGCAAGTACTCCAGTCCAAAGCCCGTCATTCGAGCCGCGGCGCAGCGCACGAAAAAGCGGCGGTAAGCAAATTGTTTGTCTCGAACGACTAAGGGTCACTTACCGCGCCTTTGAAGTCCTATTTCCTGCGCATCAAGAGCAGCGTCACGTCGTCCTGCAGTTCTTTGGAGCCGGTGTACAGTTCAATGGCGTTTTTGGCTTGCGCGGCGCAGTCGGCGAGGCTGCGCTTCGCGCCGAAGATTTGCACCAGCTCTTTGAGGCGTTCGAGGCCGAAGTGCGATTTGTCCACGGGGCTGCGGGCCTCCAAGATGCCGTCGGTGAAGAAGAACAAAAGGTCGCCGGCTTCCAATGGGAGCCGGACTTCGCGGAAATCCAAGGGGCCGGCGTCGTAGCCTAATAGACGCGCGGGCGTGAGGCCGATTTGGGTGATGACGCCGTCGGCCCTGCGCAACAGCGGCGCGGGATGGCCGGCCGAAGTCAACAACGCTTCCCCATTCTTGGGATCGTACACTCCGTGAATGACGGTGACAAACAGGCACGTGGGATTGTCGTCGGCCAAGGCGGCGTTCAACCGTGTGAGCACTTGCGCCGGGCCGCCGTACTCCTTGGCCAAATGGCGGCACAGGGTGCGGACCGCGACCATGAAGAGCGCGGCGGGCATGCCTTTGCCGGATACGTCGCCGATAAAGAACGCCAGCTTGCCGCCGGCAACGGGGAAGAAGTCGTACCAGTCGCCGGCCACCTGCCGCGCGGGGAAGACTTTGCCGAAAAGGTCCACGTCGGCGGCGATGGCGGGGAGCGTTTCTTTGGGCAGGAACCCTTGCTGGATTTCACGGGCCAGGGCCAACTCGCGCAGATAGCGCTCTTCGCGCAGCCGTTGCGCGTGCAGTTCGACGTTTTCCAGCACCACCGCCACTTGCAGGCTGATCGTGGTCAGAAGCTGCAAATCCTCGACACGGAAGCCGACGCCCTTGCGGAAACGGTCGATCTGGATGACGCCCAGCTTACGGCCTTCCAGCGTGATTAAGGGCACGCACAGCACCGAGTGGATGCCCAGGCCGTGCAGCGTTTCACTAGGCCGAAAACGCTGATCGCTCTGCACGTCCTCACTCAAGAGGCCCGCTCCCTCTTCGAGCGCCTTGGTTACCACAGTGCGGCTAAAGGGAATCGCGGTGTCGTCCTCTGTCCCGCGACCTTTCTGCGCCCGCACCATTAAGCGGTCCCCTTCGAAAAGGATCACGAGGCCGCGGTCGGAATTGGGGAAGAGCTTCAAGAGTTGTTCCAGCAACTTGTCGAGCACGAGGTCGAGGTCGAGCGTGCGGCCAAGGTTTTGAGCGATTTCAAGCACGGCTTGCAGCTTGTGGGCAGGATCGTGGCCGTGCAGGCTTTGCTGAAAGCCGATGGCGCTCAGCCGCTCGCGCACGATCAAATTCGGCTCGGACGTGGGCGGGGCATCGCCGTCCTGATCGAGCTGCAGCGCGAAGACGTAAGGGCCGACTTGCAGCGTGTCCTTGTCGCTGATGGGGACGGGCGCGTGCGGGCTTAGTTTGATGCCGTTGAGAAAGGTGCCGTTGCTGCTTTCCAAGTCTTCCAAAAGAAAGGCCTCGTCCTGGCAGACGATCTGCGCGTGCTGCCGGCTGACGGCCTTTCCGGTCAGGCAAATGGTCGAATCGTACTGCCGGCCCAGGATCGTGCAATCTTTTTCCAGACGAAACTTGCGACCGACCTCCGGACCTTGAAGGGTGATCAGGATCGCCATGGAGAATGTTTTACCTTATCTAACGGGCAAACGCTAGATTCTAGATGCGCGAAGGAATGGTTGTACCGAAGAATGCGCTTTGGTACGTTAAGATACTGTTACAGAATGCTAACGAAAGGCAGATTCATGCCGCAACAAGTGCTGCTCAAACCAGGTTACGGTTCGTTCGTGACTTACGCGAACAAGCTCGATCAGGCTGGGCACAGTGACGCATCGTTGGATTTGATCTACGATTCCGTGGATGAATTGCTTCGAGCGAGTCAATTCGAGGAGTGCGACGAAATCCTAAAGGGGATCGAAATCGAGGCGTGCTCGATTGATGTGCATTTGGCAATCTTGACCGCCACGGCGCCCGCCCGCAGCCAGTTAAGGTCGCGAGACCATTACTTCCAACAGGTCAAATCGCTTGCCGAACGACGCGGCTTGCAGGAACCGGGACTGCTTGACGGATTGGAAGGCTGATTGGCGTCATGGATCGCTTACACTCCCCGCTCTACTACCCGCTACCGGAAATGGGACGCATCGCAGTCGCCATTAAGCCGATCAGCGGTCGACAACGTCATTTGGGCATTCTCCATCGGCGCGAAAAAGGTTCAGACATCCGCTTCCTCAATCTCCAATGGCACTTCCAGTTGGCTGATGAAATCGCTCCGCCAGACTATCATTGGGTCGACATGAAACTTCCCGCCGCTCGCGCCAGGCAAATTGCCGCGAGATGTCGACAAGTTTGGCGCGCAAATGGCAAGTTCATTCCGTATGGATTCAGCTTGCCAACAGACAACTTTGACGAAAAAACCGCCGAATTCTTGTTCGGCCCCACGAACCTTGGCCTCACCTGCGCGACATTCGTTTTGGCGGTTTTTGAATTCGCTTCCATTCGACTACTGGATTACACTACCTGGCGGCCCAGGACGGACGACTCGCTATGGCAACAAACGATTGTCGAGATGTTGGAAGAGCACGATGCCGACGCTGAGCATGTGGAAGCCGTTCGGCAAACTGTTGGTTGTCTGCGTTTCCGACCGGAGGAAGTTGCCGCTGCAGCGGCATTGTTTCCGCCAACAGCCTCATTTGATCCGACCTGTGAGCTGGCTGCGCAGATTCTTGAAAGACTATACGCGACCAGTTGACTCCTTTTTCGAGGATACGCCATGTTTCGCTGCAATCGACTACTTCTCGTCACCCTTGTGCTCCCCCTTCTCGCCGCCTCCGCCCGCGCCGGCGACGACGGCTTCCGCCCGCTCTTCAACGGCAAAGACCTGTCCGGCTGGGTCAACGTCAATTGCCATCCGGGCACCTTCTACGTCAAAGACAACATGATCGTGACCACGGGCAAGCCGACCGGCTTTCTCCGCACCGACCGGCAATACGAGAACTTCATCCTCGAGTTCGATTGGATGCACCAGAACAAGGACAAGATGGGCAACTCCGGCTTGTTCGTTTGGGGCGACCCGATTCCCGCCACCGGCACCGGCTACACGCGCGGCATTGAGGTGCAAGTCCTCGTCAACTTCGAAGCCGACTGGGCCACGAGCCACGGCGACATCTTCAGCATCTGGGGCGCGAAATGCAAACCGGATCGGCCGCATCCCAAGGGAGCACAGCGTTGCTTGCCCAGCGAGAAGCGCTGCAAAGGCGGCGGCGAGTGGAACCACTACCGCGTCATCGGCCTCAACGGCGTCATCAAGCTCGAAGTTAACGGCAAAGAAGTATCCGGCGTCAGCGAATGCAATCCGCGCAAAGGCTACCTCGCCCTCGAATCCGAAGGGGCGGAGTGCTGGTTCAAGAACATCCGCATCAAGGAACTGCCCAGCACGCGTCCCAACCCGAAAGAAATAGCCGACTTAGCGCAGGGCTTTGTGAGCTTGTATAACGGCATCGACCTTACCGGCTGGAAGCAAGACAAAGGCCACGAAGGCCACTGGCGGCCGACCGACTGGCGGTTGGTCTACGACGGCAAGAGCGAGGCCAAGGACAAAAACCTCTGGAGCGAGAAGGAATTCGGCGACTTCCAGCTCGTCGCCGATTGGCGCCTGACGGGCAAACCGAAAAAGAAGATGATCCCGGTCATCCTGCCGAGCGGCGACCACGAAAAAGGCGACGACGGCAAAGACAAACAGATCGAGATCGACGACTTCGGCGACAGCGGCATTTATCTGCGCGGCTCCGGCAAAGCCCAGATCAACATCTGGTCCTGGCCCATCGGCTCCGGCGAAGTCTACAGCTACCGCATGGACAAGAAGCAGCCGCCCGAAGTCCGCGCCGGCGTCACACCGAAAGTAAACGCCGACAACAAACCGGGAGCTTGGAACCGCTTCCTCATCACGATGAAAGGCGACCGGCTGACGGTTGTGCTCAACGGCAAAACCGTGATCGAGAACGCCCACCTGCCCGGCGTGCCCTCGCGCGGACCGATCGCCCTGCAGCACCACGGCGATCCCTTGGAGTTCGCGAATATCTTCGTGCGGGAATTGAAGGATTAACTAGCTTGTTAGGCTCTGTCGGTGGAAGTGATTGGCAGGGCACTGCACGAGGTCGTGTCGATTTCGGTCACATCAGCCGAGTCGGCAATTCAAATCACAACAAAAGTGAAAAGTGGGTGGTGAAGTTGCAACCTCTTTTGTGATAAGGGCTTGACTCAATTGTGCCCCCCCACTTTTCAAATTGGCGAATAGGCAGGGGAGCGAAAAGTGGGCAGATGTGCCTGCGTTGCGCGCCAGCTTGGCGACCCAGTACTCCGGTTGGCTACGGTAGTCGGCGCTTTGTTGTACAATGTGAAGAGAAACTGGATTCCAAGAGAACCGACCCATGCGCAAGAAACTGGGCCGCTTTATCGTGGCCGATTCGGCAATTTGTCACGGACAGCCGACATTCCGCGGCATGCGTGTCCTGGTCAACGACGTCCTGGAGCAAGTCGCACAGGGCATGGCCTGGGACACGATCCAGGAGCAGTGGCGCGGCAGCGTGAGCCAGGCGGCCATCGCCGAGGCGGTGCGTTTGGCTGGGAAAGCACTAATGGAATACGTCCCCCAAACGACGCGCGAGCCCGCCCGCACATGATCGTCCTGGATTAGAGAACTCAAACAGTGTGTCGACGTAGTCCAACGTGTTGCGTTTGGCGATAATAGAAACCGGGAACTGCGAATTGGGTGCGTGCACTCGCAAGTCGAGCGCCTACGGAGTAACCCGATGGCGATCCAACAGCTAGATGTTCACGGGTATCGATCGTTCCGGGAGATTAGTTGGAAACCCGGCAAGTTGAATCTTCTTGTCGGACCGAATGGTGCCGGGAAATCGAACCTATTGCGGCTACTCGAACTCATTGCCGAGACTGCCAAGGGGCGACTTGCAAACGCTTTCAAGCCCACCGGCATATTCCCCTTGTTGTGGGATTATGGAGCGCCGAGTATCTACTGGAAACTGCGCATCGACCCAGTCGATTCTGGACGCGATCCAATAGAGCATGCCCTGACCTTGGAATGTGACTTGGAGCATCTGCGCAATACGAGTTCTTATCAAATTGCGAAAGACACTCTCGGCAATTGGGTTAAGTTTGAAAGGAACTTGGAAAGGAGTCCCCATTGGGTGTTTACACGAGACGCGCGTCGGGCCATGGTTTACGACCAGCAAGCAGGAAACCTCGTTCCCTTTCCAGATCTTGATCCGAATGAGTCTCTCCTTTCACAAATCTCCGATCCTCGCACGAATCCGATTCCCACGCACTCCAGGCGTTTTCTTGAAGGATGGAGAGTGTATCACGATGTTCACGTGGAGCGCGGGTCGCCTATGCGTTTGCCTGCCACGACTCAGTTCGTTAAGCTAGTCGAGGCGGACGGCAACAATCTGGTTTCCGTCTTGCATACGCTCTACACGAGCGATCGCGCATTCAAATGCCAGATAAACGAGGGAATGCGGGCCGGGTTCGCGGAGCAATTCGAGGAGTTGGTGTTCCAGCCGGCAGCCGCGCAGCAGATTCAGCTTGCCATTCAGTGGAAGTCAAGCAAACAACCCCACGCGGGACAGGATTTATCCGACGGAACTCTACGCTTTCTTTTTCTACTGACTGTGCTGGCTAGCCCTGAGCCGGCGACGCTAATTGCACTAGATGAACCGGAGATCGGCTTACACCCGAGCATGCTGCCGATCATTGCGGAATACGCCGCCGAAGCCGCAACACGGACTCAAGTCGT
>JAKEHV010000156.1 GCA_022614915.1 Gemmataceae bacterium | reverse complement strand
TTTTGGCCTTTGTCCAACAATCGCTGGATGCGCATGCGCATCTCAAGCGTTTTGCTGTCGGGCAGCGCTTTCTCAAGGGCCGGCAACACTTGCTCCAACACTTCTTCCAATTGCTGCGTTGCCTTGGTGCGCACGCGAAAGTCGCTGTGGTCCAGGTCGCGCGAATCCTTCCGAGTAAATGACACTATACTCCTAAGCCGCCGGAAGCATTGTAGCCCCGTTCTGCTCGGAACAAGGAACTTTTTTCAATACCTGCCCCTCTACATTTCGATATGGTGAATAAGGTGCCTGCCGCGCCCTGGGCTTTCGGTCCCTCCCCCGGCGCATGCCGTTCCCAGGGATGAATTAGGGTTGGTCATGGCCAAATCGCAAACCGCCGCTCTCGTTCGTCCGACGCTGCGCGGCAGTCGCGCCGAGATTCGCGGCTCGGTCGATCTGAACGCCCTCTTGTTCCGCTTGCTCGACGAAATGGCCCGCGCCGGCTTTACCGACAAGGAGCAGTTCGGCGTCCGCCTGGCCCTCGAAGAGGCCATCGTCAACGGCATCAAGCACGGCAACCGCGACGACCCGAACAAATTCGTCGAGGTCGTTTATCGCGTCACGTCGAACGAGATCATCGCCGAGATCGAGGACCAGGGGCCGGGCTTTAACCCGCAGGCGTTGCCCAATCCCTTAAGCCCGGAAAACATCGAACGCCCCGGCGGCCGCGGCGTCTTCCTCATGCGCCACTACATGAGCTCCGTGGAATACAATGAGCGCGGCAATCGGGTTACGCTCAGCAAAGTCAAGGGCTAGCACTTTCGATTTTTGATTTTCGATTGTTGATTGAGGATTGGCAAATCGAAAATCATCAATCGAAACTCGAAAATCTCCATGCAAGTCACCCTTCGCATCGTGGCCGGGTCGTTGCGCGGCCGCAAATTGATCTGTCACCACAATCCGGACCTGCGACCGACGCCGCAGATGGTGCGTGAGGCGCTCTTTAGCATTTTGGGCAACGCCGTGCCGGACCGGGCTTGCGTCGATGTCTTTGCGGGCACCGGCATCGTCGGCCTGGAAGCGCTCAGCCGCGGCGCCTCGCAATCGATCTTCGTCGAGCGCGACTTCCGCTTGGCCGCCGACATCGATAAACGGCTGCGCGAGTTCGGCTTCTCCAAACAAGCCAAGCTCTATCGCACCGACGCCTACCGCTGGGCCGAAACCTGGCAGCCGCCGGCCGAACCTGTCAATGTGTTTTTCAGTCCACCCTTCGCGGACCTGGAGCATCGCACCGACGCCCTTTTGCCAATGATCCGCACGCTGCAAGAGAAAGTCGCACCCGATTCGGTCCTCCTCGTGCAGGCGGAGAAGGACTGCCCGCTGGAAAAAGCTCTGTCCGATTGGGAAACGCGTAAGTATGGCCGCAATCTTTTGATGATCTGGCAAAAAGAAACCAGAAGTCAGGATCAGGGATCAGGAACACACACCTGACCCCTGACCCCTGACTCCTGACCCCTGACCATGTCCGAGCGTGATTTCGCCATCTCCGTCGTCCGTCGCCTGCAAGAGGCCGGCTTTCAGGCCTTGTGGGCGGGGGGGTGCGTGCGCGACGAGCTGCTTGGACTCGTGCCCAAGGATTACGACGTCGCCACCGACGCCCGGCCGGAGGACGTGCAGCGCCTGTTCCGCAGAACCATCGCGGTCGGGGCGAGCTTCGGTGTCATAGAGGTGCTCGGGCCCCGTGCCCCCTCACCCCCAACCCCTCTCCCCCCCGGGCGCGAGGGGACGCCGTATCTCAAAGTTCAAGTGGCCACGTTTCGCAGCGATATCGCCTATTCGGACGGCCGCCGCCCTGACGCGGTGGTTTTCTCTTCACCCAAGGAAGACGCGCTGCGCCGCGACTTCACCATCAACGGCATGTTCTTCGACCCGTTGAAGGGTGAGCTGCATGACTTCGTCGGCGGTCAGGCGGACCTGCATGCCCGCGTGCTGCGCGCCATCGGCGACCCGCGCCAGCGCTTTGGGGAGGACAAGCTGCGCCTCCTGCGCGCGGTCCGCATCGCCACGCGCTTCGAGCTCACGCTGGAGCCGGCCACTGAAGCCGCGCTCAAGGAAATGGCCCACTCGTTGCCCGTCGTCAGCGCGGAACGCATTGCCGACGAATTGCGGGAGTTGCTGGTGCATCCGCGTCGGGCGCGCGGCCTTAATCTGCTGCACGACTTGGGCCTCGTCAAAGCCATTCTGCCGGAATTGCTGCCGATGAAGGGTCTGCCGCAGGGGCCCCCGGCCGCGCCCACCGGCAACCTATGGGAGCACGTGCTCGCGGTGCTGGATTTGATCGGTCCGGAACCGTCGTTTGCGTTGGCCATGGCGACGCTTTTGCACGACGTGGGCAAGCCGCGCGTCGTCGGGCGCACGCCGGATGCGTACACGTTTTATCATCACGAACACGTCGGCGCGCGCATTGCCGGTGAGATCGCCGACCGGCTCAAGCTGTCGAACGTCGAGCGCGAACGCATCGTTTGGCTTGTGGAAAAGCACCAGTATTTGAGCGACGCCCGCGCCATGAAGCCGAGCAAGCTGAAGACGACACTCAGCCATCCGGGCATTCGCGAACTCCTGACGCTGCATCGTGCCGATGCCCTCGCCTCCGGCAGGAGCATCGACCATGTCGATTATTGTGAGCGCTTGCTCCAAGAATGGACGGCAGCGGACCTAAACCCGCCGCCACTGGTCACGGGCCACGACCTGGCGGCGCTCGGCTTGGAGCCGGGGCCGCTTTATAAGACGATACTCGATGCGGTCCGCGAAGCCCAACTGGA
>JAKEHV010000155.1 GCA_022614915.1 Gemmataceae bacterium | reverse complement strand
CGAGCACGATGTCGCAGTCCGCGTGACCGCCGACGAGCGTAAACGGCGTCGTTAGCGGCAGTCGCGCGCCGGTGGGGCCCTGGTCTAACAGAATGAGGTTCGCGCTGGAGATTCCATCCATCGTTCGCGCTCGAAGTGCTGTCGGGTGGCATGGTGGCATGCTTTCGCGGGTCCCGTGCTGGGACAGAATAGCGCCAACCATCACCGCGAAGGCATGCAGCCATTGCAAAGGCCGCATGCTTTCGCCGTGCTGGTCCAGGGTTTCCTTTCACTGCCCAGGATCGGCGAAAGCATGCCACCCGTTACTGCAGGGGCTTTTTGGGTTTTGGGACATCACACAACAAAGCATCTAAACTCCTATCGGCTGTCAGAACAGGCATGGTTGAGAAAGGAGTCAAGAACGGCAAAGAGCAAAAAAGAAAACCCACGAGGAAAGCCGCGCGGGTTTGGGAAAGATTCGGCGTACTGAGCGATTGCAACGATTGGGAAGGTAGTGACGAGACAGTTCTCACCAAGAATCCTAAAGCGGTGACGAGTCGCCGCACTCCAAATCTCAGTCGCCGAACACTGTGTTAATGGTATTCACCAACTCATTCTCGGAAACCAGCCCGACGATGGATTTGACCGGCTTATCGCCGCCTTTGAACAGGAACACGCGCGGAATGCTCACCACCCCATACTTCGTAGCCACGTCGGGGCTGTCGTCCACATTGAGCTTGCCGACTTTGACTTTGCCGGCGAACTGGCTCGCGACCTTGTCGATGGTGGGCGCAAGCAGACGGCACGGGCCGCACCAGGGCGCCCAGAAATCGACCAACACGGGCACGTCGCTTTGCTCCACTTCCTTTTGCCAATTGTCGCTCGTAAACTCGACGATATTCTCGGCAGCCATTAACTTGTCCTTTCCATGCGGGAATGCTTGCTATCGTTTGGCCGGCATCAGCCTCGCAACACTTCGTTAATAGTTTTGGTCAACTCGTTTTCCGAAACTAGTCCGACGAACGACCTCACTGGTTTGTCGCCGCCTTTGAAAAGAAACACGCGCGGAATACTCGTAACACCGAACCTTGTGGCAACATCAGGGCTGTTATACACGTTGAGTTTGCCAACCTTGACTTTTCCTTCGAACCGGACAGCTAGTCTGTCAATAATCGGACTGAGCAGTCGGCAAGGCGGGCAGTCAGGTCCCCAAAAATCGACCAAGACTGGCTGATTGCTCTGTTCCACTTCCTTTTGCCAATTGTCTTCTGTGAGATTCAACGCGGCCATTCGTGGACTTACTCCGCATGCCTAAGTAGTTTTTTAGGATTGTGAGCGCGGAACGTCTTTGGATTGCCCAAGATCGTTGTCGCAGTAGTTAGATGCTGCCCTTTTTGATTGGATTCGCTCGGATTCGGCCCGGCTTGACGCAGTGCGCAGGGACTTCTAACATTCACTTGTCCATCTCAGGCACTGGCCCCGTCGTCTAGAGGCCTAGGACACGGCCCTTTCAAGGCCGCGACACGGGTTCGAATCCCGTCGGGGTCATTCGATCATCTTCTCTACACCGCTTTTACGTGGCCGTGAAATCGAACGAGTTGCTCCATTCACCGAGCGTGAAGGAATTGCGCGCCTTGATCCAGACGCGGTACGTGTGGCCGTTCGTTAGGCTCGCGGCCAACGTATACTTCGCGCTGTAGCTGCCGACCACACCCGGTTGGTTGACAATGACGCCCGGCAAGAGTGACGCTCCGCTCGTCAAATCGTCGAGCCAAAGCTCATAGTTTGTGACCAGCGCCAACGGAGTCCATTGAATCTCGTATTGATTGCCGACTTTGACCGCCTTGATCTCGGTCACCTTGGCGACTTGGAAGGTCTGCTTGGCGCTCCAGGTGCCGCCTTGGGCGCGAACCCACATGTTGTACGTGTGGCCGCTGACGAGGTCGAAGGTAGGCGTCCAGGATTTGTTGGCCGTTAGCAACCCGGGCGTCAAGTTGACATTATTGGCCGTGTCGGCCACCCAGACCTCGTAATTGGCCACGCCCGCGAGCGCCGTCCAGCTCAGAGTCGGCCGCAGGGTGGTCGCGGGATTGATAGCATAGATCGAGGTGTTGATGGTGAATTCGATGCCCGGTCCCCACCAGCCGACGCCGTTGTTGGCGGGGTGCAAGGCCTTGCCCCAGAGGCGGTAGGTATGTCCGACGGTCAACGCGGCGGGCGGCGACCATTTCTCGCCGGTGAGCGGCTGGTTGGGGAACAGGTTCGTTTGTCCGCTGGTCAAGTCATCCAACCAGTACACCGACTGATTGACGCCTGCCACGGGAGTGAATGGAATCGAAGGCGTCAGTTCCGAAACCGCGGTCAAGGGCTGGGCGAAGGTGATGTTGCCGATAGTGAAAGTTTGGCCGGTGCTCCATTCTCCCACGCCTTCGGCGTTCACTGCCTTGGCCCAGATGGTGTAGGTATGGCCGGGGGTCAGAATGTTGCTATTGCTGATGAGCTTCCAACCGTCCTGGCTGATGAAGCCGAAAAAACCGTTGGCAAAAATATTGTTTTGCCCGCTGGTCGTGTCGTTCACCCAGACCTTGTAGTTGTCGGTGCCGATGACTCCGGTCCAGGCGATGTTGGGGTGAAGGTCATGGATGGGGCCGTTGATCGGTGCAATCTGCACGGTGGAAACAGTGAAATCCTGGTGCAAACTCCAGGCATGCGCCAGCCCGCCGAACTCAATGCCGCGCACCCACCAGCGATAGGTGTGGCCGCTGACCAGGTCGCTGGGAGGCGACCACGAGGTGGCCTGCGTCAGGTTGTTGGTGTAAAGGTTCGTTTCTCCCGTGGTCAAATCATTGATCCAGACTTGATAGGCGAACGCATTGAGCGAAGGGGTCCAGGACAAAGTCGGCTGCAGCCGATTGATCTGACCGTTGACACCGGTCGGATTCAAGGTGGGAAAGTTGTCGGTCGGTGGCGAAACAACTCCCGTGGGATCGAGATCGATGGCCAAGGAGTAGTCGTTGGTCGCGTCACCTGTTCCATAAACACGAAGCACATAGGTTCCAGCCGCCAAACCCTGGAGACTAATGAACTCGTTGTTATCGACGCTCAAGCTGGTGGCCACTTGAACGATGGTGCCGTCGTCATTGAGCAGGAAGAGCCGGATGTCGATGTCGCCATTGGCATGGAGGAAGCCGACGTCGATCGAGTCGTCGGCGGCGGGTGCGCCGGTGAACTTGAACTTGAAATAGTCTTGATCACCGGCTGTATCGATCGACAGGTTGGATTGGCTGAACAAGAGGCCTTTGCTGGGGGACGCCGGGCCCAGGTTGACCGCAGTGGCCAGGCTGTTGCCCAGGCCGGCCAGGTCGTAGCCGTCAATGCCGCTGGAAGACAAGCAGCAACGTTCTTCGAGACTTTCCAGTTTGGGACGGAATTTGGAATGGGACCGCGGCGTTGATCTATTCCGGAACCACTCTTTGAGGACGCGTGTGAGAAACATGGACACTCCAATTCGGGTAATGGTGCGAACCGTTGTTGCGCTAGCGAAACTGTTGCAGCCCAATGTCAGACAGTTTCAGAGAGCTGCTACTCCGGTAAGCACGAAAACGGTCCGCATTGGCCGCCGCCGCCCACTTGATTCCGTGCGTTGGGCGTAAGTGCTTGCCGTGCCAAGCTTTGTTGACGGAGAAAATGGGGGGCTTTATAATCCCGACATGGCCGAGCAAGCATTGGACATCGAGCGTTGGCTGGAGGCGGCGCGTAGCGGCTCGAAAGCAGCCCTGGGCGAAGCGCTGGAAGCTTGCCGCAACTATCTGCTCATGATCGCCAACCGGGGCCTCGATGCGGAGCTGCGCGCCAAGGGGGGAGCGTCCGATCTGGTTCAGGAAACCTTTCTGGAAGCCCAGCGCGACTTCCCTCAATTCTCCGGCGCCACCGACGTCGAATTGCGCGCTTGGCTGAACCGCATGCTTGTTAACAACCTGGCCAACTTTGCCCGCCACTACCGTGGTACGACGAAACGGCAAATCGACCGCGAACGGGCATTGCAAGCCGATAGTACTTCACAAGGACCAGGGACCGGACTGGCCGCCGACACACCGACTCCGAGCCGGCAAGCCGTGTCGCGCGAAGAGGCCAGCGCGGTCGAGAGCGCCATTGCGCGCCTGCCCGAGGACTATCGCCGCGTCATCATCCTGCGCAACCAGGAGGACCGCCCTTTCGACGAAATCGCCCGGCTTATGGAGCGCTCGGAGAACGCCGTGCGCAAGCTCTGGTTCCGTGCGATCGAGCAGCTTCAGCAAGAACTGGAAGCGTCGTAATAGACGTCAGTTGTCGCTACTTTTCGCCCGTTTGCGCCGCCGTGACAATGCCGGACGGATTGATGGTATCGATCTCGTATTGGTCGAGTTTGGAGCTGCGGCCGGTATGGGTGTCGTACATGAGTCGGTCCTTCGATCCATTGTGATCCAGGCCCAAGGCATGGCCTATCTCATGCGCGAAGACATAGGCGTCGGTGCCGTCTTCCACGAAGCAGAGATTCTTGGTGTTGAAGCCCAAGGTGCTGGCGGCGTCTTCCGCGCTGGTGCCGATGTCCCAACAGCAGTACATGATGATGTTGTTGGTCGCGCCGCGAACGCCGGTCGGCGTCGCCTCGGCGATTGCTTTGGCGACCTTGGAGGGAATGAGAGGGGAACCCAGGTCGCCGGCGGCAGTGATGTCCTGCTGCTGGCCGAGCTGGTCGAGCTGCACGTTGGCTTGCTGCAGAAAAGTGGCGCGCACCGCCGACATGATTTTGGTCGTTGCGGCCTTGTCGCGCGTGGTCTTCTGGCCGTTGTCCGCCAGAAATAGCATGGAATAGGTTTTCGTGACCTTGTTCTTGACGCTGACTTGCAGCGACGCCAGTTTCTTGCCCTTGCGGTCTTCCAGTACGAGCAGCGTGTGCCCCACTTTCTTAGCGAGGATGGAAAACGAAATGCGCTGGTTGGCGGGCAAATCGTATTCGTCCACTTCCACGCCGGCGCCCACGACCACTGCCCCACCCATGCCGACGTTGGTGAATTTGACGATGCTTGAGTCCGCCACGTAAAGCGTGCATGCCGATGCGTCGGTGATGACGCCCATATTGCGGCTGCCGCCGCTGGGGACCATCTGATAGACCGCTTTGGCATCGAAGCCATCAAATGGGTCGATCGTGCTCAGTTTGTCGAACTTTGTTGCCATGAATCTCTCCTTGCGACCCGACACACGCGACGATACAGCATCGGCACGTTTAATTCGAGAAGCACGCAAACGGCCCGAATTGGCCGCGGACATTCGCCAAGATTTCCTGCACTTGGCGCAAGTGCCTGCCGTGCCGGGCTTTGTTGACCGGAAAAAAAGCGGACCTATAATCCATTCAGTCCAACCAGTGCCGGATGAATTAGGAACCCGTCATGAATGCCGACGAGGCGGACGAACGCGCCGACGACTTGGCGTCACAACTTATCTCGTGGGACGAGGCCTTGGCGGCTGGCGAGTTGCCCACCTCGCGCGCCACCGAGGCTCCTTCTTCTGCCGGACCGCGTTTACAGAAGACTGTCGCCTGCGTCGAACTGCTCCGACGCATCTGGCCGCGCCCCCTCACTTCCGACCCCTCTTCCCAGGGGCGAGGGGAAGGCCGAAGTAGTCCACTCGCTCCGCGCGTGGACAGCAACTCGCCCATCCAGCGCGAGTTGTCTACCCAGCGCCTTGGCCCCTTTGAGATTCGCGGCGAGTTGGGGCGGGGCGGCTTCGGCGTTGTGTTCTTGGCCCACGACACCCGCCTCGGCCGCGATGTCGCCCTCAAAGTTCCGCGCACCGACGTGCTCGTCAGCGCTGACTTGCGCGCTCGCTTCCAACAAGAGGCACGGGCGGCGGCCGGCTTGGACCACGCCAATCTCGTGCCTCTCTTCGAGGCCGGCGAAATCGGTCCCATCTGCTACCTCGCTTCCGCCTATTGTCCGGGCATAACTCTCGCCGAGTGGCTGCGGCTGCAAACCCAACCGACGCCGCTCAAAGACGCCGCTTTGCTCGTGCAGATCCTGGCCATGGCGGTGCAGCACGCCCACGAGCGCGGCATTATCCATCGAGACCTCAAGCCGGCGAATGTAATGTTGGTGAGCGGTGGAGTGATGAGTGGCGGTGACGCGGACACTTTTCACTCTTTGCCGCTCACCAGTTACCAACCTAGGATTACCGATTTCGGGCTGGCGAAGTTGCTCGACGGACAACCTCAACAAACGCACAGCGGCCATTTGCTGGGCACGCCGACCTACATGGCGCCCGAGCAGGCGGAAGGGCGCGGTCAAATCGGGCCAGCCGCCGACGTGTACGCCTTAGGCGTCATCCTGTACGAACTGCTAACCGGTCGGCCGCCCTTCCAAGCGGATTCCGGGCTGGCGACATTGCTCCTGGTCCGCAAGGAAGAGCCCGTATCGCCGTCGCGGCTGCGTCCGAAGCTGCCCCGCGACCTGGAAACAATTTGTCTTAAGTGCCTCGAAAAGGAATCCAAGAGACGCTACGCCGCTGCCCAAGACTTGGCCGACGATTTGCGCCGCTTTTTGAGCGCGGAACCGATCCGCGCCCGACCTATCGGCGCGCTCGGCCGACTGGCGAAGTGGGTGCGGCGCAGACCGGCGACCGCGGCTTTGGTTGCGGTCAGCATCGTGGCCGCAACTCTGCTCCTGACCGTGCTTGTTGTAAGTGACGTTCAAATCCGGGAGAAACAGAAACAAACCGAGAATGCTCTCAAGAGCACCACAGAGGCCAAAAACAACCTCGCCCAAGCGCTCGAGAGGGAAAGGCAAACGCAGTACCTGTATCGCATCCGCTTGGCCTACATGAACTGGCAGGAAACCAACGTCTTGCAGGCAGAAGAGTTCTTGTCATCCTGCTTGCCTAAACCAGGCCAAAAAGACCTACGCGGCTGGGAATGGCATTATCTAAAGCGCCTGTGTCATCCCGAATTGCTTCTAGTCCGCACCGACAACTCGAACAAGGCCCACGCCGTGGCCTTCAGCCCCGATGGGAAGCGTGTCGTCCTTGTGCAAGATGACAAGACTGTCACCGTCAGAGACGTGGCTTCGGGCAAAGTCGTGCGCACCCTGCCGGGGTTTTCCTCGGACCCGCGCTCGACCAGTGAAGCGGCCGTGAGCCCGGACGGCAAACTCCTGGCGCTCGCCGGCTATCCGAACCACATCCTGAAAGTGTGGCATCTCGAAGAGGGCCGAGAGTTGCACATCCTCCGTGGCGATCAAGTCGCCTTTAGCCCCGACGGCCAGTCCCTGGCATCGGCGGACTTTCAGGAAAGCAAAGTGCGCGTCTATGACGCGGGCACGGGAGCGGAACTACGTTCGCGCCGCCTCCCGCTTGACAGGTTCTGCAGTTTCGTCTTTCGCGCGGACGGTCTGTGGGTCGCCTCGCCCAATAGCAAGGAGGGAACCATACAGGTCTGGAACGCCGACACCGGCGAGCAATGTTTTGAGCTGCGTGGCGCTGCGTCACCTGTTTCCTGTCTGGCATTCGCCCCAAACGGCCAGCGCTTGGCAACAGCACATGGCGACGGCGCCGTCAGTCTTTGGCACATGCGGCTCGGCGAGCAGGAAGCCGCCTTTGCCCGGCATCCCGCTCCCATATACAGCGTCTCCTTTAGCCCCGACGGCCAGCGACTCGCTGTCGGCGACGGCATCGGCTCACTGAAGATCCTGGATGCCAAAGGGAACGAGCTGCTGACGCTGCGTGGACATCTTCGTTCCATTTCCGCAATCGCCTTCAGCCCGGACGGCAGCCTCTTAGCTTCCGCAAGTTTTGAGCGCATGGCAGTCTGGGACATCGCTAAGGATCACGAAGCATTTGTTTTTCGCGGCCATGAAGGCTTTGTCCGCAGTCTTGCTTTCGCGGCACTCGGCCAGCTGGCTTCGGTCGGCAGCGACGGCTTTGTCAAAGTCTGGGAACCGGCTACGGAACGCGTCCTGCTTGATCTACCAGCTCAAATGCCTGGACTTCAGCAAGTGATGTTCAGCCCCGATGGCGACCGGCTGCTGGTCTGCGATCGTTCGGGACGCGGCAAGCAATTGGACGCCGTCGGGCGCGTATTGGAAACGTTCAAGGCCCCGAAAGAAAAACTACGCTGGGCGGGCGCTGTGTGTCCACAGGGCGCTTGCTTGGCCGCGGTCGACTTTGACAATTCGATCAAACTGTGGGACTGGAAAACGAGCCAACTGCGCTGTACTTTGTCCGGCCACGCGGACTTGCTTAACGCTGTCGCGTTCAGCCCCGACGGCCGACGCCTCGCTTCGGCAAGCAGTGATCGCACTGTCCGATTATGGGATACAGCCACCGGCAGCGAACTCTTCACCCTTCGTGGACACGACGGCAAGGTCCAGTGCATCGCTTTCAGTTGGGACGGCCGGCTGCTTGCCTCGGCGGGCAATGACAAGTTCATTCGTGTGTGGGATGTGTCGAACGGTAGAGAAATCATGCGCATCCGCAACCGCTTCGGGCGGAATCTCGTCAACGCGGTCGCCTTTAGTCCGGATGGGCGCCGCCTGGCGTCGTCCGGTTTTGATCCCACCGTCACGCTCTGGGACGTAGAAACCGGCGAGGAGGCGCTGACGCTTCGCTGCCAGCGCATGGGCATCGGCGTGTTGGCCTTCAGCCCCGATGGCAGGTTTCTCGCCGCCGCCAGCAACGACGCCGCGGTGACCGTTTGGGATGCCGCCCCTCATTGAGTTAGTCTCTTTCCAGATCGTCGGGAATCAGAAGATCGTTGCCACGCGCGCGAAATGCCCGGCTGGCTGACCATTCTTGTATGATCTGCCCCAGCGCCAAGGTGTAGTTGTCGTAGACGGTTGCGCCCGCGACCAGCAGGTCAGTGCCAACGCCCCCGCTGAGCGCGTCGGTTCCGATGCCGCCGAAAACCAGGTCGTCGCCAGCGCCCCCGACAAGGGTGTCCTTGCCCGCGCCGCCGAGCAGGATGTCATCGGCAGCGCTGCCGGCTAGCGTGTCGTCGCCGACGCCGCCTGACAGAAACGCTCCCTGCGGGAGGCCGCTTTCGATAGCCAAGCGATCGTTCCCGTCATAGCCATAGGCGATGAGCCGCGAGAGCGCATTGGCCGCGAATGGCCCGTACGCGACGCCGTTGATCTGGACCGCGATCTGCGCGCCCTGGTTCAACGATTGAAATAGTATGCTGTCATCTCCTGGGGTGCCGTAAGCCACGAGGGCCATGCGCTCCCGGTTCCAGGGGTCGTGCTCGAGCCGGACCAGACGGAATTCGTCGGCGCCGATGTCCCAGGCCGATCCCAAGGACCGCTGGTCGTCGCCGATGTCGCCGGCGAAGCCTGCTAGCGCTACGCCGGCATCGCGACAGGCGCTGCTGGGGTTTAAGTGCTGGGCGCTGTCCAGGCCGGGATGGCCTTCCGAGCTGTGCGCCTCACCTGTGTGGGCCTGCCAGCCGGCGAGACCGCCCGAGTAAAGGCTGCCTTCGCGCGAGTCCACAAATGTAGCGTTCCCCTCCGTCGCGAAGTAGCGGTTGTTCGCCAGCGCCAAGGGACCGACAAGGCCGTTTTCTCTGATTTGGAAGAGCGGCCGGGAGCTGCCGGCCGCGGTAGTGACGATGTTATTGGCAAGCGCCGCGTCCTTGTTTGGAGTGATCCGGTTCACGCCGTTGATCCAGATTTCTCCCGCGTTCAAGAGCACGGCGGATTGGCCGCTCTGGGCCACGTTCACCAGGGTATTGTTGTAAACCCGGGCGCCGAGCGAACCGGTCAGCGCGATGCCGGCGTACACGGTGTTTACGACGATGTTATTCCGCACCACGCCGTTGATATTCTCGTAATAGGCGGCGCTCTGGTCGAACCACTCCGGGTCCGTGTCCCCGCCGAGCGTGATCCCTAACGCGCCGGTGTTCTCGATGCGGTTGCGCTCAATCAGGCAGTCGCGCGCGCCGCCCTTGGCGTAAACTCCGGTCGTCGCGAGGTCGTGCAGGAAGCTGTCCTGCAGGATCATGCGGTCGGCGTTAACGTTGTCGATGCCCTCTGCGTTGCTGGGGTCGCGCCGACCGGAATTGAAAATCTCACAACGCCGGATGGTAACGTCGTTCGAGCCCGGCGTGAGTTTGACGACGTCGCGGCCGCTGTCGTGCAGCTTGCAATCCTCCACCAAGAGACCGCTGGCCCCAAATTCGGCCGTCTTGCCCAGGTCGTAGTTCGATTCGGTCTTGAGGGCGTAATAATAGCCGCCGACAAGTTCCACGCGCTGCAGCTTGCCGCGGTGGGCGTCACTATCGAAGCGCAACACCCACTCGGCGGTGGGATCGTCGATTGGGGCGGTGATGGTGGCCCATTCGCCCGCGTACGAGCGGATCGTCACGTCGGGGACGTCGATCGTGATGTTGCCGGAGTAGGTTCCCTGCCGCAGGATGAGGGTATCGCCGGCGACGATGCGGGCGCTCGCATGTTGCAGTGTCTGCCAGGGCAACTGTTCGGAGCCGTTGGCGGCGTCGCTGCCGGTGGGCGCGAGGAAATAAGTGTTAAGCACGTCGCGCGTTTCAAGTTCTTCCAGCCACAGTTGCCGAGGGTGCCGCGTCGAACCGGGCGACGGGCGCAAGAAGCCAAATAAGCGCGCGAGCCAACCCATAGCTGTGACCTCCGAATATGGCTGGGCGTATCGAAGGAATCGGCAATTCCGATTGCGCGCGCTTAATCAATCATGATGAAATTGCCGGAATTCTTGGGAATTCCGCTACAATCGCTTCTTGTTGTCGATTTTCCATATTCAGCCCATACTTCCACAATCGACCGACCCGGCGCCGCGCGGGTAAGATGTGTTCTACCCAAAGCCAGTATTGATGAGGGATGACAGATGGGACAACGTCGCCGCCTCGCGGGCATGCGCATGCTGATCACGGGCGCGTCGCAAGGGATCGGGCGGGCGTTGGCGCTGGCGGCGGCGGCGCGTGGCGCTTTGGTGCTGGCCGCCGCCCGCAACGAAGATCTCTTGAAGGAACTCAGCTCCCAGGGGCGTTATCAAGGCGGCACGCTGGAATGGGTGCAGGCAGACGTTACCAGCGCAGTGGATCGCCAAAAAATGGTCGATGCCGCCCTGCGCCAATTCGGCGGCCTGGACATCCTGGTCAACAACGCGGGCATCGGCGCTACCGGGCACTTCGCGGACGTTGGCCCCGAGCGCATGCGCAAGATCTTCGAAGTGAACTTCTTCGGTCTCACCGAAACAGTCCGAGTCTTTCTGCCCATCTTGAAAAAAGGGACCAAGCCCGCCATCGTCAACATCTCGTCGATCGCCGGCAAGCGCGGCATCCCGGCCCGCAGCGAGTATTCAGCCAGCAAGTTCGCCGTTCAGGGATTCAGCGAAGCGTTGCGCGCCGAATTAGCCAAGGACGGCGTCGACGTGCTCGTCGTCTGCCCCGGCCTGACGCAGACCAACTTTTCGCAAAACATGATCGAGCAGAAAGCCCTGGTGCAGATGGACCACCTGCGCGGCATGACCGCCGAGCAAGTGGCGGCGAAAACGCTGCGCGCCATCGAGAAAGGCAAGAACGAAACCGCCCTCTCTTTCAAAGGCAAACTGCTTGTCTTTGTGAGCCGCTTCTTGCCGCGCCTCGCCGATCTCGTCGTCAAGCGCAAGGTCCGCGCGCTCTTTCAGGCGGAGATCGAGGCGCGCCACGCGCAAAAGTTGCAATCGACGCAGGCTGGAGATAAGAAAAGCCACGCGGCTCCTTAACTAAAGGATCCGCATGGCTCGGATGTCACGAGATTGTTCGTCGGTAACGCGACTCCCAGGTTCCTTATGGTTGCCCTTCGGTGATCTGAAGTGTATAAGGGCCAGCCTTCGCCGTGAGTGATGCAGCGAAGACCTTGTAGGTTCCGTCGCTCGGCGGTGTGAATTTCAAAAGCGAATTGAGCTGGCCGCCCGAATCGTCGTCAAAAGCCAAGCGCTTGCCGTCCTTGTCTTGGACAACTATGTAAGGATCGAAGTCCGCATCGTTCGTGTTCATCGTGATGGTGTAGGACTTACCCGCAGACATCTTCACTTGATACAATTTCGCGGGCCGAGGGATATCCTTGCCCATGAAAGGCACTGGCACCATCGGATCGTTGACGGCGACTTTGTCGTCGATCTTGATGCCTTTACCGACTTCCAAGATCTTGGCGGCCGCCTTTTCTCCGGGCGCCTGAGTAATCTTCAACGTAAAGGGCCCGGGCTTTCCAAACAGGCCGCCGGCAAAAACTTTGTAAGTCCCTTCGTTGGGCGGACTGAATTTCAAAAGCGAATTGAGTTTGCCGCCGCTGTCATCATCGTATGCCAGTTGTTTGCCGTCCTTGTCTTGCACAATGAGGAAGGGATCAAATTCATTGTCGTCGGTGTTCAGGGCGATGGTGTAAATCATGTTGCCCGACATTTTCACCTGGAACATCTTTGCGGGCATAGTTGCCTTCTTTTCGCCGTCTCGGACGGTGACTTTGGTGTCGTCGGTGCTCACTTTACCGTCGATCTTGATGCCGTCTTTGCCAACCTCCAGCACTTTGTCGCCGGCCGACGCGTAAGGCAGCGCCAACGACAGGCCGAAAGCCATCACGATTAACCACACGCGCTTCATGGAAGTTTCCTCCCTGCGAGAAATGAGTGGAACGGTTATTCGAAGAGAACAAGTCGAGAATCCACCTTGCCGAAGATATGGGATTGCACGCTCAAGGTCAACTAGTCCGAGCCGCGACCAAGTCCGAGCCGCGACCGTGAGGGAGCGGAAAACCCCGGCGCCCCGCTCCCTTACGGTCGCGGCTCCGACCTCGCGGCGTCGAAGCTCACCAGATTTTCATTTGCAAGCCGCGCTAGGGCGGCGGAGAATGGTTGGCGGTTCAGCACATCACTTCTCATCTTCAGCAGGGAGGAATCACCATGCGTAAGGCAATCGTTCTCTCGGCGGCGGCGCTTCTCGTCCTTCTGCCCTCTGCGTTTCCCGGCGGGGGCAAGGCGGGCATCAATGACGAAGGCTTCATCACGACCTGGCTTCTTTTGGCGCCAATCCCAATGGCCGAAAACGAGACCGGCGCCGATGCGCTCACCAAGGAACAAATCAAGGGCGAAGCGAAGCTCCAGCCTAAGGAGGGCGAAAAAATCAAAGCCGGCGACAAAGAACTGGTCTGGAAGGCGTACCGAGCCAAGGAGCACTACTTCGATTTCAACGATTACCTCGGAGCGCAAACCGAGGACTGCGTCGGCTACGCGGTCTGCTACGTCGTCGCCGACGCCGACCACAAGAACGTGAAGCTCAAGACCGGCAGCGACGATCAGGCCAAGGTGTATCTCAACGGCAAGATGGTGCTCAATCAGGATACGGCCCGCGCTTTGGACAAAGACCAGGACACTACCGACGTGAGCCTAGTCAAAGGCGTCAACGTGCTCGTCTTTAAGGTCATCAACGAGAAGATCGACTGGTCCGGATGCGCCCGCTTTACGGACAACGACGGCGCCGTCGTAAAGGGTTTGTCGATCAAACTGTCGAAGTAGTGTTGTTGGTGAGTGGTGAGTGGTGAGTGGTCCCTGCTCACCACTCACGACTCACCATTCACTCTTCTACTTTGGCTCGGCAGGCAGACGCAGTACCGGAAATTCTTGGCCCTCGCCGAGCGCGTTGTCGAAAAAGTTCCAGGTGCACAGTCCATCCTCGGATTGCGGCTCGAGCAAAAACGCCGCCAATCGGCCGAGGCGTTGTCGCGTGTGCACAATGTACGTGCCCGCCTTGACCGTACGATTATCCTTGGCCGGCGTTGCTTGCACGTTCACCAGGGCATGCTTCTGAAATGGCTTTTGCCGGGCGATGCCGTCTACGCGGTATACCTCCACGTCGAGCCGCGTGTCCTCGCGCAGCTTCTCGACCTCGATGCCGTGGCGCTGCAAGTTCTCGACGACGCCGGGAAAAGTCGCCGGCACTAGATACGCGTAAGGCAAAGTGACCGACAAGGTCGCCTCGGTGCGGCCCAGGTAGTCGATCTGGAAATCCTTGGCTTTACCGGTCGCCGGCGTCTTGCCGCCTTCCAGGCCGAGTATCGTGACCGGCTTGGGCAATGGAACAAGCTTGTGGCGCAGGGCGACGCGGGCATCCGGCGCGGGCGACCGGCCGGAGTCGTCCGCTTCTTTCAAAAGCTTGCGGATGGCTTCCTGGTTGTCGGCGGCAAACTCCAAACAGGCGCGGACGAAGCCGTGTGTCGCCAGCACGCGGTCGCGGTACGGCGCGTAGACGTACGACTCGCTCAGGATGCCGATGCGATTGCGAAAACCGAGATAGTGAAAGCCCATGCGCGGCTGCGCCAGCGTGGTTTCCCATTGTTTTGGGTTGCCGGCGAAGTTGCCGTAAAAGTACGCCTTGTAGCCGCTGGCTTTTTCCAGGCGTCGGCCGACGTCGGGCAAAAGCCGGTCGCGAATGAACTTGGTCAAAGGCGCAAAAAGGGCAGGGTGGCGCGGCCCGTCGAACGTGATGGTGTAGCGGTGTGTGGCGCCGTTGGTCGTGTGCGTGTCGATGACCAGGGCAGGGTCCCAACGATTGAGAAAGCGGACCAGCGCCTGCACTTCGGGAGTTTCAGCCTTTACGAAATCGCGATTGAGGTCCAAACCCTGGGCGTTGGCGCGCGTGCCGACCTGGGCGGGCCCGGCCTGATGCGGACGGTTGTTGCCGAGCTTGTCGCCGCCGTCGGCGTTGAAGTTGGGCGCGATTATGATGATAAGATCTTTCAAGAGTGAGCGGTCTTTCGCCAAGGCCAGGTCGCGCGCCAGCATGAGAAGCGCTTCCTTGCCGTCCACTTCGCCGGCGTGAATGCCGCCGAGCGCGAAAACGACGAGTTTGCCGCTCTTCTTCGCTTCTTTTGCAGTGGCCACCGGCGGATCGGCGACAACGACGACGGGTAGCTTCCGTCCTTCATGCGATGTTCCCAGTTCGCCTAGTCGGACCAGGGGCGACGCTTTGGCAAGCTGCTTACAGAAATCGACGACTTCCTCGTGCTTCGACGTCGCCGTGTAATTGCTTTTCTCGGCGACGGTGGCCGGCGACTGCGCGCGACAGGGTTTGGCCAATGCCCAAGTGAGAATTGCAAGCAGACATGTGACGGAGGGCGCGCACAGAAGTGGATTCATTAGCCGGGTACTCGGTGTACGACGTTAGTGTACAGGTTGAGCCCGCCGGGTGAGCAAGGGCGGTCGGGTTTGCCTAACGAGGTGCAACTCATTGCAGAGATTTCGTTAACATCGTCTGCGAGAAATGACGTCCGCAGCGGCGACACGCCGGACCTCGCTAGCGCGTCGGGCTAGTGTTGTCTTGAGCGGCGGCGGCCCTTGCTGGCGCGTCGGGCTAGTGTTGCACGTGCGCGCACTGCTAACGGAGGAAATCCGGGTTCCGGCCGCCCTCTTGCAGCGCTTCGACCGAAATCTCCTGCGGCAACGAGTTGATCGCCACCGGGCAGTCCAGCGCTTGCTCGTCGCTGAGCTTGCGTAAAAGATCGACCACTTCCGGATAGCTTGCACCCAGCTCGGCCATGGTGCGGATCACTTCTTCGAGCCGCGTGGAGCATTGCTTGCGGGCCACGCCGCTGTGCGCGGAGATGCGGCTCACCGTGCAGCGGTCGTCTCCGGTGTCGATAGTGACGGTGAACTCCGGACCGGCGAGCACCTTGACGGGGCTCACGGTGATATCGTCACCGAACAAGACAACTTCGGCGCGTTTGCCCATGGCGAAGTGCACGAGCTTGGCGCTGCCCGGGGCGACTTTGTGCAGCCAGAAAGCCTGATTGAGCAATTCGCCGCCGAGCCGGACATCGAATTCATCCATGAGCCTTAAGGCCCGGAACGCGCCCGAGCGCAGCTCGACGTCTTCCGAAGCCAGCATCTCACCCAGCTTCTGCCGGCACACGCTTTCGTCGAGGCCGGCCAGCGCCATGAGGCCGAACAGCCGCAGCGGCTGATGCTGCTCGGTCAGGCGCGCGAGCTCGTCGACGCCGGCGGCGCTGCCCAAATAGGTAAGCGCTTCGGCGCTGGTGAAGCGGACGAGCGGATGCTCGTGCTGCAGACCGGCTTTGAGGGCCGGCATGCTCTCTTTGCCCAAGGCTTCCAGGCGCAGGGCGGCGCGGACGGTCTCGGCCGGATCGAGCAGCATTTTCTGCAGCCGGCGGCGATACTTGGGCTGATCCTCGGGCGCTTCGCGCAGCGGCGCCAGCCGGGCCACGCGCAGATAGCGCTCGGTGTTCAAGCGATACGCGATCGGCACGCGGATTTGCACGATTTCCCGGTTGACGGCGCGGGCCATCTCCGAGCCGGAGAAGTTCTGCTCCATCTTCTGATTGAGCTGCTGCGTCACGTCGTCGAGCAGCAGAAGCCGTTGATTCTGCTGCACGATTTGCTGCCGGCGCGGATCGTCCTGAAACATGAGATTGATGCGGCCGGCGATGGCGTTGGCGATGCGCGTGGAGCGGTCGTCTTTCTTCAGCTCCAAAAAGATCGGCCGCTCGATGAAGGAAATGCCGCCGCCCCAGATGCGTGCCTTCCGCAGTTCCGCCGGCTCGTCCGGATTGCCGATGCCGACCAAGAGCGGCCCCTTGGCCCGGCCGAGGATATGGCCTTGCAGCAACCGGTCTGAGCCGCTGTATTCGGGGCTCAGGTTGCGCGTGGAATCGTGATTGCGCAGCACGCATTCTTGCAGGTAGCCGCCGCGCAGGCTGCTCGCTTTGCTCTGCGGCGGCAAGGTCACTTCCACGTCGAGCGGCTCGCCCTTGCGGCTGCCCGGTCGTATGAACGCGGTCACCAGCACCAGGGCGTTGTTGGGCGAATCGAGAAGCTGCTTGACATTCTCGACGCGCTGTTTGCGCAATTGCTGCTCGAGCAGCGTGCGCCAGGTGCCCGGCGGCGAATGGCCCGTGCCGTCCAGGCCGGTGACCAGCCCGAAGCCGCTCACCTGAATGGGCTGCATATTGGCCACTTCGGTGACTTCGCCGATGATCTTGGTGCTAAGGTCGTTCTCCTTCTCGACCTCCTCGGCGGGCTTGGTCCTTAGCTGCAAAGGCAAACAGCCCGCGAAAAGAAAGCACAAGGCAATCCCGCAAATCCGGCCGGCCATGATCGACCCCCTGGCAGTTTTTCTCGTTCTCGATGGAAGGCGGGGGAGGATACGCATTGGCGGGGAAATGTCAACACGGGATCTCG
>JAKEHV010000154.1 GCA_022614915.1 Gemmataceae bacterium | reverse complement strand
TAACATCAACGGGCGCAAACGGTTGCGGCAGTGGCCCAAGCGCAACGAAAACTGGAACAGACATGGCTATGCACAGAAAATCGAATTGCGTGACAAAGCCCATCTTTTGCCCGACTTTTGTCGCTCTGGAAGTCCCTGGAGTCCTAACGGAATATTAGATAATCATTTGCGACTGAGTTCCGGAGCGACAACCGATAGAAAAAATTGTCGCTCCGGAACGAGTTGACGCTCCGGCCGGTCAGGGATTAGTCCTTCGCCTGTCCAACGAATGGATTGGTGCGCTTTTCGTGGCCGACCGTTGTGACCGGGCCGTGGCCTGGATAAATGACGGTGTCGTCGGGTAAAGAGAAGAGCTTGGCGTGAATGCCCTGTGCCAGCGCCTCGAAACTGCCGCCGGGGAAATCGGTGCGGCCGACGCTGCCGCGGAAGAGGACGTCGCCGCCGAAGACAAGACAGGGCTGGTCGCGATACAAGTACACGACATGGCCTAGTGAATGGCCCGGTATCTCAATCACTTCCAAGTGCACGCCGCCCAGCTCAAGCATTTCGCCTTCGCGGACGGTGCGATCGGCGCACGGGCTGACGACAGGCATGCCAAAAGGAGCGCTCAGATTGAGATTCGCATCGGTCAGAAGAGCGGCGTCGCCGGCGCCGATGACGAGCGGCGCGCTGGGAAAGCATTGTTTGAGCGCTTGGTTGCCGCCGATGTGGTCGGCATGGCCGTGGGTATTCAGGATGGCTGCCGGGCGCAATTCCTTGTCTTGGAGGAATTGAAGTATGAGATCCGGCTCGAGCCCGGGATCGAAGACGAGGCACTCGCCTTGTCCTTGCTGCCAAACGACGTAGGAATTCTCCTCGAACGGCAGCGACACGACGGTTTGGACTTGCAGCTTGGCCGGCATAGACTGCTGTTTCCCGTTGCGATGCATTGGGCGTTGTAAATTATACAACTTCTCCCTTCACCACGTCGAATGCGCCCCCAAATGACGTTTATTCCAACTCCTAGCCGATCCAAGCGCTAGGCACGCACCCAAGACGCATTTTTCCCAAAGTTGGATTTTGGTACGTTGCTTGCCTGAAATGTTGTGGCTTCTTGCGGAGGAAACATGGCACCTCGTTTTCTGGCTGTCTCGTGGCGTCTTTGCGGGTTGGCGATGTTTGCCTGTCTTTGCGTGTTTTGGGTTCAACAAGAATCCTCGGGCCGCCCCCTCACCCCCGCCCCCTCTCCCCCCCAGGGCCGAGGGGAGAATGTCTCCGCGGCCAAAGAGACGTCTGTCGGTTCCGGGCCGCTCGACGAGCCGCTGGCCTGGATGCACGAGGCGCGGCGTAATCACACCGCGGTTAAGGACTACACTTGCACGCTGATCAAGAAAGAGCGCGTCAAGGGCGCGCTCTCGGAAGACCATGTCATTTCCTTCAAGTTCCGAGACCAGCCTTTCAGCGTGTACATGCGCTGGCTCGCGCCCGGTCACATCGGCGGCCAGGAGGTCGCCTTTATCGCCGGCCGGAACCGCAACAAGATGCGCGTGCAGTCCAAGGGCCTTCTCAAAGTGGTCGGATTTCAATCCATCGACGTTAACGACCCGCGCGTGCTGGAACACAGCCGGCATACTATTCTCGAGGCGGGCATCGGCAACCTGATTGAGCAAACCGTCAAACTCTGGGAAAGAGAAAAACAGCTCAACAAGACCCAGGTGAAAGTCGGCGAATACACGTACAACAATCGCCGCTGCCTGCGCATCGAATGCACGCGGCCCGAGCGCCATGCCGAGTACTATTGCTATCGCAGCGTTCTCTTTTTGGACAAGGAATCCAAACTGCCGATCCGCACCGAGAACTACGATTGGCCGAGGCCAGGCGGCAACCCCGGCGGTGATCTCGTGGAATCGTACAGCTTTGTCGACCTCCGCTTCAACGTCGGACTGCGCGACAGCGACTTTGAAAGATAGGTGGTGAGCGGTGAGGCGTGAGGGGCGAGTCGTACGCACCGGTGACTCCTGACCATGAGCCACGAACCACTAACCACTCTACTCCGTTGACACCCTCCCGCCCGGCGACTAGGTTACTGTGGACGCGGCGCGACGCCGCCTAGGCTCCGACGCCGCGGACATTCCTTTCCGGGTGGGTCGATGGAAGCGGTTTCCTTTCGTTGCACCTCTTGCAAGCAAGCGTTGAAGCTAAGCGCGGACAAGATCGGGAAGCGGATCAGATGCCCTAAATGCGCCACCGAGCTTGTCGTCCCGAAGTCCAGCGCGTCGGCCGCCCCCGCTGACGAGGACGGCGGCGGCGGCTACGGCATCGTCATTGACAAGGATGAAGAGGCTGCGCGGCAAAAACGGCTGGCGGAAGCCGACAAGAAGACAAAAAAGGCGAAGGTGGACCGTGCATTCTTGCCAAAGGCCAAGCGCAAGAGCCTGCAAGAGCCGGAAAACTGGCAGAGAGTCCGCACCGGCCTCGTTGTGATGATGTGGGGCGTCGTACTCTTGGGCGGCCCGCTCTTATTTGTCGCCATCGTCTGGCTCTTGGGAATCCTCTCCGGCCCGTATTACGCCACCGTCGCCCTACGACACCTTTTCCAGGGGGCGCCCCAAGCGATTCCCGGCCAAATGGAGCCGATGAACTATATCGACTTCTTCGTCGGCATCGTCGCGGGCGGCGACTATGTCGGCATCGGCAAGGTGTTGCTGATCCTTGGCAGTGTCTGCCTGCTCCTGCAAAGCCTCGTGTGCATCACCGGCTACATTATCGCGCTGCCCATTCCCAATCGCTTCAGCACCAAGGGACAGCTTTGGGGCCTGATTTCGGTCAGCATCGTCAACTTCATCGTCAACGGCGTGCTGCGCCTGTTGCCGCTCGCCGGCGCCATGGGCTACATTCTCATCCCGCTCGTCATTCCCGAACTCAATCTGCTCAGCGCGGCCATGGACCGCGGGCAGCCCATGGGCGTCTTTTGGAGCAAGGCGCCCTTTTGGGAATCGATCCTGTTTCTGTTCATCATGATGAGTTTTTACGCGGAACCGGTCCTCATCGGCTCGTTCATCTGGTCCGTGGGTCTATCGCTTAAGGAAGAACCGGTTGCCGAGCGCGGCCGCGGCATCATCAATCTTACCTTCGGCGTGGCATTTGCGCATCTGTGCCTTTTCATGCTCGGTCTGACCGGCTCGTCCAACGTCATGGTCTGGGTCTTCCGAGCCATCTACTGCCTGTGGCTCTTGTTCTTCGTGTTACTGATCCTGCGCCTGGCGTTTGGACTGAACTTCGCGCGGGTCATCCTCGACAAGTACCTGGCAATCGCGGCCGAGGAAGAGGAAATGGGCAAGGTCAAAAAACGCGTGGAAGACGCGGAGGACGAAGAAGAAGAGGAAGAGGAAGAGGACGAAGAGGATGAAGAAGAAGAGGACGAAGACGAAGAGGATGAAGACGAAGACGAAGAGGACGAGGAGGACCGTCGGCCGCGCCGACGCCGGCGTCGCGATGATGACGACGAAGACGAGGATTGAATTCAGAGCCGCGCACGCAGTAAGCGGTGAATTTGGACATGCTTAGCGAGGACCTCTTGTCGATCCTGCGCTGTCCGCTCAACCCAAGCCAGGCTCGGCTTGTCTTGGAGGGCGAGCACTTGACATGCGCGCAATGCCGGCTGCGGTTTCCCATCAAAGACGGGTTCCCCGTGCTAATCGTCGAAGAAGCGGAATTGCCGGCGGGCTGCGAGAGCACTTCGGATTTGCCGTGCCAGAAAAGAGAGGGTAATTAGGTCAGATCAGCTTCCGTCGGGAACACCGCAAAGTGCGCTTCTTTGTGCAGGTTTCTTTTTTCGTACTTCAGGTACTTTCGATTCTCCATCCGCACCAGATTCGCTGCCGTAGTCGTTAAGTAGGCGACGAGTGCGACTGGCGACGACGGGAAATCCTGGTGCTTCTTTGCGACAAGCACGCTCTCCCAAAAGTCCTGCAACAGGTCCGACGAATCTTCGATTGAACGCAGTCGCCGATGAAGGTGCACGCGGATGATCTGTCGGAAGAGTTTCTCGTAGTTCTCCAAGAACAAGACAGCAGCATTTTCGGCGCCTGCGCGCACTAGATGAAAGAGGCGCGCAAGCTCGACTGCAATTTCGGTTTGCGGCTCGGACACGGCAGCACTGGGTCTGCAGCTGGCGATTTATACGTAACCGTTCCTAACATATGCTGGCTTTTTTTTTTTTTCAAGATTATACTTAAAAAAAACCAGTTTTAGCGCCAATGAAAAGCATCTGGTAGAGTGGGCGACTTGCGTCTTGGGTCGCCCGGAAACAAACAAGATCCCTGCTTCGGAGGTTGCCATGTTCTCCTTACGTTCACTGCTCGTCGTGTTGGCGTGCGCATTGCTAACTCACCAAGAGGCCTTCGCGCAAGCGAAAAACTCGATTACTTTGAAGGCGGCGGACTCCCCCGCAGCGGGCGAGATTCAAGGGTCTGGCGAGTACACGCTTGACACCGGCTACAGCGTTGTTTCGATTCACTTGGTCATTTTCTACAAAGGGAATTTCGTGAAGTCAGTAGCATGCGACTATGACGGAACAAAATCGCCGAAGATTTGGAAGGGGATTGCAATTGGAATAACTTCAGGTCAGACCTATCAGGTGCATGCAGCAATGGTCACAATTACCGGGATGTTCTTCTACGACACAAAAACGTCTGACAAGATGGACGTGACCGTCAAATGAGTATAAGAAGCCAAAAAGTCATTTGGCGAAGCGCTACCTGATTTCTTGTTCGCGGTCAAATTCTAAGGAGGGAAACGAATGTTCCGCCGATGTGTGCAATCGACTCGGGTTGGCTTCACGTTGCTTGAATTGCTGGTAGTCATTGCGATCATTGCGATTTTGGTCGGCCTCCTGCTTCCTGCCATTCAGAAAACACGCGATGCCGCCTTGCGAATCCAAAGCATGAACAACCAAAAGCAGCTTTTGCTGGCCGTCCATCAATTCGCTGACAATCGAAACGGTCGTTTGCCCACGATTGACGGTTCAGCAACGAGTCCGAACCGGCAAATGGGGTTCTTCCCGGCTTTGTTTCCTTTCATAGAAGAAGGGAATCGGCTTCTGAATAATGCCGTGCCGCCCGGTACACCTCTGACACGAATTGTAGTTTCCGTGCTTGTAAGTCCGGCAGATCCAACCGAGAATCCGAAAAACCTCTTTCCAACCAGCTATGCAATCAACGCACAAGCATTTTACCATGCCCCGCGAATGCCAACGACTTTCAGCGACGGGACGAGTAACTCGATCGCTCTGGCCGAGCACTATCAGTATTGCCGCGAGACGGATTTTTCCTTTGTCCTTGGACCGTTGTTTGCTGAGGTGTTTCGACCGCCTTCGTTCGCAGACAACGGTCCAAATGTGCCAAGTTATCCGTTCGCTGCTTGGGATAACTATCCCATAACTACAGGAATCCCTCCAACTTCGACAAGTTTCCTGCCGGGAACCTTTCAAGTAGCGCCAACTCAGAAAAACTGCGATCATCGTTATCCGCAAACGCCACATTCGGGAGGAATGATTGTCGCATTAGCTGACGGTAGTGTCCGGGTGATTTCGGCCTCCATTAGCTCAGGAGCTTTCTGGGGCATGGTGACACCCAAAGGGGGTGAAATTCTTCCAGTCGAGTAATCCGGTCTGTTTCAGCCTCCCAGTGCCGCCCGCGTCCGGCGATAGACGCCTGTGTCCTGTCCGCCGGCGCCGCGCAGGTAGAACATGCCGCTGGCCAGGAAGCGGTCGCGCCAATGCGACGTCGAGTGGAAGAAGTCCTCGAGGATCGCGCTGCTGAACTTGTAGTCGTGGGAGTCCGACCCCTTCGAAAAGATCAAACGCCGCGCGGCCGCCAGCATTGCCTGCGCCTGGTTCGGATGCGCTTGCAACAAACCGAGCGCCTTGCGGGCAGCGCTCATGCGGTCGCGGTTGATCTCCTGGAACACGTCTTCGATCGCCTGCGCCGGTTGTCCGTTGACTTGCGCCGGCTCCAAGGTGTCCAGCCGCAGCTCGCGCACCTGGCCCCGGCCGCGCATGTTCTCGCGGAACAGCGTCAAGAACGCGGCGGCCTGCAGCATCATCAGGCGGCGGGTTTCGTCGTTCGCGCAATTCTGATACGCGAAGTAGAGAGCGTTCATCGTCGTTACCGTGTGCAGGCCGACGATGCCGGGCTGCCGCATGAGCAGTTCGCCCGAAGTCATGAGCAGGCCGTCCCAGATGCAGCTTGGGTCGTTGTTGTCATTCAGCATTCGGACCACGCAGTCGCTGGCTTGTTCGGGATTGGCGGTGCGCAATGTGGCCAGCAAATCGGCGGCAGCCTCGCGGCGCACCTGGCCGCGCTGCCAGTCGGCGCGAATCCGCGTCACGCGGCGCAGATTGTCGCGCCAGGGCCGGTCGCGGGAATCGTCGCGCTGGGCCGGATTGCCGGCTTCGTGTTCGAGCAGGGCGTAGGCCAGCGAGCGCAGAATCGGCTCCGCGTGCCGCCAGCCGATGGATTGCAGAGTGCGATAGGAGTTGGCGACAAAAATCGCCTTATGGCCGATGTCGCGGAAATCGCGGGCCCCGTAGCGCCAGAACATTTCGTAAACGTCGTTGGCGCCGGCGGTGCGGGCCAAGGCGGCGACAGAGCGGTCGGCCCCTTCCGTGTCCCAGTTGTCCATGGCGTCGCGGAAACGGCGCGCGGCCTGAACGGCGTCCGGAAGTTGCCCCTCGTTCACCGGCGCCATCACCCAATTGCCTTCCTGGCGGTTGCGCGCCTGAGAGCCCTTGTAATTGTCGAGCGACCAGAACAACGGCAGCCAGCGGTCTTGATCTGTCGCGGCGAGGCTGGCCAGATGCGCGGAGTTCACGACCAGAACAGCATGAAACTTGAAACCGACGGGCCTTGGCTGAATGCCGCGCACGCCCGCGAGCATGAGCGCCGTCAGCCATTGCTGATAGGAAACACCCTGGCGAATGCGCTCGGCCACGCCTTCCAAGAGCCGGTCGCGGTCGGTGTCCTCGATGAAGCGCACTAAAGGCTCGATGTCCGGCGCCATTTGCACCATGGCCCGGTCCGTGCCGCGCACTTCCTGCGCGGACAATGCCGGTAGTTTTGACAAAAAGCCGAAATCCCCAACGCAGGCGACGGCCCCCGCGGACAGGCTGGTTTGCAGAAACGCTCGGCGATTCGTGGCGCTGGACATGCTACACCTCGCTTGCCAAGAAGAGGAACATTCTTTGTTTGAATGAGAAGGGTGTCTCTTATTCTACTAACAGGAACGGCGTCCTGTTAGAAATTCAATCAACGGTCACTGTTTTCTTCGGGCAAATTCGTCCGCGATCCTGCGCGCCAGCAACATGCCTTGTTCCGTGCAATCATTGAGCGCGACGCCGCGGTAGGCGTTGCCGCCCAGGTATAAACCCGGCTGCTCTTCAAGGTGTCGCTCAATACGTCGCAGACGCGCCAAGTGGCCGACGTGATACTGCGGAATGGCGCGCGGCCAACGAATGATGCGGTGATAAATCGGCGCTGCTGCGATCCCCATCGTCTGCCGCAGCTCCACACATGCCGACTGCAAAAGCCGCTCGTCGTCCCAGTCGGCGATTTCCGGCCGTTGCCAGCCGCCGGCCAAAGCGCGAATAAGCACCGCACCCGGCGGCGCGCGGTCTGGAAAAATCGAGGAACACCATTGCGCGCCCAACAAATCACGCCGGGCGTTCTCCGGCGCGATGTAGCCAAAGCCGTCGAGCGGTCTGGGCAATTCCTGCTGCCGATAACCCAAGCCGACGACCACGACGCGGTTGTAGGGAATGGCCGCGATCTCGTCCGCAAGAGCCGGATCCACGTCGGCGACCATCGCGGCCTGGCGGTGGGCGGGACAGGTGAGCACGACCGCATCGGCGCGCCACCTCTGGGCACCGTCGCCGTAGACGGTCCATTCTGCGCCGGCCTTTTCGATCTTGCCTACGTCGACACCAAGGGCGGGCGGCTTAAGCAATCTGGCCGCAAGCGTTTCGACCAAGAGCCGCAGACCTTCGCGAAACGACCAAAGCTGTGTTCCGCGGCGCGGTGTTTCGCCACGCGTTTCGGCTTCCTGCCGGCGCTCTTTGGCAGTGAGCTGAAATCCCCTGACCACGCTGCCATAAGTACGCTCCAACTCTGCAATGCGCGGGAAGCACGCGGGCATGCTGAGCAGCTTGGGATCGCCCGCGTAGATGCCGGTTACGAGCGCGTCGGCGAGCAGTTCCGCGATTTCCGGACCGGTGCGCCTCCGCGCAAAGGCATCGATGGATTCGTCCGCCTCCCCGTCCGGGCCGTGCCCGACAGGAAGCGGGTTGTGGCCGCGAAAGCGTTCGAGGAAGAGACTGAGCTTGCCGCGCCAAGAAAGCAGCGGTGAGAACAGCAACGATGCTATGCCACCAGGCAATTGCTGCAATTTGTTTCGGTGATAGAGAAAACGATTTTTGCGCGTCGCCTCACCGGCCGCAAGCAGCCGATTCTCCAAACCGACATCTTTGGACAGCTGCAAAGTGGCCTGCTTGGAGTCCAGAAAGCCGTTGGGCCCGATTTCGAGAGTGAAACCGTCTTCGCGCAGCGTCCACACCGTGCCCCCTGGGCGCGAGTCGCTTTCCAAAACGGTGATGTCTGCTTGGGGGACAAGCTGTTGTAGTCGAAAGGCGACGCTCAAGCCGGAAACCCCGGCGCCGACGATGACCGCACGCATGATTGCAGTGTAGAGCGCGAAGTGTGGAGCGCGAAGTGTGGAGCGCGAAGTGTGAACGCGAAGTGTGAAGTGTGGAGCGCGAAGCGCTGCACTCAACTCTTCGCGCTCTGCGCTTCGCGCTCCACTCTCTACTTCTTCTTCTTCTCAGGCAAGGTGAAGAACGGCGTGGCGTCGAACACGTCGCGCGGCCTAAGGTCGAAACCGGACCAGACGACCGTGGTAGCGCCGGGGCGGCGCGCATCTTTGGGCCCGGCGAAATCCTCGTCGCGCGGGATGTGGTGGGCGGCGGAGTTGTACCAGATGACGACATCGCTGTTTTCAATCTTGCGCCCTTGCCGGACATAAGCCGGCAGCTTCGTGCAATCCAGCTCTTCCGTCTTCTTGTCCTTCGAGGCGAACGGCAACACCCAGAAATCGTGGCGCGTGAATTCCTCATCTGGGGTTTTCGATCCTTTCTCCGGCCCGAAATGCCGGGCCGACCCCTGGCGCAGCGCCACGAGATCGTAACACTGGAAATGCCCCAGCGAATTCGTCTTGGTGTGATTCGCGATGCGCAGACTGGTAAATTCACGGTCGTTCCAATCGGCGAAGCCCTCGAGGCCGCCGTTGAAGAGTTCTACTTCCTCCTTGCCGTGACCGGGCATGCCCATGGGCTCGCGGTGCTTGACGAGATACACGGAATTCGGCGTGCTTCCGCCCAGATCGACGTCCAGACGCCAGAGCGCGTTGTGCATGTGGCTGTGCGTGCGGTCGGCGGTGAAATTGGAGCCGGTCGAGCCCATACGGAAGGTGATGACGCCGTCGTCCTGGAAGCCGAACTGAATGATGTATAGGTAGTTGCCGGCCTTGAAAACGGACCAAAGCAGAAAGGCTTCGCCGCGCAGGGCATGATGCTCGCCGTGCCCGTATTTCCAAAGGATGCCGCGGTCGCGCAATTCGCCGACGATTTTGCCGTCTTTGCTGAGGTGCGCGCCGTGCGCGCCCAAATCGCCGGCCTCCGTCTTGAGCAAGCCCTGGCCATGGTCGGCGACGTCATAAAAGCGCGTGCCCTTGGAGTAGGCGACCAGCGTTTCGGCCATGTGCGCTTGCTCCAAGATCTGCAACTCTTCCGCCTGGGGATTGGGACGAAAATAAGCCTGATGCAAGACGAGGTTTTCAACTGTGCCGTTTTTCGCGGGCGTGCGGCCCAGGGTATAACGGATGCGCCACGACGTTCGCTTGGGATGCTCGCTATTGGGAAAATCCACTTTCGATTCATAACTATTCGGACTGAGCTCTTGCGTCCGCACCCGGTCGTGAACGGAAGGCGTCCGCGCGATATCGTCGCGCCGCTGCGCCCAGCTCGCAGGCCAGGTCGCGCCGACAGCAACGCCCAGGACAAAGACCAATCCAATCAGCCAACCTCGTTTGAACAGCATTGGCGACTCCACTTTCGGGGTTCGTAGCCGAACCGGTCAGGAACGGAGTCCTGACCTACGGTGCGGCGGACAAAAATGTCCATCCTACAATGGTGCGGCCAAGGATGCTACTTATTGCCGAACGTTTTGAGATAGGCATAAAGATCGGCGATGTCGCGGTCGTCCAGCCGGTCCAGCAAACCTGCCGGCATGAGCGACAACGGGCTGGGCCGGCGCGTGACGACGCTTTCGCCCGGCAGGCGCACCGTCGTGGTCGCGCCGGTTTGCAGGATCAGGCTGTCGACCGCGTCGTAGACGACCAGGCCGGAATACAGTTTGCCGTCGCGCGTTTCGACCAGTGTGTTTTGGTAGCGCGGCGGCACCTCGCGGCTGGGTTGCAACATAGATGTGAATAGGTCCTGTTTCGAGAAGCGCCCGGTCACGCCGGCCAGATCGGGGCCCAGCGCCTGATTCCCCGAATGGCAATGCACGCAGCTCGCTTTGGTGAAAACCGTTTGGCCGCGCGCCGCGTCACCCTGCGGCCAGTCGAGCTTCGCCAAGCGCTTCTCCCAGGCCGCGACATCGACGCCGTCCGGGTTGTGCAGTTTGGCTGACTTATCCGGATACTGCTTGGCGAACCAATTAGTCCAGGCGCTTTTGTTGGAACCAAGGTTCTGGCCCGTGAGCTTGTACAGTCGGTCCAAAAGTGGTTGCCGCAGCGCGCCGTTCTTTTCCGGCAGATTTCCCAGAGTTCGAATAAGGGCCAATGCTTCGTCGCCGTCGTCTTGCCCCGAGAGCCGATCGAGCGCGGCCAAAGAAACGCGCATGGTATTGGCATGAGGAGAGGCGAGTCCGGCCAGAAACGTGTCGCGATCGTCGGGGCTAGGCGCGCGGGCCAAGAGCGGCAGCAACACTGCATCTAGTCCGCTGTGCCCGATGCGTTTCCGCAAAACTGGCAGAGTTCTTTCGAGGGGCAGCTCATCCAACAAATCGACGATGCTTTCCGTCAGAGCATAGTCCGCATCCTTTTGCAGCCGGCCCAAAAAAACCAGCGCCGCCTTGCTGCGCTCAAAGCCGCGCGCCTGGGCGAAGAGCGCATGATCGGGCCGGCCAAATTCTTTGTTTTGCAAGACAACGTCGCTTAGCTCGGGGTCTTTCTGAGCGAGTCCGGCATAAAGCTCCGCGATTCGCAGCGGCCAATGCGAGTCACGCTTGTGCTTTCCCTCTTGGGCGAGGCGGTCGAGATTGAGCAGCCCTTTGGCAATGGCCTCACGCTCTTCGTCCGGTCTTTGGCCCGGCAGGCGCGCGTAGACGGCCAGGTGGTGAATCCAATCGGCGGGCAGTTTCGGGTTCGGCAGACGTTCAAGGTCGGTGTAGGCATAATTCACGTCCGGCGCCAATAGCGCCAAGGTGCGCAAGCCTTCGCGCCACAATTCGGGCGTCGATTGAAACTTCTCCTTTTCCACTGTCTTGATCAAGCGCTCATACAGTCGATTGGACTCCAGCACGATCGGCAGCTTGTCTTTTCGCGGCGAGTAGCCCTCCCACAGCATGCCAAGCATTTTGCGGTCGCCGATGTCGCCCAAGGCGATCTGCACGACACGCAAGACATCGAGCCGTGTTTTTTCCGAGATCTCCTCGTCCTTAAGAAGTGGAACTAGCGCCGGCAGCGCGTGGTCCGGGTCGGTCGCCGCCAAGGCATGATGGAAGGTGAGCTTCTGCCGCGCCGTTTTCGCGTTCTTCTCGAGCGCGATGATGTGCTCTTCGCCCTTGCGATTTCGGAGGGCCCGGACCAGATCGACGCAGGCCATATGCACGAGACGATCTTCGTCGTTCCAGTTGGCTTCGATCACTTCTTGCAAGGTGCGGTCGGCGCTTCGGTCCGGGAAACGCCGAATGAACTGCAGCGCCTGCCAGCGCTGTTCGGCGTCGTCCGATGCCACCTGGCTGACCGCTTGACGCTGCCGTGCGAGAGTCCAATTCAATTCTTTTGTCGGCAGCGGCGCGTCTTGCGCGGTCGGGCCGCCGGCCTTGTAGCGCACGCGATAGACCGCGCCACGCGTGCCCCGGCCCCCTATGGAAACGTACAAGTCGCCCATCTGGGGATGCACGACCACGCCTGTGGGGGCGAAGCCGTTGTCGCCGGTCGATTCGAGAAACACCTTTGCTTCGCTGACATAGCTCGTGGCTTTCTTTTCCAAGGAAGCGAAGTAGACACGGCCAAAGGTCCAGTCCGCGAGGAACATGCCGCCGCGAAATTCTTTAGGGAAGTTGCCAACGCGATAACAGGCGACGCCGGTGGGCGAGCCGCGCCCCAAATACGCGAGAGGCGGGACCACGTCCACGAAATAGGGCGGCATGCGCCAAAAGCTGGCGCGTTGCGGCGACAGCCAACCGTAGAAGCCGCCGTCCACGACGTGGTAGAAGCGCGTCGGCTCGTACCACGGCAATGAAACACAACGCTCGTTGTCTGAGTCGTAGGTGAACAGCTCACCGTCCGAGTTGAAATCCATGCCGTAAGGATTGCGGAAACCGTGGGCGACGATTTCACTTTCTAACGTAGGCCCCACGCTCCGCGTGGGGTCGGTTCTGAAACGCAGCACGCAGCCGGCGATGGGATCTTTCACCGGAGACGTAGGCAGTTGCGCGAACGAAGCGTCGATGCCGGTGTTGTTGCCGCACAGGACATAGAGCCAGCCGTCGGGCCCGCGTCGAATGGCGTGTGCCGCGTGCTCGCCGCCGGTTTTCATTTTGCGAAGAAGTTCGGATGGGCCGTCGGCGCGGCCGTCGCCGTCCTTGTCCCAAAAGCGTCGTAGGCCGCCGTCGCCGGTGACGTAAAGCGCCGGCCCTTCCCATAACAAACCCATCGCGCCGTCCTTCGGATTGTCCGCGAAGTCGAGCGCCCGATCGGCACGGCCATCCTGATTGTCGTCGAGCAAAATGCGAATGTAGCCGCGCCCGGACACGACCAGCCGGCCCTTGGGATCGATGGTCATGCAATAGATGTCGTTCGCCAAGTCGCTGCCGGCATATTCGGTGATTTCGAAACCATCGGGAAGGCGGAAACCCTGTGCGGCGGGCGTTCCTGCCTGCCGCGCACTGGAGCTTCGAAGGCAGACAAGAATGTCTGCCCCACACAAACAAATCAAGAAAAGCACTATCGCAAAGCGGCGCGGCATGTCACACTTTTCTTAGAGGAGAACGTAGTCCCCACGCTCCGCGTCGGGTTGACTTCAACCCCACGCGGAGCGTGGAGTCTACGTTGTATTGACGCCGTCCAGCGTAACGTATTTTGCGAGCCTGCCATAGTGTTTGAGCTGCGATTTGACGATCCATGCCTGTTGTTTGCCCTTGGCCGCGAAAGCGGGCCGTTTCTGCGCACGTTCGCGCCGACGCAGCGTTTCCCCGGCGCTCCTTGCCGGGCGTATTTCTGCGGCCCGTCCTGGCTGACCGTGCTAGCATTGGAAACGGGCGTCGGCCCAACTGCCACGACGCGCGCGCTCGACTGGCTCGCATCCGAGCCGAATTTCGACGACGTCGCCTACAAGCCAAAACTGATCCTGAGCGCCGGTTTCGGCGGCGCGTTGCACGAAGGGTTGCGCGTGGGCGATGTCGTCTTGGCCACCGAAATCGTCGATGAAGCGGGCAACGCCTGGCCGACAACCTGGCCCGGCGAGTTGCAGGGCCGTTGGTATCCACCGCTCAAGCGTGGCCGCATTCTGTCGCTGCCGCGGCTCGTGGGCGAACCGGCGGAGAAGCAGCGTTTGGGCGCTGCACACGAGGCGCTGGCCGTGGACATGGAGTCGGCGGCGCTGGCCCGCTGGCGCCGGCATCCCGACGTGCCCTTCGGCTGTGTGCGAGTCATTACCGACGAAGTGGACACGCACTTGTCGCCGGAGCTCTTGTCTATAGTCGATGGCGGCCGCGTCTCCTTTTGGCGATTGCTTAAATCCGTAATCCGGCGACCGCGCCTTATCAAAGAACTGTTGCACCTGCGCCGCGACACGCGCCTCGCCGCCGAGCAACTCGCACTGGCCCTTGGCGAATTGCTGACTTTGACGCTGTCATGGTTTTATCCCGAGGAAATCGACAGGGCAACCCAAACGGAGTCGACCTGATGGTTAGCGAGGCTTAGCCGACGCGTGTCATTAATGTGTCAGTCATTTCTTTTCCACAAATGTTTGCAAATAAGGGAGTAACAAAAATGACTGACATGATGCCCACAATGAGTGATGTGTCAGCAATTTTTCGACCCTGTTTTTGATGTAAGTCTAGATTTCGCTTCAAGTTAATTTCCTGACACATCATGTTTTATGAAGTGTCAGCAATTATTGCCTGGCGCGAATTACTCACTAGTTGAAATGCGCTCAAATGATTTTTTAACAAAAATCGTAGCCCCGTTCGCCAGAACGCTCGGAGCGTCCGGACCCGCACACCGCCCTCTTGCGAAGGCGGCTACAGGATTCCTGCGGCGGCAGCGGCTTCGGGATCGATCAAGAGCAGGGCGGCGGCGGCGGCTTGGCGCAGGGCCGGCGATTCGGTGTCTTCCAGAAATTGAAGCAGGCTGGGCACAGCCGCCGCGGCGGCTTCGTCGAAATGTGCCAGCGCGCCGGCGCAAGCGATGCGCACTTGCGCATCCTGAACGCGCATTGCGGCCACGAGCGCGGGCACAATCGCGCGGGCATTGGTGCGTGTCTTTCCCAAAACCTCGGCCGCGAGGGCTCGGTGTTTAGGATCGCTGGCGAGAATCGACAACAACGCCGGTTCGGCGGCTTGCGCCGGCTTGCCGATGTGACCCAGCGCGCGCAGGCAATCTTCACAAAGCTCAGGCTGCTTCAGACCTTCTTGCAATAAAGTAAGTGCGGTTGGCGATTGATCGATGCGCCACAAGGCCAGCGCGGCCGCGATTCCCTGCCGATCTTTCGCAAGCAGCTTGGTCAGCACCGGGACGGCCGCGCGCGCTTGCATTTGTCCCAGTGCCTCAATGACCAAGATGCGCTCGGGCTCCTCGTCCGCGTCCAGGAGTCCTTGCAACCACGCCGACGCCGCACGCGCGTCCGGACCTATCTGACCCAGCGCAACGATGCACGCGCCGCGCAATGATTTCGACTCGTTCTCTTTCGCCAAGCGCATCAACTCCGGGACCGCGAGCTTGGAGTCCGGTCCGATCCGTCCCAAGCTCGCAACCGCCGCGTGCCGCACCGCCGGCGAGTCGTCCTGCAAACACGCCGTCAAGTCCGGCGCGGCAACAGACTGCGCCGGCCTCTGAATGCCGATCGCCTGGACGGCGGCAAGACGAACCTCGGGTGACGCGTCCTTCAAAGACTTGAGTGCGATCGGCAAGCTTTGCTCCTTGGTCAAGCCGATACGGCCCAAAGCCAAGACCGCGGCCGCGCGCACGGCCGGATCGTTGCCGGCGGCGTATTCGCACAATAGCGGCGTCGTCGCCTTGGCCTCAACACCATGCATACCGACGTGCGCGATGCAATCGAGCGCCTTGCCGTTTTTCTTGAGCGCGTCCAGAAGAACCGGCACGGCTTCTTTTGGGTGAATGCCGGCGGCGGCCAAGGCACGCACCACTTCGAGCTGCAGAGCCGGGACCGGCTCCTCTTCCTTAAGCGCGCTCAAGAGCAGCCGGGCGCTGGGCCGTGCTTCCGGTCCCAGCGCCGCCAAGAGCCGGGCCCCTTCGATGCGCAGCTCGTCCTCTTTGCCGGACAAGAGCGCATCGAGTTCCGGCCGCGCGTCCTTGCCGTGGCTGCGCAGGGTTTCACGCGCCGCCGCGACGACTTTCTTGTCCTTGTCCTTGAGGAGCTCACGCATCTGGGGCATGACTTTGCGCAGGTCGTTCGCGCTAAAGGCAAAATCCTTGGGGCGCAGCAGAGCCGCCGCCGGGGCACGAATGGCCGCATCGTCGTGTTTCAGCGCTTGGAGCAAGGCCTCCAGGGCGTGGCCCTTGAACTCTTTCAGGAAGTGGGCGGCGGCTGCGGATTCCTTGGGCAGCGCCAGCATGGCAATCAGGTCCGGAATGGCCACGGGGCCGATAGCCTGGATCGGCGCTTGTGGGCCATAGGCGCTCACCAGAGCAGGCACGGCGGGTTTGGCGTCCGGTCCGATCTTGGCGAGCGCATCCATGGCGGCCGCGCTCAACTTGTCCTTGGCCGGCAAGAGCGGAATCAAATCCGGCACGGCTTTGCGCGCCGCAGGTCCGATGGCGGCCAAGGCGCGACACGCCTCGACATTCAAATCCGCGTGTGTTTCCTTGAGGCAAGCGATCAGCTTGGGCGTCGCGCCAGCCGCGTCTTGCCCGAGTTGTGCAAGGGCGCGGACCGCCTCGGCACGCACTTCCGCCGGCTTGGATTGGGAGCGCACCACTTCGACGAGCGGGCCGACGCTTTGGGGGCCGATCTTGGCGAGGGCGCTGCCCGCCGCCGGCCGAAGCGCGCCTTCGTCCAGGCTGGCGATGAGCAAGGGAATGGCGGACTTGGCTTCCGGGCCGATGGCGCCAACCACGAGCATCGCGGATTGCTTAAGCTCGTTGTCCTCGGACTTGAGCACACGAACCAGGTCGGGCAAGGCTTCATGCGCCGCCGGTCCCATCGATGCCAGGATGCTCAAGACCGCCAATTTTTCCGTCTTGTCCTTCGAGTCGTTAAAGAAACGCACAAGGGGATAAGCCGCGCCCCTGGCCTTGCGGCCGATCTTGCCAAGAACATGCAAGGACGTGGCTTTGTCGTCCGGCTGGCTGAGTGATTTGGCCAGAGCGGGCACGGCCTTGTCGCCCAACTCAACCAATAGGCCAGTGGATTTGATTTTGAGTTCATCGTTGCCGGCCCGCGCCAATTCCATGAGCATTGGAATGGCGTCGACGCCGCCGCGCTTGAGACGGTCGAGCGCGGCGGCGCTATCCTCGCCTTGCAAGTCGTCACGCCATGCCGAGTACGGACGGCCGTCAAAAAACGATTCGCCGCCTAGGAAACCCAAGACCTTCACCCGGAGCGCCGGGACGGCGAAAGCAATGCCCGCTGCAAGGAGCAACACAAGCAAAAGCCCAAACAAAACGCGTCTGGTGCGGGACATAGCGGTCCTTTGGGGGTTCGTTCCGACAGATTGAAGTTGTTATGACCCCGTTAGGATAGACGGACTCACACCTTGCAACCAACCCAAGGAGTCCATGATGCGTTTCCAGAATCAACCACGATCTTAATGCAGGATCGACTTGCACGCCAGACTTCCGGCGGACGCCGACGATTTGGAGTGCGGCGCTCTTCCGCCGCTTTTGTTTTTTTCGCCAGCGTGATGCAATTTCCCGGTTAGCCGTCCGCTCTACAGCGAAGTTCATCGACCCAGGCCCGTTCACGGGCCTTTCGCGGAGCGTGTAGGCCCGCCGTTGACGGCGGGTTCCGAAGGCTTGCGGTCGATACCCCAGCCTCGTTCACGAGGCTTCTTGATGTTCGGCTTGAGCCCATCGCGCCTGCGTTGGCTCAAGCCGGACAACGAGAAGCCCGGTGAATACCGGGCTGGGCTAATCTCGTCTCGGCCATCGACCCGCCGTCAACGGCGGGCCTACACGCTGCGCGAAAGCCCGGT
>JAKEHV010000153.1 GCA_022614915.1 Gemmataceae bacterium | reverse complement strand
GATCATCACCCACATCGTGTCCGCGGACAGCTTGGAGCTGCTTTTGAGATCGCTGATGGCGGTGTTGGCGGCATCGAGGCTCTTTTGCAATTCCTCCAGCGACGGCCCCTTGCCCGCCGGCTCCTGCGCCCAAACGGAAACGCCGCACACGAAAAGAGAGAGGGCGACCACGGCAACGGTTGATGCCCAGCGCATACTTTTCACGGTGACCTCCTGATGAAAACGAAGGCCCATCGACCAACGCGACATCACATGCGCGCAGGAACAACGATGAGAGGCGGGAAAACTGTTTCGCCTTTCAAAGAGCAATAAGGATGCCAAAGTGATTCAGGTCAAAGTCATCCGTGCTAAGGCCAACCGCTGCAAGAGGAAATATCAACAACTCCAGACCTGGCCGATTACGCAACCGCACGATCGTGCTTTCTCCCTTTGCATGTCCTGCATGCAGATTCAGCAAACTTCCAAGCGCGCTCTTCTCTGCCGCGCCGTTCTTTGCTATCCGTGAATAGCAATGCAGGGCGACGTAACCATCATCGGCGGCGGCATTCTCGGCATGGCGACGGCGCTCGCGCTTTGCGAGCGTACGGCTGCAAGGGTGACCGTGCTGGAAGCCGAGGACGCGCTCGGCCGGCATCAGACCGGGCACAACAGCGGCGTCATTCATTCCGGGCTCTACTACAAACCCGGATCGCACAAGGCGCGCAACTGCGTCGCAGGCCGTGACGCCCTCTACCATTTCTGCGCCGAGCACGGCATTCCGCACGAGCGCTGCGGCAAGATCGTGGTCGTACTGGAAAAGCGCGAATTGCCCGCCTTGGCCGAGCTGGAGCGCCGCGGCGCTGCCAACGGTTTGACCGGACTTCGGCGCCTGAGCGCGCAAATGCTGCGCGACTTTGAGCCGCACGCACGCGGCCTTGCCGGTTTGCACGTACCCCAAACCGGCATCGTCGATTACAAGAAAGTCCTCGCCAAGTATGCCGAATTGGTCGCAGCCAAAGGAGGCACGCTGCGGCTTGGCGCGCGCCTCCGGGCAGTGCGAACCATGCCCGACGCCGTCGTCGCCGAGCATGCCCAGGGCGAAACCCAAAGCCGCTTTCTCGTCAATTGCGGTGGCTTGCAATCGGACCGCATCGCCAGGCTCTGCGGCCTCGAGCCCGGACTGAAGATCATTCCTTTCCGCGGTGAATACTACGAGCTGGCGTCGGACAAAACGCATTTGGTCAAGAACCTGATTTATCCGGTGCCCGATCCACGTTTTCCGTTTCTGGGCGTGCACTTCACGCGCAGGATCGACGGCTCGGTCGAAGCGGGACCGAACGCCGTTTTGGCGCTCAAGCGCGAAGGCTATTCTTGGCGTTCCGTATCCGTGCGCGACTTATGGGAAATGGGCACGTACCGCGGGCTTTGGAACATGGCTGCGAAGTACTGGCGCATCGGCATGGGCGAACTGCACCGCTCGCTGAGCAAACCCGCGTTCCACCGCGCATTGCAGCGGCTCGTCCCGGACTTGGCGTGCGACGACCTCCATCCCGCCGGCGCCGGCGTCCGCGCTCAGGCCGTGGAGCCGTCGGGCGCATTGGTGGACGATTTTCGCTTTGTACAAACGCCGAAAATGATTCACGTATTGAACGCCCCTTCGCCGGGCGCGACGGCGTCGCTGGCGATTGGCCGAATCATCGCGGACATGGCGATCAAGCAATTTGGTCTCGCCTAGCTGAATTCAATGTAGACAACACAAGCCCGACGCGCTAGCGAGGGCGGACGGGTTGTCCGAGGAAGTGAATCCCATTGCACGGAACCTGCGAGGAATTGCTCGATGGAAACGGCGTCCGCAGCGGCGACTCGCTTCGCCCTCGCTAGCGCGTCGGGCTAGTGTCCGGCCGATTTCGCAAGTATTCGGTTCGACCGGAACTCTTACGAGTTCCGCTACAGGCGAGAGAGATCGGCGGCAGTAATGCGGCCGTCGTGCAATGCGGAAGCGACGAGCACGGACGTGACGCCGAATTGTGCGAGGCGCTGGATGTCGTCGATGCTTCGTATGCCGCCGCCGGCCGTCACGCGCAACTCCGGCCAGCGTTTCGTGAGCCAGGTGTACAGCGCCTCGGTGCCCGTGCCGCCGCCGACACCGACTCGCGCCAAGTCAAGGACGAGAAAACGTCTCGCGCCGCAGCCTAGCGCGGTTTCGGCGATTCGTTGCGGATCGTCGCTGCCCCAAGTCGGGGCGGCCAATGGCTTCCCCTCTTTCAAGTCCAAGGAAAAAACAACTCGCTCGGGGCCGTAATTGTGCACCAGTTCGCGCAACGTTTCGGGCCCATTCAAGGTCTCCAACCCGGCGACAATCGTGTCGACTCCCGCTTTCGCGATCGTTCGGGCGGACGCGGCGTCGCGCACACCGGCATCGACCCAAAGGGTGAAACTGTCGTCTTGCAATGCCCGATAGAGCGAAATCGCGGGCGCTGCTCCGCTCCCTGACGGGCGCGGCTCGGACAGTTGGCGCAGAATGGCGTCTAGATCGGCAAGATACAAGCAATCGAGACCGAACTGCGTGCGGAAAGCCCGCGCGATGGCCAGTGGTGCCGAAGAACTACAGAGCCGGCTGACGATGGGGCGATACTCCTCGCGCCGCCCGGCCACGCCGCGCACCACCTGCCCGCCCAATAGATCGAGCACGGGGAGTATTTGCATTTGTGTGTGACACTAAATCTGATACGTCAGCTCGCCGTCCGGCTGCGTTTGTTTGACCAGGTCGGCGAGGGTGATGGATTCGAGGTGTTGCTGTTCGAGGCGCTGCAGTTCCGCGAAGGCCCCTTTAATGGCTTGGACGGCAGGCGTCGAGTGTAACCCGGTAAGCGCAAAGGCCAACGGAGGAGGAGGTTGGTCCGCCGCCTGGATGATCTGGGCCAGCGTGATCTGCTCGGGCGGAACCACCAGGTAGTATCCTCCGGTTGCGCCGCGCGTGGTTTCCACGAGACCCGCGCTTTTGAGCTGCATGAGGATTTGCACCAAAAAGCGCTGCGAAAGCCCGTGCGTCTCGGCAATAGTCTTGAGCTGCACCTGATTCTTGCCCCCCCAAACACAGGCCAACTCGAGCAAGGTCACACACGCATACTGCGATTTCGCCGATATTCGCATAATCACTCTCCGCGCTCCACTCTTCACGCTCCACTCAAATACCGCTGCCCTCTTCGTGCTCAATCACGTGCAAGCCGCATTCTTTCTTGACTTTGCCCGCCCAGCGGCCGGCGCGCTCGTCCTCGCCTACCTTGACGGCGCGCGTGCACGGCCAGCAGCCGATGCTGGGATAGCCCTGGTCGTGTAAGGGATTGTACGGGACATCGTTTTGGACGATGAAACTCCACACATCGTTCGTCGTCCAGTGCAAGAGCGGGTTGATTTTCACCAGGTCGAACTTGGCGTCCCATTGCACGACGGCGGCCTGTGCTCGGTCGTCCGTTTGATCTTTGCGAATGGCGCTAATCCATGCCAGGTAACCGGCTGCCGCTTTGCGCAACGGCAAGATCTTGCGATCGTGGCAGCACTGGTCCGAGTACAGATTGTACAGCGGTCCGCCGTGTTCTTTCTCGTATTCTTCGACAGTGAGTTCGGGGTAGATATACTCAACTTCAATGCCGTAGCGTTCCTTGATTCGTTCCCTGAGCTGCAGCGTTTCGGGAAACTGATAGCCGGTTTCAAGATTGAAGATGCGGACGCGCGGCTCGATGCCTGCCAACATGTGGATAATGCAGTTTCCTTCCGGGCCAAACGCGGT
>JAKEHV010000023.1 GCA_022614915.1 Gemmataceae bacterium | reverse complement strand
GGGCTAGTGTTCCCTCGCTCGCGCGTCGGGCTAGTGTTCCCTCGCTCGCGCGTCGGGCTAGTGTTCCCTCGCTCGCGCGTCGGGCTAGTGTTATCTAGTTGCAGGCCGGACAGCCGGGCGTTGCCTTCGATGCGTGCGCGGATCGCGCCGCCGCCGCGCGGGTAGAAGCCGAAGCGATCCAATTGCAACTCAATCTTAATGCCAAGCTGATCCAGATAGGCCCGCCAGGTGACGTCGAGAAAATGGAAGCATGGAGCGGCTTTGACGTGGGTGCCGCCCTCGATGGAGATTTCGCTGGGGCCGTTCGCCAAAGCCAAAGGCAGGTAAATCGCGTGCAGCACGAGGGCTGTGGCGCCGGCCGTCGGTATGCGGAAATGGTAAGCGCCGGCGTTCACTTCGCCGGGCTCGAAGGTCAGCTCCTGGCTGCCCAAATGATCGCCGCGGGCGCGGGCATTGCCGATTTGCGCGGCGGCTTGGACGCAAGCCAAGTGCTGTGCTTGCAAGCCGGGCTTGCTGCGCTTGGCGCGGATGCGGCACAGGCGGAAGGGCTGCCGGGTAATAAGCGACAAGGCGAGGCTGGTGCGCAGGATTTGGCCGCCGCCTTCGCCGTGGCTGCCGTCAAGCTCAATCATGTGGTTGATGGTATCAAGGACGGCCCGCGCGGACGATGCTGAAAGGCGCTTGCGCCGCCAGGGACGGCGATGGCTGCGTGTAGGCAAGATCTTGCGGTGTGGGTTCGTCGTTGCCGCCGGTTCGATTGGTGCTGAGCACCAGCACACGCTGCATCGGCGCGTCGGCTTGCTCGGAGACAAATGCCAGCCGGCCCAGCGAATCAGCCTTTTCTAATACTCCGCCGAGGACGAGGAACTCGTTCGGCGCCAGCGTTACCTCGAAGCTCAGCTCCGGATAGGTCTTGCTCGGTCGCTCTGTCCGCAACGTCCAGGCCGAGTTTGCCGGATCGGGCTGAAACGGCAGCGTGGCTTCCGCGTGCTCCACCTTGGGCGCAAAAACAAGCCGTGTCTTGCCGTCCGCGGTCAACGTTGGGGTCACGTCCATACAGAAGCGGGCCTGGTGGAGAGTGACCGGCATCTTTTCCTTGCCGCGCGTGAACGTGTAGGATACAGCCGGCTCCACTCCGCCCAGTGGCTGCGTGACGACCTGGCCCGCGGACACAACGCGGTTCTTCTTGTCCACGCAGGCGCGCTTCGATTGCAGCAGCTTATCCAGCTTGTCGGGCGTCATACCCACGATTTGTCCGACGCGCAAGCCGTTGTCTTCGAGCGCGGATTTGCGGCCCAGATCGACGATCATTTCGTCGGTGTGTTGCCAAAGCTCGGTATTGAGATACGCATCGCCGACGGGACGTTCGATGACGCGCAAATGGAGCTGCACGATCGCCTGGTCCGGCGGCGGGGCCGGGCGCAGCCGTGTCCACGACAACGGCGTCGGCTTGGGCTCGCCGAATAGGCTGCAACCCGGCGCCGAAGCCAGCAACAGCAATAGCCAAGACAGTCTTTTCACGGCCATCCTTGTCCGTGTCCCCTGTGATTTTTGAAAGGGCGGGGGAAGGTAACAGTCCGCTGACAAAAATCAAGGGCAGACTCGGACAATGCGAAGGGCAAGATGTGCGGGTTGGGGTCAAGGCAAGGGAAAGTTGGGGGCACTTGCCGCTTTTTCGTCCAGACAAGCGTGGCATGCGGGGCAAATAGGGGAAATAATGGAAAGAGTGGAATACTGTTGACCGGAAGGGACAACGCCCGCGCGTTCGGGCGCGTCAAATCGCCGTATGAAAAAACCGCACTACAAGTTAAGGTTTTGTGTCATGATGAGCCACATCGCGCGTCGCAGGTTGCCCTCTGTGCTCGGGCTGTTTCTTGGCGTGGTTTGTTTCGGCCTAGCGCCCTTGCCCGCGCGCGCGGCCGACCCGGTCGAGGAATTGCGCAAGGCGCTGCCGAAGGGGAAATGGTTCACCGACAGTCCGTCTAAAGAAATCGTCGCCGCGCGTCGCCAAGAATTAGACAAGCTAGTCAAGAATCTGACGACGATCGGCGACTTACGTCGCGCTTTGGCCTTGGAAGTCTGGCAGCGGAACGTCGAAGTCGGAAGCCCCGAAGAATTCCGCGACATGGACGTAGAATTGCGCCGGCAAATCGGCGAGAGTCTGACGAAACAACTTCGACGAGCAATCGACGCGGATAGTCCCGACACGCGGCTTGCGGCGGCTAACCTTTTGGCGGAGATGGGGCCGACCGTGAAAAGTCTCGCGCCGGCAGACAGGGCGGGATTCGCGCGCAGTTTGACCCCAGAAGTGATCCGCCTGGCCAAGGACAAAGAACTGGGCGTTCGCCAAGAAGGTTTGCGCGCGTTGGGCAGCATCTTTGCCAAACCGCAAGACGCCGTGCCCGTTTTCGCCCATACGCTGAGAAACGATGGGTTGGGCCCGCGCCGGATTGCGGCCGACGGCCTGGCACAGCTCGTGCGCGTCGCCGCCCATCTGTATCGGCACGGCAAAACGAACGCTCCAGTCGAAGTCACACGCGACGATGTCGATGCCGCGCTCACGCAAGTCATTCCCGCTTGTTCGATCGGCGTCCAGGACGAAGATCCCCAAGTGCGCCACCTCTGCCTTATTGCATTGCAAGACGCCAGTAAGGCCCTTGCCGACCTGATCAAAGACGGCGAGCCCAAAGACAAATTCCCCACGAGTTTCTTCAGCGAGGAACAGCGCGCCGAAATCCAGCGCTTTCACCAAACAGTCAATGCCGAGCTCAAAGCCGCCGAGCCGGTGGCCAAGGCGCTGCAGGCCCAAGGAAAATCTTTGGCGCTTGCCCTGGATGACCCGGATGTCCACGTCAAATTGGCCGCCATGGAGGCGCTCGAAAACATTGGCAATGCCCGCATTCGCCTGCGTCGTCGCGTCTTGAGCATTCCCGTGATCAAAGGGGACGGGGACGGAGGCAATCGCGCGCTGTTGGCCCAGATGGACACACTGGAATCATTCGTCAAGAACAACCTGGACGACATCTCCAAGTATCTGACTCATGCGGACGTGCGCTTGCGGCGCGGGGCCGTCGAGTTTCTGGAGATCATCGAAGACGCAGCCACGCCGGCAACGCCGCTTTTGGCCGCGAGCCTGAACGACCCGGACCGCTTTGTGCGCTGGTCGGCCGTTCGCGCGCTCGGCGCGATTCCGCTGGACAAGGCGACGGTGGCCTTGCCGAATCTGGCCAAGCTGATGAGCGACCCGGATTTGAGCGTGCGCAAGGCGGCCGCCGAGGCCTTGGAATTTATGGGCCCCGCGGCGAGCGCCGCCGTCCCTGAAATCGCCAGCGCCGTTTCGGTGGGCGATTCCGAAGCCCGCATCGCCGCCATGTTCGCGCTGCAAAGCATCGGCGCCGAACATGGCAAGGCCGCTGTGCCCAATCTGATCGATGCACTCAACCACGCGGATCATCGCGTCCGCAAAGCCGCTGCCGAAACGCTGGGCCGATTCGGTCCCGCCGCCCACTTGGCGGTCCCCGCACTGCGCCGCGTCTTGGGCGATGACGAAGCGGGAGTCCGAGCCGCCGCCAGCGACGCGATCTTGAGCATCTTGCCGCCCCGCTAATGCGAATCCGGGCCGCAATCGTGTGGAGTGGGGCTTGCGCAGGTTCACCGCTTTCTCACGGACGCGGCTCGGACCATTCGGCGGGTTTCTTGACCACTCCTTCGCAACAGGTTATCATCCAAACTCGAATTCACTTCGAGATCCCATTGGATGGCCGTCCCTTTTTGGACATGCAGTTTGCTCTTGGTCGCGGCGTTGGTGCTGGCGCTTCAGCTGGCGCGCGTGTGGAACATGGCGCGTGGCGTTGCGGCCGCCCTACTGGTGACGGGGATTCTCGCGGGCAGTTGGTGGCTCTTGGGCCAGGCCGCGCCTCCCGACGCCGGCCCAGAAGACTGGTCGCAAGTCGCCGCAGTCCCATCCGCGTCGTGCGCCAAGTGCCACGCCGACCATTACGAATCGTGGCATCGCTCCTATCACCGCACCATGACGCGCGACGCCGCTCCGGACACCGTGAAAGGCGACTTCAACAACGTTGTGCACGATTACCAGGGATTGAAGACCCGCTTCACACGCGAACAAGATGCATACTTCTTGGAGACCATCGATCCGCGCTGGGCGCTCATGCGCGCGAAGTTAGGACCCGAAAGCGACAAACTGCCGCCGCAGCAGCACGTCAAGCTGCGCGTCGACCGTTTGGTCGGCTCACACTGGATTCAGGAATGCATGCACAGGGAACCAAGCGGCCGTTATCAACGATTGCCGCTTATCTATCACATCGTCGAAAAGCGCTGGGTGCACAGCAACGGCGGCTTCCTTGCCCCGGACAGCGACGATTTTTGGTCGCAATGTCGCGGTTACGCGTGGAACGATAGCTGTCTGTATTGCCACAACACCGGACCCGCCAAGAATCCGCTGCGCGGCCCGCGCGGACAAATTATTGGCTACCGCACCGAAGTGGACGAATTGGGCATTTCGTGCCAGGCCTGCCACGGTCCAGGGTCCGAGCACGTTCGTCTCAATCACAATCCCGCGCGGCGGCTGGCGTTGCAACAATCGGGCGCGGGCGATCCCAGCATCGTGCATCCCATGCGCTTGTCCGTGCCGCGCCGCGACGAAATCTGCGCGCGCTGCCACGGCGCCCTCACGCCTAAGGCAGAAGCGTGGGACCCGCATACCAATCGCGATCCTTTTATCCCCGGTCAAGAGCTGGCCAAGTTCAATCATTTCTTCTGGTCGGAAGCCGAGCAAGCGAAGCTGACGGGAGTCCGCCTGCCCAAGGAGGAGCCAGAGCCGATCGACGGCCGGTTTTGGGGCGACGGCACGCCGCTCACCACCGCGCTCGAGTACAACGGCATGGCACTGTCCGCTTGTTACGAGAAAGGCCATGGCAAGTTGAGCTGCCTGAGCTGTCACACAATGCACGGTCCCGATCCGAACTTCATGCTTAAACCGAAAATGAATACGAACGAAGCGTGTTTTCAATGCCACGGCGAGTATCGCGAGCGGCTGAGCGCGCACACGCGCCATCCAGCCGAGTCCGCCGGCAGCCTGTGCTACAACTGCCACATGCCGCACCTGGTCTACTCGCTCCTTAGCACGCACCGCTCGCATCGCATCGAGATTCCGGACATAGAAACGACGCGCGCGACCGGCAAGCCGCACGCTTGCAACCAGTGCCATCTGGATAAGTCGCTGGGCTGGACGCAGGAACAACTCAAGCAATGGCCGGGCAGCAAGGCGAAAAAAGCGGTGCCTTTGACGCAGGACGAGAGCACGCTGTCTTCAGCCCTCTTGCTTATGACTACGAAAGACGCACGCAGCCGAGTGATGGTTGCCGGCGCTTTCGCGAATCCGGCGGCGCAGCACGCATCGGGCGTCGACTGGTTCGGGCCGTTCCTGACCAGGCTCCTTCGCGACGAGCGCTATCCCGCGGTGCGCTACCTTGCCCACCGAGGGCTGCGCGTCGCTTTCGGAGACGAGGCATCCGGGCCGTTCGACTACCTAGGCACGCCGGCGCAAAAGCAGGCGCAGCTAAGCGCATTGCAAAAACGCTTCGACGCGACGCCGCTTCGCGGCCCGCTGCCGCACTTGCCGCTTAACGCGCAGGGTCTGCCGGACGACGCGGTCCTGCGCCGCTTATTGGGGAAGCGGTACGACCCGGACTTGAGCATTCATGAATGACCCGCACGCGGAATATCGACGCCGCATCGCGCTGCGCCATCACCGCATCGGCTGGTGGGGATTGCTCCTTTTCCTGTCGCTGGGCATCGCGCTCGAAACTTTGCACGGCTTCAAGGTCGGTTTTTATCTCGACCCAGAAAATCGCTTGCGACAACTTTTGTGGAGGCTGGCCCACGCGCACGGCACACTTTTGTCGCTTGTTCAAATCGCTTTCGCCGCCGGCCTTGCTTCCTTCGGCGCGTGGACCGACAAACGGCTCAAACTTGCGTCCTATTTCCTCTTGGACGGCTTGTTGCTCCTTCCCCTTGGTTTTTTCCTGGGCGGTATCGGCCATTCCGAAGTGGACCCGTCCCCCGGGATTCTGCTGGTTCCATTTGGCGCGCTTTTGTTGTTTGTCGCCGTCGCCCTCATCGCCTGGTCCGGCTCGAAATCAGTTTCTGAATAATCGTTTCGCGCTCGATTCATTTTTTGCAATCTCAATCACAAGTCGCTTCGTCATGTTTTCGACGGTTGTTTCCAATAAGGGGGGACCCATGAAGTGGACTTTGGGCCTGGGGATGCTCTGTTTTGTCGCGGGCCTGGCGCGCGCGGATTCCGCGGACGACGCGGTGATTAAGGCGTTAAAGAAAGTCGGCAGTGTCTATGTTTCGCGCTCCGAACAAGGCGAGAAGCCCATTATCCAGATCGATTTCCGCATCACCGGCGACAAGGACGCCGTGCAGGTCGCCGCGGCCATGCAAGAGTTGGTCAGGCTCAGACATCTCGAAAATGTGCAGTTCGTCGGTCGCGCCTTCAACGACGATGCGATGAAAGAACTGGCCCAGCTGTCCAACTTGCGCGTCATCCGCCTCTTCAATACCAAAGTGACGGACAAGGGCGTGAAAGAGTTGAATGGATTGGAAGCGCTGCAAAGCTTTTCCTACACCGGCTCAGGCTTGACCGACGCGGGCATGATTGAGCTGGCCAAGCACAAACAGCTCACGGCATTGGAGATCATCGACGCCCCCATTACTGACAAGGGCGCAATGGAACTGGTCGGCTTGCAAAACCTGAAGCGCTTGTTGTTGCAAAACTCGCAAATACCGGCCGAGTCCATGGAGGTGTTGCGCGAGTTGATGCCCCGCCTGCGTTTTGTTGAACGTTCTTTCGGCTGATAACACCTTCGCTGGACGCCGTGCGCGCCTCTTGCACTTTCCTTTCCCTGCTGCAACAATCTTCATGGACTTTCGGACGATTCGCGGCGTGAGGGCTTCACCATGCCAAGCGAACAACCGTTGCTCATCGCGTTGGGAATCACCTTTGGATTGACGGCGCTGTTCGTGCTGCTGTTGCGCCGCCCTATGCGCGGCTTCCTCACGGAGTCAAGCGGCTCGGAAAACCGGGCCGCGTTTTGGACCAACTATGCCACTTGTCTCGTGCTGCTGGCGCCCATGATCACCGTGTTGGTCGGCAGGCCCAGCGGCGTCAACGTCGATTCCTTGTTGCTGCACGTCCTCGATCATGCCAAATGGGGTTTGCTCGGCCTACTCGGCTCGTTGCTCGCCGTTGGCTTTTTTGCGGCGGTGTTCGCCCGCCGGCGCGGCGCTACTGTCTTTGTACATCCGGAACAAATGGATGACCTGCAACGGCTCATGTCCAAGGTCGAGGAAATCCGCGCTCGCAACATCCTGCGCCGCGCCCCCGAGCGGGAGCAAAAAGGGGCATGACCGATGGTACCAGCCTTGAACTTATTCTTTCTGGTCCTCTCGAAACGAAGAACTTGTATTCCACACGCCAGAATGCGAAAATCAACACCCAAGTCGAGCAAGGGTGCTGGGAGATTTCGACCATGGCGATCCAATTTCGGTGCGCCGGCTGCGACGGCTTGATCCAAATCGGCGACGATTTGGGCGGCAAACAGGTGCGTTGTCCCATGTGTCAATTGGTCCAAACTGTGCCCGATGACGCACCGATCGAAGCAGCACCGGCGTCTTCCCCCCAAACCGACTCGCCTGAGAGGCGCGGGGATATTGCCGAAGCGATTGCGGAACAGCGATTGCCAGCTTTGTCTGTGCCGCCGCCGCTGCCGCCGCAATCCGTGTCTACACGTGCGAGCCAACCGGAAGAGCGTCCTCGTCGCCGCACCCGTGACCGCGAACGCGAAGATTCCTCCGTCGGCCTCGTCGTCGGCTTGTGCGTCGGCGGCGGCCTGCTGCTGGTTCTGCTTTTGGGCGGTGTCGCCTGGCTCATGCTTTCCGAGCATCCCGATCCCGGACCGTGGGCGGGCCCGCCGGACAACTTCGTCGGCAAAGCCGAGGACCTGAAAATAATCGCGGAAGCCCCGCCGTGGGACCTTCCGCGCGAGGAGCTGTTGAAGGACATCGCGCCCTTCATCGAGAATCGCGAAATGCGCGATAACCTCGAAAAAGTCAAAGGCAACCTGCCGCCGATCAAAGTCGGCCTCAACGGCGGCGTGTTCGAGACCGAGGTGCGCTTTGAGCCCAATGCCCGCGTGCAGCGCTTCGAATTTGACGCCAAGGCGGACACTGTTTATTGGATTGCGACGAAAGACAACTTCCGGATCAATGTGCGCGTGGAAGGGCCGGGCTTGCCGCTTCCCAAAAAAGAACTGTTCGGCGGCTTCGGACAGGAAAAGCCCGAGTTGGCGTTCTTGGCGGCCAAGCCGGGCCCCCATTCCGTTTTCCTCGAGGCCGATGCCTTCGAATTGAAACCGTGCCGCCTGACGATTCGCGAGATGGACGGGACCACGCCGCTGCCCAACCGGCTCAAAATCAAGACGGGCGAGGTCGATCTGCCGCGGCTGGCGCATGTCAAAGCGTTGGACGGCTTTGACAGGGAGCTATCCGGCGCCGCATTCGCGCCGGACAACAAATCTTTCTTTTTGGCCCATTCCGATCTGGCCCTTTCCTATTGGGAACACCCTGACAACGTGCAAAAAGGCGTGTTCAAAACCAACAAAGATCGGCTGTTCGCACTGGGCGTGGACAAGCACGGGCGGCTCTACGCTCAAGCCGAGCAAGTTGAGCACGGCGCTATCTCCATGATGGAGCGGAAAGTCGCGGATATTCTTGTTTGGGAAAAATTGAAACCGACCCTGGATAAGGACCTTTTGCCGGCGCCAAGCAAAGTCATCACGCTCCGCGGCATCGTGCAAGCGTTTATCAACTCGCACGACGGCCGCTGGCTCTACTTCCTCGACGTGCACAATCGCAAGCTCGGCCGGATCGACACGGCAAAGGCGACCATCGAAAAGGAAATCGACACGCTGTCGCCGGGCGTCAAGGCGTTTTGCCTGACGCCGGACGGGAAGAAGATTTACTGCTGCTCGTCCGCGAACAAAGTGGATGTGATCGACGCCGTCGCATTCAAGTTGATCCAAACCGTCCGGCTGGACAGGGGTAAGCCGATCGACATCGCCGCGACGAACCAAGGCTTCGTCTTTATGGTTGGGGACGAACAGATTCCGGACAACGACGTGCACTTCGGCGGGACGTGGAGCTTCATGATCGATCTTTCTCCCTTCGCCTTAAAGGGAAGAGGGGTTGGGGGTGAAGGGCTTGAGGCGAAGATCATGCCGTTGCCCGTGGCGCACGGCACAACGTGTGTCGCGCTCTTGCCGGATCAGCGCGCCGTGTTGTTTTCCGGCGACCGCCGGGTCACACCCTGCTCGATTCCCGCGCGGCCCGCGCTGTTCGAAGCCGCCATGCGCGACGGCAACCTGGGCAGCGATCGCTTCAGCCGCGGACGGATCGTCCTCAGCCCAGATGGCCGGACGCTGGTGCACGATTCGGGACTAATTCTCTCGGTAAGTCGTTGAAAAGGTGAACTCGCAGAGCCGATTTCGCCTCCCAACTTGTGGTGGCCCCAACCGGCCAGGAGAAAAGCGGCCTATGACACCTGCCACGCTTGCATCAAAGCCGTGGCTCAGATTTGTCAAATCTGGAGCCGCCGATCCTCCGTCTCGACCAGGTTTCGGGGCCACCCTTTTTTCTCAAGGTGGGTAGGCTATGCCAAAGCGAGAAATCATCATCAAAGACACGCATCGCGCACTGTACTACGAAGACGGACAAATGCTGCGCGTGCTGGGCGCCGGCCGGTACAAACTGCCGTTGCCGAAGGAGGGCGTGGGGTTTTCGCTGTGGGCCCTCTTCCGCCGCCGGCCAATCTGCGAAGTCATACTCGTGGACATGCGCGCCCGCGACTTGACCATCAAAGGTCAAGAGATCCTCACGTCGGACAAAGTGGCGATTCGCGTCAGTATCCTCGTGCAATTCGCGGTGGTCGATGCCAAGGCCGCCATCCACGCTGTGGCAAACTACGAGGATCGGCTCTACAGCGACGTGCAACTGGCGGCCCGGCGCTCGCTCGCGGCCATGAGCCTCGAAGAGATCATGACCAACCGTCATCGGCTCAGCGAAGAGATTTTGCGCGACGTCAAAGAAGCCGCCGCCGGCTACGGCGTGGCCATCGCGCGCGCCGACGTGAAGGACCTCGTCTTTCCGGGCAACTTGCAAGAGATCATGAATCGCGTTTTGGCCGCGGAGCGCATGAGTCAGGCGCAACTGGTCGAAGCGCGCACCAAGTCCGAAGTGCAGCGCATCGAAGCCCAGTCCAAGGCCGAAGCACAACGTCTTCAAGCTCAGGCAGACGTGGAAGGCCAGCGCCTACAGGCGCAGGCCAAAGCGGAGTCGACGCGACTTGCGGTGCTTGCGGAAACACAGGCATTGGAGGAACGCAGCAAGATGGCTGCGGCCTATGTCAACCATCCGGCGCTCTTGCGATTGGAAGAGTTGACGACGCTGCGCGATTTGGCTCGCAACGCAAACGCCCGGCTGTATCTGAATTTCAAAGATCGCAACGGGCTCGGAGACGAATTGGAGAAATGATGCGACGAGTCGTACCATTCCTGATTTTCGTTTTGCTGTTAGTGCGGCTACCGTACGCTGCGCCCCCGGGCAGCCCCCTCACCCCCAACCCCTCTCCCTCAGGGCGAGCGGAGAAACAGCTCTACCAACCCCTCATCGATGCCCTCGACCGCTGGCTCGCTGAGGAAATCGTGGACAAGGACGTGCCCGCACTTCTCATCGCGCTCGTCGATGACCAGACAATGGTCTGGGCGAAAGGCTGCGGTTTCGCGGACCCGCAGACGAAAATCGCGGCCACGAGCAAGACTTTGGGCCGAGTCGGCTCCGTTTCCAAGCCGATCACCGCGCTCTTGCTCATGATGCTGGTGGAGCAAGGCTTGATCGACCTCGATGCACCGGTGCAGAAATACTTGCCCGATTTCCGCCCCAAGTACACATCGGGCAAAGAGATCACGCTCCGGCAAATGCTCTGTCATCGTTCTGGAGTCGTGCGCGAGTCACCCGTCGGCAGTTACTTCGACGATAAGGAGCCCAGCCTGGCCGCCACAGTCGCCAGCTTGAACGGCCTCGAACTGGTCTATCCGCCCGAAACCAAAACCAGTTACTCCAACTCTGCCCTGGCCACCGTGGGCCTGACGCTGGAAACGACCCAAAAGACGCCGTTCGCGAAGCTGATTCAGGAAAAGCTGCTCGATCCCATCGGCATGAAGGACAGCAGCTATGCACCTCATCCCGAGCTGAAAAAGCGCTTGGGCAAGGCCTTCATGTGGACCTATCACGGCACCAAGTTTCCGGCGCCGACCTGGGAGCTCGGCATGGCGTCGGCGGGCAATCTCTATTCCACGGCGGAGGACCAGGCCCGGCTTCTCAGTTTCCTTTTCGCCGGCGGCAAAACCGCGGACGGCAAGCAACTTCTGCAAGCCAAAACGCTCGATTCGATGTACCAGATTCAATTCGCCAAGCCGAAAGACGAAGCGGGTTTCGGACTGGGCTTCTTCGTCTCCAAGTTCGAGGGACGCCGCCGCATCACGCACGGCGGCGCGGTGTACGGCTACGCCACCCAGTTCTCCGCGCTGCCCGACGACAAACTCGGCGTCATCGTGATCGCCTCCAAGGACGTGGCCAACGGCTTGACCCGGCGCGTGAGCGAGATCGCGCTCGGCGGCATGCTGGCGGCGCGTGACAAGAAACCGTTGCCCGCGATCGAGCGCACCAAGCCGCTGCCGCCCGAGACGGCGCAAGCGCTGGCGGGACGCTACGAGGCCGGCAAGAAATCGTTCGAGCTGCAAGAGTCCTTCGGCCGGCTCTACCATTGGCCGGGGCAGGGGGGCATGCGCTTGGAGTTAAGACAGCTCGACGACAAGACTCTCATCATCGACGACGCGCAGGATTTCGGCATGCGCATTTGGTTGAGTGAAGCGAAAGACAAGTTAACGGTCGGTACGGACGAATACACGCGCACGACGCAGGCAAAGCCCGAACCGGTGAGCCACAATTGGCGCGGCCTGGTCGGCGAGTATGGCCCGGACTTTAACGTCCTTTACATCTTGGAAAAGGACGGCAAGCTACAGGCGCTCATCGAATGGGTGTTCCTTTATCCCTTAGAGGAAAAGGCGCAGGACTCCTACCAGTTTCCGGACTTTGGCCTGTACCACGGCGACAAAGTGATTTTCCGGCGCGACGCGTCGGGCAAGGCGACGCAAGTGACGGCGGGCAATGTGCTGTTCAAGCGGCGTGCTCTCAAAGGGGAAGACAGCGTTTTTCAGATCACGCCGGTGCGCCCCGTTGACGAATTACGCAAGACGGCCCTGGCCGCGACGCCGCCGGCGGAGAAGAACCCGCTTTTCAAGAAGCCCGATCTCGTCGATGTGACTACGGTCGATCCCGGGATCAAGCTCGACATTCGTTATGCCAACAAGAACAACTTTCTGGGAACGCCGGTTTACACGCTGGCCAAGGCGTATCTGCAGCGCCCGGCCGCGCTAGCGCTTGGGCGAGCGCACAAGAAGCTGGCCAAAGATGGCTACGGCCTTATGATTCACGACGCCTACCGGCCCTGGCACGTCACCAAAGTTTTCCGCGACGCCACGCCCGCGAAATATCATCTATTCGTCGCCGATCCCAGCCAAGGCTCGCGGCACAATCGAGGCTGCGCGGTCGATTTAACTCTTTATGATCTAAAGACGGGCGCGGCGGTCGAGATGGTGTCCGGCTACGACGAGTTTTCCGAGCGCTCCTACCCCGATTATCCAGGCGGCACGGGCTTACAGCGCTGGCATCGCGATCTCTTGCGCCGTGCGATGGAGAGCGAGGGCTTCACAGTGTACCAGGCCGAATGGTGGCACTTCGATTATCGCGATTGGCGCAACTATCCGATCCAGAATACTGCGTTCGAGGATCTTGGAAAGTGATTAGTTTTGGTGCACATGCGACGACAGCGAAGAATCCTCCCGGCGGATCAATTCCGTCACTCCACCGGTCCGCCGATCACGTTGGAGATTATCTTGTATCCATTCTGCGGGGAGTCGGCCTCCGACACGCGGATTTCAAACGTCTTCACCGGCGGCTTGAAAAGCACGATCCCGTCCTTGATCACGCCTTCCGGCTTCAGCTCCCTACTATCCATCGGCTTCACGGCGTGGTTCTGGGTCCCCGGGAACGAAATCTCGCACAAGTAGTATTTCTCCGGCTTCCCCTTCGTGAACCGATAGTTGACCTCAAACTGAACCATGTTCGGTTCCGCCAAAGTCACTTTGGGGTTCGACAACTGGATTTGGCCCGGCTCGGTGGACACTGGCCGATTCGTTTGCACGACGGCCGTGCCCGGCGGGGCCGGCTCTTGGCCACACCCCATAAACAAAGCCATGAGGAGCGCGAGCAATAAACCCGGAAACCATCGGCGGGTAAAAACGGACATGAAATAAGCTCCGAGATGTTTGGTCATTTCTTCCCCAAGATCTTTGCCGGGACCTCGACGATGACCGTCCCGCCCGCTTCGGGGACCGTGATCTCCAGCGGGGAGTCCGGCGACGAATAGGGAGCGGGCACGGACTCCGTCGCGTGCGGGAAGTCAGCCTCTTTCGCATCCGCGGGGAGGATGGTGCCGTCCTTGTCCATGAGCCGGCTGACCCGCACTTTGTATTTGCCGGCGACGACGCCCTCGTCGCCGCGTCGGGATCCGGTTAGCGTGAAGTTGCCATCCTGGTCCGCGGTGCCGATGCCGCCTTCCCCCTTGGTCGCCTCCCCAGGCATGAACAGGACGGTGGCCTTGGCGATCGGAACGCCTTGGGCAGTCACCTTGCCCTGAACACGAACGCGCCTCAGCCCGTCCCCGCCGCAGCCAAGGCACCACAGGAGCGAAACTGCCGCTGCAAAGTAGCGCAATTGCCGCATCGCTTGTCCCCACGAAGTTTCGACTCAAAACGGCAGATTCGAAATGGTTTCGCCGTCGGCCATCCGGCTCATGCGCGTGAGGTTCGGGATGTCGATCGATTCCGGAATGAAGCGGACCGAGCCATCGGCAAACACGAAGTTCACGCCGCCGGTGTGCAGGCTGGCGGCGTTGTACCAGGAGGCCCGCCGGCCGCGTTGATTGTTCAGCGGCGACGGGTTGTTGTTGTAGTTCCAAATGTTGAGGCCGCGCGGCGGAAACGTCACATTCCAGGCGCCGACCGGGTCGATGCCGACCGACACCCAGCCGGCGTAGGACCAGCCCGTGGTGACGCCGTTGAAAAGATCAAGCGTCTGTTCTCCCATCAGCAGGGTATTGCTGGTGCCGTCGAGGATGGTGACGAGCTTGGTGTCGCTGTTCTCTCCGAATATGTAGCGCGTGCCGATGGTCGTGTTCCGCCACCAGTTGTAGCGGTTCACCCCATTGGCCTGAGTAATGAAGTCGTAGTTCGTCTTGACCGCGGTCACCCGCCCAGCGGTGCCGTCCGGACTGTAATGCACGCTGCCGGGCGCGATCGTCTTGGTCCCGCCGTCCGACGGGCATAGAAGAATCGCAATCTCGAAAGTGGCGAGAGCCGCATTACCGCTCGAAATGGCGTCTGGAACCGAAAGCTGCGAGCCGGGCGAGAGGGGATAGCCGAAGACCTTGCTGGCCATGAAGTTGCCGGTGGCAGCTTTCTGGTTGAAGCGCTTGAACAAGTTGTCCTGTTCAATAAATGGGAGCAGGTATACCAGTCCATGGTGGTTCAGAAGGATCGGATCGGAGGGGAACGTCGTGATGGCTGCCCCTTGGGTGTTGGCGAGGCTCTTGCGGGCGGGCGGCAGCGATTTGTAGACGTCGTGATAGTTGTGGCAGGCCAGCCCGAGCTGCTTGAGGTTGTTCGTGCAGCTCATGCGCGCGGCCGCCTCGCGCACTTTCTGCACCGCGGGCAGCAAGAGGCCGATCAGGATGGCGATGATGGCGATGACGACCAACAATTCGATGAGCGTGAAAGCGGAGCGTGACCACCTTTTCATGGGACACCTGTGGGGTGAAAAGGAAAGTGAGGGATGCAAAACTTCATCGATTAAGACTTGATTAAAACTCCTTCACCTAAAAAATACCAGGAAAAAAAAGAACTTTTTGGCTCTCCAATCGCGCCGGCAACGCTACTTCTTCTCGATCCGCACCGTGAACGCCGGCGAGCCGTTTTGCAGATTGTTCAGCGCCGTCGCAGTGCCGTTGACGTCCACGTCGGTCTTGTCGCCTGGGGCGGCTTTGTCCGAGGCTGTCAACTCCAACTCGAAACTGCCCTGTCCCTTGTCGATGGCGCCTTTGCTTGCCGTGACCTCGGCGGGGAGCTTGCGTACTTCGAGCGCGATCGGGCCCTGGTAACCGCCGCGGCGTGTAGCCGTCACCTTGACCTTGCCCTTCTGGCCCGGCTTCAGGCTTAGCAGCGTGGGCTCGACTTTGAGCTCGAAGGGGTTGCCCACTTGCAAGACGAGCGGCATGGCGTTGGCCGAGTACTCTTTATCCTTCGTTTTTGCCTTCGCGGAGAAGAGCAGTTGGTATTCGCCGATAGGGGCCTTGGCGTTTACATCGAGCGAGAACTTGAGCTCGTTTTTGTCCTTGGCAAGATTCGCGAGCTTGGGCGCGGGCACATTGGGCGGCAAGCCGCCGGGCGCGTTAAAGGCGATCTCCTCGGCGAAACCTTCATTCCGGGTCACAATGAGCGTCACCTGGGTGGCGATGCCGGGAGTCGCTTCGGGCCGTTCCATCTTCACCGCCAAACCAAACGGCGCCATTTCCTTGACGCCGACTGCGATCTGGTGATTCAGTTCCAGCGGCGGAAACGACAGATTGCCCAAAGCCGCGCTCACTACCGAGCGCGCATTGGCCCGCTGCGTTACCGGCTTGCCGTCGATTGTGGCGTTGGCCAGCAAGGTCGCGGCGTAGGGACCCAAAGCTGCGTTTTGGGTGGAAACGACAAGCACGCCGCTGTTTTGTCCCGGCTTGATCGTCGTGAATCCAATGAGATTTCCCCTCACCCCCGGCCCCTCTCCCCCAAGGGGCGAGGGGAGCAGCTGCAGGCTTACGTCAATCGGCCCCGCATAACCCTTGCGAGTGACGGTCAGCGCAATGGGCACGATAGAGTTGGGCGCTACATCGAAGCGCTCAATTCCCAAAAAAACTTCGAAGGTCGGCGTCACCGGCGTCACGGTCAAGTGGTACGATTCGCT
>JAKEHV010000152.1 GCA_022614915.1 Gemmataceae bacterium | reverse complement strand
AGAGCCGAGCTATACCGCTATCTTTATCGTTGATAAGGAGGGAGTGCGAAAGGCGACACTCCCAGACCTCGCCTACGCACACGCCGCTGAGTTTCCAGTGTCGTCCGATGAGAAAGACCATCGGAAGATAATCGAAAGCATTGTTTTTATTCACTCCGCGCAAGCAGATGGGGTTCCGGCGCGCATCATTTCCAGTACGGCGGACATCCCCGGTTACAAGTCCGAAAACCGGTTTGGGCGAGCCTTGGACCGCGACTTGGAAGATGTCATACGTCCGTCGTGGAAGGAAGAAAGGCCAAAGGCCGGTTACCTCTTTTACGTCGTTTATAGTTACAATCAAATGGGTGGTGCGGTCGGCCGCTACAAATTCCAATTCAACGCAACTGCTCGCGACGACGATGGCCGGTTCCATCAATGGCGATTATATACTGCCGAGCATATTCTCCTTGGAACCGGCATCGGCGACGCGCGCTGGCGAAAGTGAGTGAGCCATGATGCGCTTTGTTTTGGTCGGTTTGTTCTCGAGCTTGTCCATCGCGCTGGCCGGCGCCCAAGAAGCCGTCGAGAAGGAAAAAAAGAACCTGCAAGGCCTATGGACGGCGGTCGGCCACGAGGAGGACGGCAAGAAAGCAATCGGTCCGCGGGCGCGCCTGCTCGACGGGATGTCGTGGGAATTCAAAGGCGACGCGTTCATCTGGCGTGCGGAAATGCACATCGAGCTGCAAGGGACGTACAAGATCGACCCCGGCAAGAAGCCGAAACAGATCGATCTTGCCGACCCCGATCGGCGAAAGGCCAACTACGTGGGTATCTATGAAGTCGAGGGCGACACCTTGAGAATCCGCTTCCACGAGGATAAAGAAGCCCGGCCTAAGACTTTCACGACCGAAAAGGGCACCCGGAACCACTTTCTGCTTGTTCTCAAGCGTCCAAAGGAATGATTGCCAACTACGACAGTACTTTACTTGATCAAATCCTGCCTCCGCAATTCTCACGCTCTTCCCTACACTCACTTTAACCGCCGAGTGGGATAACCCGCGGCCAGAGGCGTCCTAAAGATGATGGATCCGACCACGTTCGGCCAGCTAGTGGACGAGCATGCGGCCGGGTTGGCGCTGTATGCCCGGCAATGGTGCGCTGTGCCGGAGGACGTGGTTCAAGAGGCGTTCCTGCGCTTGGTCCGGCAAAATAAGGCGCCGGACACCCCGGTTCCCTGGCTCTACCGGGTTGTCCGCAATCTCGCGATTAGCGCCTTGCGGGCCGCCGAACGACGGAAGAAACACGAACATATCGCGGCCCAGCGGCACGTGGACTGGTTCCTGCCCAAGGAATTCTCCGCGCTCGACGGCCAGACTGCCGCCCAGGCGCTGCGCGGCTTGCCCCAGGAAGAACGCGAGGCGATCACCTTGCACTTGTGGGGCGGGCTGACGTTCGTGGAAGTCGCCGAAGTGCTGGGGAGCGTATCGAGCACGGTGCATCGTTGGTACACGGCAGGTTTGAATCGATTGCGCGAACGACTAGGTGTGACATGTCCGAAAAAGACTTGAGCGAATTGGAACGGGTGCTAACGGGGCTGCAGCCCAAGCCGCCGACTTTGAACCGCGACGATCTGTTGTTCCGCGCAGGCCGGGCGTCGGTGCGTGGCCGCTGGTTTTGGCCCGCCACCACGTTGTGCTTGGGCATCGTGTCGGCGTGCTTGGCGGTGGTGCTTTGGTCGCAGCCGAATGAGGGTCCGGAGATTCGCTACGTTTATGTGCGCCAAATTGTGCCGGCGCCGCAGGGCCCGCTGGTCGTGCCGCAACCCGTGCCCGGGCCCGATGCGCCGGAAATGGAGCAGTCGCCGCCGCCGTCACCTTTGAGCGGCTACTCCTACTGGCGCTTGCAGCAACAGGCGGTCCGATTCGGTGTGGACAGCTTGCCGGCGACGTGGACTCAGGCCGCCCAGCCGTTGCAAGCACGAACGGCGGCCGGCGCCGATTTGTGCGTTGGTTCGCGGCCGGGGCTGGCGGAGCCGATGACTCGTTTTCCGTGGGGAGAGCAATAATGCGTTTGTATTGGGTTAGTTTGGCGTGCGGACTGCTGTTGGCCGCCGAGGCGCAGGGGCAGTATCGGTTTTCCGGGGACTCGTCGGAGCCGGAGAAAGTGCCGGTCGTGAAGCTGTCGCTGCAGCCGGCCAAGGCGCCCGTGCCGGCGCTCAAGTATGCACTGTTGCCTGAGGTGAGGGACTTGCGGCCCGGCAATGCAGCGCTCTTATATCAGCGAGCACACGCGCAAGAGTGGTGGGGCTTCTTCTATCGCATGCCAGAAGCGCAAAAGATCCACGAATGGCGCGAAATGCCGTTACGAAAAATGCCGGCCGAGTCGGTGAAAAAGGTATTGCCCACGGGCGCCCTGCGCGAGATCGACTTGGCCGCGCGGCGCGAGTTCTGCGATTGGGAATTAACCGAACGCGCCCGCTTGGAGGGCCCTGGATTGCACTTGCCCGACGTGCAGGGCTTTCGCACCTATGCCGAGTTGCTCGCGCTCAGGGCCCGGCTCGACATGCTCGAAGGCCGGCTGGACAAGGCCCTCAATGGTCTGCAAACCGGCTTGGCAATGAGTCAGCACATCGCCCAGGCGCCCATCATTGTGAACAACCTGGTCGCTTTGGCTACGTCGCAAGTGATGGTCAATCAGGTGGAGGACTTCATTCAGCTTCCGGGAGCGCCGAATCTGTATTGGTCGCTCGTCGATCTGCCTCGTCCGTTCATTGACTTGCGCCGCGCGTTGCAGGGCGAGAAAGTGATGGTCGAGAGCATGTTTCCGGCGATCCGCGACGCGCTGCGCGATCCCGAGCATCCGCCGCTTCCTGCGGAGATCATTACGAAGCAGTTCAAAAGCCTGGCGCATTTCGCCGACGGCCAAGCGCCGAGTCCATTGTCTTTAGCGGTGTCGGCGGCGCGGATCGAACCGCAGGCGCGGAAGCACTTCTTGGCGAAAGGTTGGGCCGCCGAGCGCTTGGACAAGCTGCCGGTGAACCAGGTGGCGCTTATGTACTCCGTGGCGCTCTACGATCGTTATTACGACGACATGTACAAGTGGCACAGTTTGCCCTATTGGGAGGCGCGCGCCGGACTGCGTAAGGCTACCGAGGATTTCGCCGCCAAGAAACAGTCCGACGCCGACAGCGCCGCTTTAACCGCGCAACTGCTGCCGGCAGTGAACAACATTCTCTTTGCCAGGGCGCGGCTGGATCGGCGCGTCGCCTTGTTGACGGTCGTTGAGGCGCTGCGGCTTCATGGCGCGGCTCACGACGGCAAACTGCCCGACCGGCTCGAAGACATCCGCCAAGTGCCGGTGCCGAGCGATCCGGTTACCGGCAAAGCCTTCGAATATGGCGTGACCAACGGCGTGGCGACACTCTACGCGCCGCCGCCTGCCGGAGAAATCGCCTCGGAACGCAGCGCAGTGCGTTATGAGATCACTCTTCGAAAATAGGTGAGTGGTGAGAGGTGAGAGGTGAGTGGTGAGTAGTAAGGTGACCACTCACCAGTCACCACTCACCCTTCACCACAAAACAGGAGCTAATATGCGAAAAGCCATCTCGGCCTTTGTGCTAATTGCTTGTTGCTTAAGCCTGCGTGCCGGCGACGCCAAGTTCGACGGCGCAGCGCATGCCAAGATCCTTGCGCCTTTCGTAGACGACAACACGTATTTGCTCGTGCATATCGATGTAGCGACAGCGAACATCGCGGCGGTGTTCGAGCGCGTCAAAGAACTGGGCGCGCCAAAGCACATGCAAGAAGCTCAAGCTGTCGTCGAATCGCTGCGCGGCAGGTTCCTAAAGGCCGGCGGCAAAGACGTCTACGCCGTTTGGCATTGGGGCAACCCCTTCGAGGACGTGCTGGTCGTTGCGACCCTGACCAAAGACGGCGACGCGGACAAATTGGCCGACGTATTGCGTGAGATTGGCCCGCTGCAAGCGCAGACCCAAGCGGGTGTGGTCGTCGCCGGCACGCCCGCCGCTTTGGACCGGTTCAAGGAATTCAAGAGCCAACCGGTCCCGGCGCACTCGAAGGCTTTGGGCGCCGCGGGCAAGAATGCCGCCCAGGTCGTCTTTGTGCCGCCGGCCGCGCTCAAACGCTCGTTGCTCGAGACGTTTCCCGATCTGCCCAACGAGCTGGGCGGCGGCAAGAGCGAAGACCTCGCTCCCAGCGTGCTGTGGGCCGCCGGCGGACTCAGTGTCGCCGACACCATGCAAGCCAAGCTCGTGATCCAATCGCAAGACGCCCGCGCCGCGGAGCGTTTCGGCCAGTTCGTCGAAAAGTTCATGGTCTTTGCCCAACTGCAAGGCGCGGGAGCGGTGCCCCCCGATCTCCCACCGGACGTCTTGAAACTGATCCCCATGCTGACTCCCAAGGTGCAGGGCGACCGGCTTGTGCTGGACTTGGGCGATCAAGAGTTCAAGAAGGTGATCCTGCCGGCGGCGGCGCGGGTACAAGATGCCGCCAAGCGGCAAAACTCCGCCAACAATCTGAAGCAAATCGGTCTGGCGATGCACAATTTCCATGACAACCACAGGAGCTTTCCACCCGCGGTGAGCTACGACGCCAAGGAAAAGCCGCTGCTCAGTTGGCGCGTGCATTTGCTGCCGCACTTGGACCAAGCGGAGTTGTATCAGCAATTCAAGCTCGATGAGCCCTGGGACAGTGCGCATAACAAGAAGCTGATTGCCAAGATTCCAGACGTGTTTGTGTCACCCGAAGCCAAAAAGGCGGAAGCGGGCAAGACGACCTACCTTGTGCCGGTCGGACCGAGGACCATCTTCAGCGAGAAGAAGGGGACTACGATCAACAAGATCACCGACGGAACCAGCAACACCATCCTCGCCGTGGAAGCCGATGACAGCCGCGCCGTTTTTTGGACGCAACCCGAGGACTACAAAGTCGACCCCAAAAAACCGCTTGCGGGACTCGTTCGCCTCGACGCGAAAGGTTTCCAGGTGCTGTTCGCCGACGGCTCGGTGCGCTTCATCGCGTCTACCGTTAATGTAGAAACCTTAAACGCGCTGTTCACGATGAACGGAGGCGAGCCGATCCAGGAATAGACACAGCAGTTGAAGAAGTTGTTGAGCCGCGCAGGCAGTAAGCGTAAACTCACCGCTTACAGCGTGCGCGGCTCTGACTTTACGATCGCGCAGCGGACAAAACATAGGTGTGTTTACCTGATTCCTTTTACATGTCGGGTTAATGCCCGCTTACTTCTGCCGCTGACCCTCTTTCACACCGCCAAATACAAGTTATACTTGACTAGCTTCTTGTTCTCGCCAGCTGTTCCCCGGAACAATCGACGAGCGTGCCAGCTTGTCTCCCAAGGCAAGCGGCAGTTTCGTTTACGGCGCCGGGCTGATTACGCCGGCTAGCTCCAAGCTGCATGGTGCGGATTGTCAATGCTGCCAATCAAGTATGGAATCCAGCGCGCGCTCATCGGCGGTGCGGCGGCGTTGTTCTTGTTCGGTGTCTATTGGCTTATCAGCCAACGTTTTGACCCCCAAGCGTTGCTTGATTCCTGGCCGGTGCTGGCAGTCGTAACTGCCATCGGCGGCTTTGTCGGCTGGTTCGCATCCGTCGTGTGGCCCCGCCCAAATGACGAAATCCACGAGGCGTCCGGTCACCGCAACCGGCCGCGCTGGCAAGACCGATTACGGCTGGGTGTGCTATCCTCTTCTTTGCGTTGGCTCAAAACGTCCACTGCACTGCGGCGCTGGCTCAAGCCTGACGGCGGCGAGTTCAAAGGAGGATCGCTCTACTCTCTGGTCCATCCCGAGGACGTTAATGATGTGGACAGGGCGTTCCTCGCCGCATCTCTCAATAAGGCACGCTTCCAGGCGCGCTGCCGAATCGCGCTTACCGCCGCGCAGCATCGTCATGTCCTGCTGAAGGTCCGGCCGCTCACCGACGCCACGGGACGGGTGGTGCGTTATCTGGTCCGGGTCGCGGACGCAACCGGACAGGCCCGCGTGGAACAAAACTTCAAGAAGCAAATGTCGCTTGCCCAAGAGCGATTAGTGCAGTTGGAGCAAGACCTTGCAAGGCTTAAGGAAAGCTATCGTGACCTGTATCACAATGCTCCGGTAATGTACTTCAGTCTCGACGTCCAAGGCAAGCTCGTGACCGTCAATGACACGCTGCTGCGGACGCTCGGCTACGAGCGCGAGGAAGTGATGGGCCGGAGCTTTACGCTGATGTGGAGCGAAGGGGCCAAAGAGCGCCCGACGGCGGCAGCACAAGTGCGCGAATGGGAAACGCATTGGCGCAAACGCGACGGCGCACAATTGAATGTCTGGATTCGCACCGTACCGCTCGCCGATGACGCCGGCCGGTTTGTCCGGCTGCGCGGCGCCGCGCTCGATTTGACCGATCGCAGCCGCCTTGCCATAGAGCTGTTGGCCCGCGGCGACGAGCTGGAACGCACCAATGCCCGGCTGCGGCAAATCAACACCGAGCTCGAGGATTTCAGTTACGTCGTCTCGCACGATCTGAAAGAACCGCTGCGCACGTTGCAGGCCTACAGTCATCTTTTGGCCGAGGATTTCTCAAGCCAGCTTGGCCCGGACGGCTTCCAGTACATCAATCATATGATCCAGGCGAGCCGACGCCTGGGCGAATTGATAGACGACCTCTTGAAACTGAGTCAAGCGGGGAGGATCAAAGGCGCGCCGCAAGAGTTCGATCTGATCGAGGTGGTCGCCACGGTGCGCAACGATCTCGTCGGCTTGATCCAGCAGAAAGAAGCCACGGTCTTGACAGAGGGCTCGCTGCCCGCGCTGTCCGGCGACCAACAGCGCATCGCGCAGCTCTTGGCCAACCTGGTCGCGAACGCGCTCAAGTACAATCGCAATCCCGCCCCCAAAGTCGTCATCGGCCAGGTTTCGGGCCCGCTGCCGGCCAGCGCGCCCGTGGACGTGGACCATCGCCACGCCGTGATCTATGTGCGCGACAACGGCATCGGCATCGATCCCAAGCACCACCAGCAGATCTTCGGCATCTTTCGCCGCTTACACCAAACGGATGAATTCGAAGGCACGGGCGCCGGGCTGGCTATCTGCCAGAAAATCGTGCAAGCGCACGGCGGCAAGATCTGGGTCGAGAGCCAAGCCGGCCAAGGGGCTACTTTTTATTTCACACTGCCGCGCCCGCCGCAGCTCCACCAACAACTCACGCCGCCGGCCAGCGCGCGGCAGGAGAACCGCAGCGAAGACCTGACGGCAACGCGCCAAACCTCTCCGGGCACGAGGGCCCCGTCCGGGGGACAAGCGAAGCCTTTGGTGCTTCTGGTCGAAGACCAGGAGGACATCGGCGTCATTATTCAGCGGCTCGGCGAACGCTCGGGTTTGCAAATTGTCCGTTTCGCCAGCGCCGAAGAAGCTTGGCAATACCTGCAAACGAACGAGCCGGATCTCTTGCTGCTGGACATCAACCTCCCCGGTATGAACGGCATCGCCCTGTGTCGAAACGTGCGCCAGGAACTGCACCGGGCCAATGTGCCCATCGTGCTGTTCTCGCCGGAAGAAAACCCCGCCGAACTGGAAAAACTGTGGAATGCGGGGGCGACTCACATCCTTTCCAAGGACCTCTTAAGCGAGCCCGCAGTCTGGCAGGAGCGAATCGGCGCGATCTTGAAGCAAGGAGTCAGGGCTGCGGGCGGCCTGTGAGGACAAGTCTATTCTTTCCATATAACGTCATGGAACCCCCATTGCTGTCGCGTCTTTGGGCACCGGGATGACGTACGAACAGGCACTGCAATTCTGGTTTGGCCGGGTCAATTTCGAAGTGAAGTCCCCCAAGGCGAGCGACCTCAAATTGGATCGCATGCGGGCGCTGTTGGCCCGGCTCGGCGACCCGCATGAGCGGCTGCGCATCGTGCACGTTGCCGGCAGCAAGGGCAAGGGCTCCACGTCGGCCATGCTTGCCGCCATCCTGCGGCAGGCGGGATTTCGCACCGGCTTATTCACCTCGCCGCATCTGGTGCACGTCGAGGAACGAGTGCAAGTGGACGGCGACTCGATTGCGCGCACGGAGCTGGCGGCGCGGATGGACCAGATCGCGCGGGCGGCCCGGAGCGGGGACGATCCCTTGGAGCCGACGCTTACGTTTTTCGAGATTGCAACCGCGCTGGGCTTTCTGCATTTTGTCGATCACCAAGTGGACATGGCAGTCCTGGAAGTCGGCCTGGGCGGGCGCTTCGATTCCACAAACGTGTGCCGGCCGCTGTGCGCCGTCCTCACCAGCATCAGCTTCGACCACACGCAGCAGCTGGGCGAGACGCTGGTCAAGATCGCGGGGGAGAAAGCGGGCATCATCAAGACCGGTGTGCCGGCGCTAAGCGGCGTGCGCGCGCCGGAAGCGCGTGCCGTCATCGAAGAGACGTGCCGCCTGCGTCAGGCGCCGCTGCGCGAGCTCGAGCGCGATTTCACTTTCCGCTATCACCCGGCGCGTATCAACGGCGCGCCGCACTCCGCGTCCAAAGTGCGCGTCCAAACCTGGCGCGGCGACTGGCCTGAAATGCAACTCGGCCTCATCGGCGAGCACCAGGCGCGCAACGCGGCCGTGGCGACGGCGACTGTGGAAGTGCTGCGCGAACAAGGACTGACGATATCGACTGAAGCCGTGGCCGCGGGTTTGGCAGGAGTGCAATGGCCGGCGCGCTTGGAGATTGTGGGACGCCGGCCGCTCGTGGTGCTCGACTGCGCGCATAACGTCGCTTCGGCCGAGGCGCTCGTCCGCGCGCTGGCGACGTCATTCCCCTTGCGGCCTGGGGGCAAGCGTCACTTGGTTTTCGCCGGCAACAAAGACAAAGACCTTGCCGGCATGCTCGACGTGTTGACGCCGCACTTTCAGCATGTGGTTTTGACGCGTTTCACCAACAATCCCAGGTCCGTCCCGCCGGAGGAATTAGCTGCTTTGCAGACGCCTCTCACCTCCGCCCGCACTTCCCCAAGAGACGAGGGGAAAAAAACAACGGTTTGCGCGAACGTCACAGATGCATGGCATTTTGTGCGCGGGCTGGCGCGAGCGGACGACCTTATTTGCATCACAGGATCGGTGTTTCTCGCGGGGGAGATCAGGCCCTTACTCGTCGGCGATCAATAGTTTGGAAATAGACGGAAGCATGCGCGGTTGGGAAGGCACTATTCGTAGGACAGATTTTCAACCTGTCCAGGGAAGCGATAGGACAAGTTGGAAACCTGTCCTACAGGAGTGCACGGCATGGCCCCCGAAAGCGTGGTTGGTGTCGTCACACAACTGCGGCGAGCGATTGATGCGCACGCGGCTGAAGGACCGACGGACGCCGAGCTTCTTGGGCACTTCCTGTCGAGCCGCGACCACTCAGCCTTCGAGCTGTTGGTGTGGCGGCATGGCGCCATGGTGCTGCAAACCTGCCGGCGTGTTGTGTACCGGATCGAAGATGCCGAAGATGCTTTCCAAGCCACCTTCTTAGCGCTCGTCAGACAGGCAGCCGCCATTGGCAAGCGCGAATCGGTTGCCGGCTGGTTGCACCGAGTAGCGTGCCGCATTGCCCTTCGTCTTCGGGTGCAAGCCGCCCGCCGTGCCCATAGCGAACGAATGGGCGCGCTGCGGTCGGTACGCTCGAACGAAGTCGCCGGCGCGGAGCTCGATCCCCTCGCGTGGGCGGAAGTGCGGCAAATGCTCGACGGCGAACTGGACCGCTTGCCGGCCAAGTTGCGCGCCCCGTTCATCCTCTGTCACCTCGAAGGCCTGACCAACGAAGAAGCGGCCCGGCAATTAGGCTGCCCGAAAGGGACGATCCTTTCGCGCTTGTCGCGGGCGCGGGAACGATTGCGCCACCGGCTGAGCCGTCGCGGCGTGACGCTTGCCGCAGGCGCCTTGTCGGCTGGGCTTGCGCAAGAAGCAACGGCGCTTACTATTTCGGGTTGTTTGGTGATATCCACAGTCCAAGCCGCGCTCTTAGTCGCGGCAGGTCAAGCGACAGCCGGTGTCGTTTCGGCGCCGGTGGCCGCCATGACGGAAGGAGTATTGCGAGCCATGTTTCTGAGCAAACTGAAAGTAGTGTTGGCCGTTTGTCTAGGGGTCGGCGTGGTCGCGTCGGGTACGACCGAGCTAGTCTACCAATGCCAAGCGCAAGCGGCCGGGCAAGGGGGCCAGTCATCGAAAACTGCCTCGACGCCCGATGCCCATGAGCAAACACAAATCGAGCTGGATCGAGTTAAATCTCAATTGGCCGCCGTAGAAGCGCAAGCCAGTCTTGCGAAGGCGGAAGTTTTGCGTGCGCAAGAAATGCTGAGAATCGCCCAAGCAGAACTGGATCAGAAGCGTGCCGTTCTTGAAGCTGCGCAAGCCAGGCACAAGCAAGCTCTTCAAAATGCGGGCCTCCTCCCGAAGGAAGATCGGAAAAAAAGCGCGCTCCCGCAGACTCCCCCGCCGGATTCAAAGAAAAGCACGCCGCCGCCGATTCCGCCTCAAGAACCGGCCAAGGGACACGCCTTCTTGGGCGCAATTCAGAGCGACTTGATCCAATTGGCCACCGTGTACGTGGACGCACTTCGAGACATGGAGACGTCCAAACTCCATGTGCTAAGAGCCAGGGAGTTAGCAAAGGCGGTAGGGGGCGGATCAGGCCAAGAGGAAATCAAGCGTGTTGAACTTCTGGCGGCCGAACGCAAGGTCCTGTTGTTGCGCGCCATACTCGACGGCGCGCTGCAAGGTGCTGAGGTCGAGCTCCGGGATGCTCAGCGCGGCTTCGAAAGCGGCTTGCTGCCGGCCGGTCACGTCAGCGCGGCGCAGACGAAAGTCCATGTTCTAAAGCTAATTCTCGACACTGCAAAGTAATTGGCCGGGCGGAGGTCGATAGGACTTCTCAGTTCCTTCCGCGATCAGGCATAATCCCATCTGGACCCGGCAACGGAGAGCCAATTCGTTGAATCGAACGGACTTTCAATTGCTAGCAGACATTCGAATTGCGGAGGCAAAGGCGCTCCTCGATCAAGGGATGTTCGCAGGAGCCTACTACTTGGCCGGCTACAGCGTGGAATTCGCGTTGAAGGCCTGCATCGCGAAACTGACGAACCAGTACGACTTTCCCGAAAAGCGGTTCGTGTTGGATTGCTACACGCACGACGTCGAGAAACTGCTTGCGCTTGCTGGAATCGACAAGCAATTCGAATCGGACGCAAAGGCAAGTCCGACCTTCTTTCAATTCTGGCAGGTTGTCAAAGAATGGGATGAGTCCTGCCGTTTTGAAATCAAAGTTCAGAACGAAGCACAATCCCTGTATGATGCAATTGCTGACCCAACCAAAGGGGTATTGCTATGGATCTAGAAATACTGGTGAAAGACCACTTGGTAGATGGGCGCAAGCTTGTCGAACAACTGAAGCACGATGGCTTCGACGTGACCGCCGCGGCTTGGATCAAACGAGCCGAACCGGACAAGTGGTATCTTTATGTTGCATCCAAGAATGTAGACCAGGACGGCAAGATCGCCGCGTATCAGGCATTGAACGAGTCTTTTCACGCGCTGCGCGATCCGTGGATAAACCCGTTCCGAATCACACTGATCTCGACGACCGACCCTATTTGTACGGACCTATTGAGAATTCTTGCGGAATCCCCAGAAGGCAGGCGCTACTGGGGCCCTCGTCTTGGCAAGGTCAGCATTGCCGAGGCATTCATCTACCCATCAAACGACGTCGCCGCCAAGTCATGAATCGGCCGCCGCATTGCCGCGCGCCACAACTTCGTTTTTCCTCTTGACCTCTCAGTCAATATGTCTTAGGATTCTGTTCAGACAAGTCGTCTGACACTAGCCCGACGCGCAAGCGAGGGACAGGAGCCAAGGCATGGCCCGCACGCCGCAAGACATCACCGACGCCGAATTGGCCGTGCTCCAAGTTT
>JAKEHV010000151.1 GCA_022614915.1 Gemmataceae bacterium | reverse complement strand
TCGGAGCCGACTTCCATGCGCTTGCCGCCGGCGTGAGCCATGACGCCGGTCGCTTTCATAAGCAACAGACTGTTGTCGGGCGAAGCGGGAAAGAGACGCCGGCCGCGCGCTTCCTTAACCAGAGTTTGGTAGTCAAACTCGGGAACGAAACCCAGAAGAGACAGGGCGAAGCCATTTTGTCCACCGGACTTGCCGTGGCAGCCGCCGCCGTTGCAGCCGAGCTTGGTGAAGACCGGCACCACGTGATTGGCGAAGTTGATCGGCAAGTCGACGTCCATGCCCTCGTTCTTGAGCGCGACTTTCACGGACTTGTCGCCATAGCGCGCGGTGATCTCGGTCGCGCCGTTGGCCAGCGGGATGACGCGGCCGGCCGTAGTGACGCGCGCCAAAGCAGGGTTGGAGACTTCAAATTTCACATCGCCTGACAAATCTTGCTGCCGATCCTTCAATTGCGCCGTTAGGATCAGCTGCGCCGAGTCATCCTGGCCTTTCATGGTCACGGCATTCGGATGCACGCTCAGCGATTGCACATCGGCCGGATTGGGCATGGCGATGGTGTCGCCCTTGGCGGGTTTGTTATCGTAAAGCTGTGCCGAGGCGTTGGTCGCAGTCAGTGCGAGAACGGCGGCCAGAGCGAGCCAGCGATAACGAACGGCTTTCATGAGGCATACCCCCAAAGTGAACAGTAAGGCAGGAACCTTGATCCCACAGGCTGGCAGACTCGCCTGAGGGCGTGGGCAGCGTTGGTGGAACAGTCTGGCAGGACGGAAACGACCGTTCCGGCTGGAGTTAACTTAGTAGTAAGGATAACTAATTTTTAAATAGGTGCAAGGCGGAAGTGAAGGATTTCCGTCGAGGCGAATGGGAATCCGACTTTTTCTTGACCAAGCATTTCAGGCGAAATGTCAAAGTTTGCTGCGCTGGCACGCTGCTTCATATGTCGTTTCTAGTTCCAGTGGCAAGATTGGACCGCTGCGGAGCGCCAAGGGAATGACCGGCAACGGCTGACCCAAGGCGAGCACATGGGGCCAGACGTCGATAACGTTGTCCTCTCCGCGGCGCGTAGGATGATAGGCGACCGCGGACAAAGCATCTTCGGCCATCAATCCTAAGTTTTGCCAATTCATCGTTCGCAAAAGCTCATTGTGTAGATTCACATGCCGGTTGCTGACCACGTCGAGAACCGCCAATCCGACGCCGCGCTGCAAATAGGCGGCGAGTTTGACGGCAAAGGCGCGGCGGCTGTCGGCGCGATCCTTGTTGCGTGGGCTGACCAATTCGACTGCGGCAACAAGACGAGCATCATCAAAGGAGTCCTTGACGTGGACTTCCAGATCATCGGGGAAGATGGCGGGCAAGACGAGCGGCGCCGCGGGGGGGGCCCAGGCTTGGACCGCAGTGGCTATCGGTGGCCCGTTTGCCGCTTCTACTGTCTTTTCAAACTCTGCCACGTCGGCTTCGACCAGGCTGCCAAGGTGTATCTGCACTTCCGCGAAATAGCGGTCGGGCAGGATTCCTTGAAGATAGTCGGCAATGGAATTCGCCCAGCGCGAATGAAAGGATTCCCAGGACCGTTGGGGAAACAGCGGTGCGTGGAAATGGTCGAGCAATGGCATTTGGAATTGTCTCCGTAGGACGTTGCCATTCTACTCGATCCACGGCTATTCCAAAAGCAACATGTTAGCGCGCTAGATTCATGACAACTGCCACATCAGCATCTTCAAGCTGTCGCCCAGTTTCTTGTTCACGCCGAGGGCCGCGCTTGGTTCATAGCCGCAGTGGACCATGCAGTGTTCGCAGCGCGGGTCTTTGCCGTAGCCGTATTCGTCCCAGGGCGTCTTCTCCATGAGGTCTTCGAAGGTGGCGTGGTGCTCGTCGGTGATGAGGTAACACGGGCCTTTCCAGCCTTTGATGTTGCGCGTGGGATTGCCCCAGGCGGTGCAGGTCAGTTCGCGTTTGCCGCTCAGGAACTCCAGATACACGGGCGAGGAGTTCATGCGGTGTTTCTTGAGCAGCTTTTCCGCTTCCTTGAACTTCGCGCGAATGTCGTCGCGCGTGAGGAAAATCTCCGCGGCGCCTTGCGGATTGGTCTGGTGCACCGCTACGTAGCCGTAAGCCGGCGAAATGAGGAAGCCGTCCACGCCAAGTTTGGTGAGATACGTAAAGAGCGCGTCGACCTCGGCCAGATCGGTTTCCTTGAAGATGGTCGTGTTGGTGCAGACGAGGAAGCCCGCCGCCTTGGCCGCCTTTATCCCCTCGATGGCGGCGTCGAATACGCCGTCGCGCTCGACCGCTTTGTCGTGCGTTTGCCTTAAGCCGTCGAGGTGCACGTTGAAAAAGAATCGGCTAGTCGGCTTGAACTCGTGCAGCTTCTTCTTGATGAACATGCCGTTGGTGCAGAGGTAAATGTGTTTTCGGCGGCGCAGGATGTCGCGGACAAGCCTGCCGATCTCGGGATAAATCATCGGCTCGCCGCCGCAAATGCTGACGATGGGCGCTGGGCACTCGTCAACGGATTCGAGGCATTCTTGAACGGTCAGCTTCTCCTTGATGCTCGACTCGTACTCACGAATCCGGCCGCAGCCGGTGCAGGTGAGATTGCAGGCGTGCAATGGCTCGAGCATCAGCACCAAAGGGAAGCGCTTGTGCCCGGTGAGCTTTTTCTTGGCGATGTAGCCGATCATCGAGGTGGTCAGGCTGAGGGGAAAACGCATTCGTACTCCAAAGTTCTCAGGGAATCGACTAGCCTTGCGCCGCTTGCGTTTCGCGCTCGGTGCGAACACTGTGAGCACGAAACGTAAACGGTGGTGGCCTGTCATCTGAAATCGCTGCCCGGTAGCGCGCCAGCGCCATCAGCGGAAAGTACAAGCGGTAATTGTGATACTTCAAGTAAAAAACCTTGGGGAAGCCTGTGCCGGTGAACTGGTCTTCTTCCCAGTTGCCGTCGGGACCTTGCGTCTCCAAGAGATACTCGATGCCGCGGCGGACGGCGTCGCTGTGCGCTTCGCCCGCGTGCATGAGGCCCAAAAGCGCCCAGCCGGTTTGCGAGGCGGTGACCGGGCCTTGGCCCGCGGTGGCCGGGTCTTCGTAACTATGGCAACTTTCGCCCCAACCGCCTGAGGCTTGCTGCACATCCTTGAGCCAACGCGCCGCGCGACGAATCATGCGCTGATTCTTGTCCGTGCCGATCGCGTCCAGCCCGGCGAGCACTTGCCAGGTGCCGTAGAGGTACTTGACTCCCCAGCGGCCGATCCAGCAGCCGCGCCGGTCTTGTGTTTTCTCGATGAACGCCAAGGCGCGATCGACCTGCGACTGGCCGGGCCGGCAACCGAACTGTCCGAGCGCTTCGAGCACGCGGGCGGTGATGTCCGGGCAGCTTGGATCGAGCATGGCGTTGTGGTCGGCGAAGGGGACCTTGGTCAACAGCTCG
>JAKEHV010000150.1 GCA_022614915.1 Gemmataceae bacterium | reverse complement strand
CGTCCTACTGTTCGCTTCTACCTCGATGATCAGCATTTCCAGGGCGGTGTCAATGGCTTTTTCGCCCGGGGCGGCGATGGCTATCACCACCAAAGTCGGAAAGGTGGTTACGGGAAGCCGCGCCCTTTCTCAGCTCTGGCACGATTCCGCCGGCTCGCATTGCTCCTTCAAGCCATTGTTCATCGGATAAATCCAAAATACGTAGTTTTTGTGATGGCGTTAGCCAATCGCGTGCGGTACGATCCATCCGTTTTCGTCTAAGAAAAAATGTGCACTATCGATAGGATCGGTGCATATGTGCTTACATTAATTGTCGGCGTCGCATCTTGTACTCCGCCGGAATGCGCCATTTGCTTTGCGGAAGAGACGGGGAACGGTGCTGCTGAATCTCAAATCGCCCCGGCCGGTCCCGTTGGCAGAGATGAGGTGTAAACGATTCTCAAGGTTGAGTTGGCGCCGCCATCCGAGGGTTCAACGAAGGAGGGATTGCGATGGCACTCGTTGCGCGCTTCGACACACCGGGGTCGCTTCGCGATTTGCCCGCCGGCTCCGTTTTCTATGACAACTGGCACGCCTTCGTGGCCGGACGCCTTGCCGCGAGCACCCCGGGCAGCGGCGGCGGCGAGTTCTACGACCCGAGCGAGGTCGACGTCAACGTGCTTGCGGAGCGTGCCCTCGTCTGGATGGGTTTTCCGCGTGCCTTGATGGTTGCCATGCACCGCGATAATCGCAGCGCGGCCTTCATTGCAGGAGAAGACAGAACGGTGCAAGAAGAGTACTGCGAGTGGCAGGTTTCGCGCAACCAAGCGGGAAAAATCACCAAAGTCGTCATCGTCACCGAAGTCCCGGAATACTGGGAACAACTCTGGGCGGTGGATCGGGCACGCGTCGTGGCGCTCTACCAATTGCTCGTCAGTCCGGCGGTGGTCGAAGCCGATCTCGTCGGCCCTGGCGGCGTCTACAACAGATTCAATCGCTGGAACACGACCGACGGCATCGTGCACTTTATCCAGGTCATCAACACACTCAGCGCCGCTTTTGGTCTTGCGCAAGGCAGCGTGAATTCCGGAGGAGCGCTGGACAACTACGAGGCGAATCCGGGGCCGTCTACCTCGGTCGATCCGCGCGTGATTTTGGATATCGGTACGCTCGCACGCAAGGGTCTATCGATCTCGCTGCGCGAGCCGATCGGCCTGTATATCGCCGGCTATGACGATACCGGTTGGAGCAAGCCGGACGGCACGCCGGTGGACAACTACTGGCGCATCGTCCGCGGCGCGCCGGGCCGGATACTTCGCCTGGAGTACGAGGTGCCCGCGGCCGCCGGCTTCGTTGTCGGCGACATCCGTATCGGCGGCCGACCAATCGAATGGGGCGGGCAGATCGCCGAGCACATTACCTGCACGATCGGCGGCATCGCCGGAAGGAGAGCACCATGAAAGCCAAGGCAAGAAAGGCGGCCGCTGCCGCCGCGCCTGTGGAAGAGCTGGAGATCACCATCAAGCAAAAGGAACTGGAGACGCAGTTCCACGAGGTCCTGGAAGACCTGCCCAAGGTCGAAATCGCGTTGCCCAAGGATGTGCTGATCCCGATCCTGGGAAGTCACTTCGGAGACGACGTGCCGGGCGCCGAGCCCGAGCCTGTTTACGATCCCAAGGCGCGGGCCAACATTCAGGGCAACACGATCCCGGGATTCAACAAGGATCATCAGCATTTTCTGTTTTTCCGCCTTGGACGCGATCTGAAGCGGGCCAAGAAATGGCTGCACTGGATCGCGCCGTTGATCTCGTCGATGGAGGAAGTGCTGGCCTTTGTGCGCGCCCATCGCGCGATGCGGCTCAAGTTGGGCGTCAAGGAACCGCCGATGTGCGCCACCTGGGTCAACATTGCTTTTTCGTGTAACGCCATTGCCCAACTCGTGGGCAAGCCCGATGCCGCCGCCTTTGGAGACCAGAGCTTTCGTCAGGGTCTCGCCGAACGCTCCACTTACCTGGGCGACCCAACCCGGCCGGCGCACGCCGGCCATCGCAGCCGCTGGGTCGTCGGCGGACCCAAGAACGAGGCCGACATTCTGGTGATCGTCGCCGCCGATGATCCTGAAGATCTGGTCACGATCGTGAACGCGATCAAAGGCAGAGCCGCAGCGTCAGGGCTGCGCTTGCTTTTCGAGCAGCGCGGAGACACATTGCCCGGCGGGCTGCGCGGACACGAGCACTTCGGCTTCAAGGACGGCGTGTCGCAGCCCGGCGTTCGCGGCCGGGTCTCGGCGGCGCCCGGAGACTTCATCACGCCGCGGTACCTCAACCCCGCCGATCCGCGGGCGCGGTTTTTCGCCAAGCCGGGACAGCTCTTGCTCTGGCCCGGGCAATTCCTGCTCGGCGAACGGCGGCAACAAACGGAGCACCTTTTCGATTCCGCGCCGCCGGCCACAAACTTCCCGCGCTGGGCGGCGCTCGGCTCGTATTTAGTGTGCCGGCGCTTGCGCCAGGACGTCGCCGCGTTTTGGAGATTTGCGCTCGGGGCGGCGGCGGCGTTGGGTATGCCCGGGCAGAAGTTCGCGGCGATGCTGGTGGGCCGCTGGCCCAGCGGCGCCCCGATCATGCGCACGCCTGCGGCGGACAACCTGGCCCTCGCGGGAGATGAATTCGCCAATAACCACTTCCTCTTCGACGACGACACCCGGCCGTCCAACCTGCGTCCGATCCTGGGTTACCCCGGCGATGGCTTCGCACAAGCACGCGCCGACGTGCTCGGCGCCGTGTGTCCACATTTCGCGCACATCCGCAAGACCAATCCACGCGACAGCGCCACCGATCTCGGCAAGCCCCAGGATTCGTTGCTGCGCATGATCCTCCGGCGCGGAATCCCGTTTGGCAAGCCAATCTTTGGCGTCAAGCGACCATCGCCGCGACTTTTGCGACAAGAGCGCGGACTCATGTTCATTTGCTACGGCAGCACGATTGAAGACCAGTTCGAGTTCTTGACCAGGCGCTGGGCCAACTCGACGATGCAGCCCAACTTCGGCGGCCACGATCCGGTCATCGGCCAGCGCGACGAGCACGGGGCGCGGGCGCGCTTTATTGACTTTCCAACCGCCGGAGGGATCCGTCGCATCAAGCTGAAAGGTGAATGGGTCATCCCGACGGGCGGAGGTTACTTCTTCTCGCCAGCCATCGAGGCCATCGTGGGCGTTCTAGGAGCGTAGCGGGATTTCGGTTGGCTCTACACCGACGCCCGCTGGTGCTGGGCCTTTTCACCGCCGAATGAGAGCTGCGTAAACACTTGCAGTAGACTGCGCGGTCGAATCGTCAGCTCCCGCCGTACTGTGGTGACAGTGAATCGCCGCCAATCCATGGATTCAGCACAGAACATTCAGTATCCTAGTTGCGCCCGTGCGTTCAACCCGAAGTGCTTGCAGCCTCGATTCCTATGGCAGCCTTGCCTCGTCTCACCTGTGCCGTTTGCGGAGCGCCCCTGACGGGACCGGTGGACGGCCTGGGCTCCTCAGCGCGCTGCCCATCGTGTGACACGGCGATCGGACCAGGGAGCGAAGTTGAAGAGCAGGGACGGCAATCGCTGCGCTTCAGCGACCAGGTCGAATCGAAAACCAGGCCATTGTCGCCGCGTCCGCTTGATCGGCACGACACCGCCGCTGCCCAGCCGCTGGCCAGTGGCGACTCTGACAGGCAGAATCAACTCTCCCAACATACGGATGACGCCGATGCACGGGGCGCCGCCAATACGACCGATGCGAGCCAAACCGTTGACTTCACGCCCTGCAAGGGCCAAAACGATGCGGGCGCCGGTCCGGCAGATGAGCTAGCGTTGCCTGGGCAGAACCGGTTCGGCCGCTTCCAAGTCTTGAGCGTTCTGGGGCGCGGCGGCTTCGGCACGGTATATCGCGCCTATGATCCGCTGCTGGATCGGGAGGTGGCCTTGAAAGTGCCACGCTTCGTCGACGACGATCCGGCCCTGCTTGCACGCTTCGTGGGCGAGGCCAAGGCGGCAGCCCGGCTGCGGCACCCCAACATCGTCGCCATCTATGAAAGCGGCCAGGCCGGCGCCGCTCCCTACATCGCCTCGGAGTTCGTGGACGGCGTGCCGCTCAACCGCCTTTTGCGCGAGCGCCGGCTCGACGCCCGGACCGCCGTCGATTGGGTTCGCCAGATTGCCGAAGCGCTCCACTACGCGCATCAGGAAGGCATCATTCATCGGGACATCAAGCCGGCCAACATCATGGTCACCCACGCGGGGCGGCCGCAGGTGATGGACTTCGGGCTCGCCAAGCGCGCCGCCGACGAGGCGGCCCGCATGACCACGGAAGGCCAGATCATCGGCACGCCGGCCTATATGGCCCCGGAGCAGGCGCGCGGACACAGCGCGGACGTGGGGCCGCGCAGCGATGAGTACAGCGTCGGCGTGTTGCTTTATGAGATGCTGTGCGGCCAGACGCCATTCCTGGGCGACGCCTGGTCGGTGATGTCGCAGGTGAGCGATGTGCATGCGGCCCCGCCGCCGCCGCGTTCGGTGCG
>JAKEHV010000149.1 GCA_022614915.1 Gemmataceae bacterium | reverse complement strand
CGCTGGAGGAATTGCAAAAGAGCCTCGATGCCGCCAACACCGCCATCAGCGATCTCAAAAGCAGCTCCAAGCTGTCCGCGGACACGATGTGGGTGATGATCACCGCGTTCCTGGTGTTCTTCATGAATCTTGGCTTTGCGTGCGTGGAATCTGGTTTCTGTCGCGCCAAGAACGCCGTCAACATCCTTTCGAAGAACTTCATCGTGTTCGCAGCCACCACCATCGGCTTCTGGCTAGTCGGCTGGGGCATCATGTTCGGACACGGTAAGCCGTTGATTGGACTAGAAGGCCTAGCGATGGTCGGTGGAGCCGACAACAGCCCGGCAACCGGTCCCCTGGCGAACTTGATCAAGGCCGACATTAAGAACAAATTCGACATCGACCTCGCCGATGCGAAAGTCGCCGAAAAGCATGAAAAGCTGGTCGAAGCGATTGACGAAGCCAGTGAGAAAGCGCGCAGCACGATCACCAGCAACAAGAAAACGGTGAAGAACAAGGACGGCAAGGATGAAGACGCCGACGTGACCTTTGCCGTCAAGTTGGACGTTCCGGGAAAAGGTTCGTTCGAAAAGGAATACGCCGCGTCCAGCTTTTATTGGGGCGCCTACGATGCGCTGAATTGGACCGGCGTGCCGCTTTGGGCCAAGTTCTTCTTCCAACTCGTTTTCGCAGGCACCGCGGCCACCATCGTCTCCGGCGCTGTCGCGGAGCGTATCAAGTACCACTCGTTCATTCTGTTTAGCTTCATCATGGCAATCTTCATCTATCCGGTGGTCGGCCACTGGATATGGGGCGGCGGCGTGCTGCAGGCCTCGGGCTTTTTTGATTTCGCAGGCTCCACGCAAGTGCACTCCATCGGCGGCTGGGCTGCACTGGCGGGCATCATCATTCTCGGACCGCGCATCGGCAAGTACAGCGCGGATGGGCGCGCCAACGCCATTCCAGGCCACAACTTGACCGCCGCTACGATTGGCTGTTTTGTACTCTGGTTCGGCTGGTTCGGCTTTAACCCCGGCAGCACGATGGCCGCTGACGGCGCAGTCATTGCGGAAGTAGCCATTACCACCAATTTGGCGGCTTGCGCGGCGACGTTGAGCGCCACGGTCGCCGCCTGGTTGCTCTTGGGCAAACCGGACTTGGGTATGACGCTGAACGGTTGCTTGGCGGGATTGGTGGCCATCACTGCGCCGTGCGCATTTGTTACGCCGGCTGCTTCCGTGATCATCGGTCTTATCGCCGGCGTGCTGGTTGTGCTCGCCGTGCTCATGTTTGACAAATTGAAGTTAGACGACCCCGTCGGGGCCACTTCGGTCCACCTGGTGAACGGCGTTTTCGGCACCTTGTGCATCGGTCTATTCGCGGCGCCGTCGGCTGCGGGCAATGCCACGAAGATGACGGGATTGTTCTATGGCGGCGGGCTGACTCAGTTCCTCATTCAATTGCAGGGTGTGATCTATACCGCGCTGTATGTTTTCCCCGTGGCCCTTGTCGCATGGCTTATCCTCAAATACACCGTCGGAATTCGCGTGCCGCCGGAAGAGGAAATCGAGGGCCTCGACATCGGCGAGCACGGCAACGAAGCGTACTACGGTTTCGTCTTGGCCCGCGAAACGGTTACGGCCGGCGCCGAGCCTAAGTCCGCCATGACGCCGCCTGGGGGCAAACGTTACAGCGTCGTCCTCGAAGGCGTCAACAACGGCGATCTCATGCACGCCTGGAACGAAATGTGCCAGCCGGGCAAAGGCTCCGCCAACCCCGCCTTCAAGCAAGTGTACGCCAACATGACTACCGTGCTCGGCAACAAGTTCAACTTCCGCGGCGGCGATCCAACCACCATGAAGGACAACCTGCAGAAGCTCTTCGAAGGCAAACTGCCGGTGAAGTTCACCGCGAAGGTGCAGTAGCTCCTCTCGTGCCATGCCTTGCGCGAAACGACCCACGGCATCATCCCCGCCGTGGGTCCTTCGCTTTATGGAGGAATTTCAAATTGTAAATTGTAAATTGAAAATTGCAAATTGAAGATATGATGCGCATTACTGTCTGAGCCGCGCCCGTGAGGAAGCGGTTGCTGTTCGGCTCTGCTTCCTCACGGGCGCGGCTCTGACAGTCAAACGCTTTATGCAGCCGCCGCACGACAGACCGTGGTCGTTGACCGCGCGCTGGATCTTTCCCGGCGATGCGCCGCCCGTCGAGCGGGGCGTGCTCACCATCCAAGGCGAGCGCATCGTAGCTTTGGAGCGGATCCCCTCACCCCCGACCCCTCTCCCTCCAGGGCGAGGGGAGTTGAAGCAGGCCGCCGCACGCCAGCCGGACTTCGATCTGGGAGACACCGCTGTCATTCCCGGCCTTGTCAATGCTCACACGCATCTCGATCTCTCCAACCTTGCCGGCAAGTTGCCGCCGTCGCCGGATTTCATTAAGTGGCTGCGCGGCATCGGCGCGCATCGGCGCCAGGAGACGGCGGAACAGACCGCCGCGGCCATTGAAACGGGCATACGTCAATCGCTGGCGCATGGAGTCACGCTGCTGGGCGATATTGCTGTAGGCGGCCGAAGCTGGGAGACGCTCGCACGCTTTCCCCTGCGCGCGGTTGTCTTCTTCGAAATGCTCGGCTTGACCGTAGACCGCGCTGCGCTTGCTTTAGACACGGCAGACCATTGGCTCAAGGACCATCCGGCCACCACCACGCTGCGGGCTGGACTCAGTCCGCACGCCCCCTATAGCGTGCGTGCCTCGATATTTGAGGAAGCGGCTCAGCGCAATCGCCAAAGCGGCATCCCCGTCTGCACACACCTGGGGGAAAGTTGCGCAGAGTTTGTATTGCCGGACGGGCCATTTGCAGAATTCCTGCGTGAAGTAGGCGTTTACGATCCGCAAGGCCTCGTGCCCAATCTCGAAACCATCGTAAGCCTGTATCGCAAGGGAAAGGGCACTTCTCTCGTGCATGCAAATTACCTCGATGCCGGCACGGATTTCGGCAACGCGGCGGTCATCTACTGCCCGCGCACCCACGCCGCCTTCGGCCATTGGCCGCACCTGTTTCGGCACTGGTACGCGGGCGGCGTTACGGTGGCGGTCGGCACCGACAGCCTTGCGTCGAATCCCGATTTGAGCATTTTGGGCGAGTTGCGCTTTCTGCATGAGCGTTATCCCGATCTGTGGGGCGACATGTTGTTGCGCATGGCGACCATCAACGGCGCGCGGGCCTTGGGGTGGGAGCACGAAACCGGCTCGCTCGCTCCCGGCAAGTCCGCCGACTTCGTGTGCCTGCCCTGGTCGATGCCGACGCACGCCGATCCGTTCCTCGCGCTTCTGGAATCGAAGGCCGTTCCGACGAATGTGTATTTCCGAGGGTTGCAGACCTTGTTGGATCGCAGCGAGACGAAGCCGTTGGAAATTTCTTGACGTTGACCGAAAAACAAAATACTAATGATGCAACGGAACAACGGACAGAGGTGAGGCTTCAGGCATCCTCCTTCATGAAAAACTCGCGCGTCGGTTCACCAGCGTATCGTCCGTTGCCATCCCTTCACCGGTGAGGCGTTATCTAAATGGAATTGATGGAAGCCTGGAAGGTCCAGGATGCCCTGGACATTTACGAGGTGGGTTACTGGGGCAAAGGCTATTTCGCCATCAACGAAAAAGGCCACCTCACCGTCCACCCCAACAAGCGGCCCGAGCAGGCTGTCGATCTCAAGGAACTGGTCGATCAGCTTCAGGAGCGCGGCATTCAGTTGCCGATCCTTTTGCGCTTCACCGACATACTCCGCCACCGCGTTGGCGAAATCTACGACGCCTTCAAAGCCGCCATCACCGAGTTCAATTACCAGGGCCCGTATTGCTGCGTCTATCCCATTAAGGTGAACCAGCAGCGCCACGTCGTCGAGGAAATACTCGATTTCGGCAAACAATTCCAGTTCGGCCTGGAAGCCGGCTCGAAGCCGGAGCTCTTGGCGGTGCTCGCACTCACCGACGGCGGCGAGACGCCCATCATCTGCAACGGCTTCAAGGACGACGAATTCATCAAGATGGCGATGCTGGCCCGCAAGATGGGCAAGCTCATCATCCCCGTCGTCGAAAAGTTCACCGAGCTGGAAACCATCGTCCGCAACGCCGAGGAATTGGGCGTGCGGCCCGTCATCGGCGTTCGCGTCAAGCTGGCGGCGCGCGGGGCGGGCCGATGGCGCTATAGCGCCGGCTTCCGCTCCAAGTTCGGCCTGACGCTCACCGAAGCGCTCGAAGCCTTCGAATACCTCAAGCAGCGCAACCTCGAGGATTGCCTGCAGCTCGTGCACTTTCACCTGGGCAGCCAGATCACCAATATTCGCAGCATCAAGAACGCACTCAATGAAGCGGCGCGCATTTATGTGGAATTGCACCGCGTCGGCGCCGGCGTGCAATACATCGACGTCGGCGGCGGCCTCGGCATCGACTACGACGGCTCGCAAACCGATTTCGAATCCTCCGTCAACTACACGCTTCAGGAATACGCCAACGACGTCGTTTTCCGCATTAAGTCCGTGTGCGACGAATGCGGCGTGCCCCATCCGACCATCATTTCCGAATCGGGCCGGGCCGTCGTCGCCTACCACAGTATGCTGATCTTCGACGTCCTGGGCGTCTCCAACTTCGACCGCTACGATGTGCCGCCGGAAATCCCGCAGGATTCACCCTCGCAAATCACCGACCTCTTCGGCATCTATCGCGATTTGTCCAAAAAGAACCTGCTCGAATGCTACCACGACGCCCAGCAGGCGATGGACGATTCGCTCAACATGTTCAACGTCGGCAATCTCACGATTGAGCAACGCGCCCTGACGGAACGGCTCTTTTGGGCGGTGTGCAACAAGATCCTCAAGATGGTGCGCGGCCTGGAATACACGCCGGAAGAACTGCAAGGGTTGGGGCCGCTCCTCTCCGACACCTACTTCTGCAATTTCTCCGTATTCCAATCGATGCCGGATAGCTGGGCCGTCAAGCAACTCTTCCCGATCATGCCGATTCATCGCCTGAACGAAGCCCCCACGCGCCGCGCCGTCCTGGGCGATATCACCTGCGACTCGGACGGCAAAATCGACCAATTTATCGACCTGCGCGACGTCCGCGCCACCTTGGAGCTGCATCCCTTCAACGGCCAACCCTATTTCCTGGGCGCTTTCTTGCTGGGCGCTTACCAGGAGATCTTGGGCGATCTGCACAATCTCTTTGGCGACACCAACGCCGTCCACGTCAGCGTGGATGACGACGGCGCGGTCAATCTCGACGGCGTCATCAAAGGCGACACCGTCCGCGAAGTGCTGGCGTACGTGCAATACAACGGCGACGAGCTGATCGCCGCCTTGCGCAAGGACGTGGAACGGGCCGTGCGCAACAACCGGATCACCTTGTACGAATCACGTCAACTCTTGCGCTTTTACGAATCCGGTCTGGACGGCTACACGTATCTGGAAGAGTGACACGCCTATTGCATTGCATCCGCCTGCTCGCCTCAGTACAATCCCACCACTTCGAGATCGCATCATGCGCAAGCTTCGGTTCTTCCCCCTGGTCGGGCTGTTGTTTCTTCCGGGCTGTTTTCCCATCGAGCTGGACGTCAACAGCAAAGGGGAAGTGATCGTCTTTCGCCAGGAGGGCTTCTTCCTCTTTCATCCGGCCAGCGGCCAGGCGAAGCCGATCGCTGGGCCGGCCGGCGGAATGCCCGTGTTCGCCCGGTTTTCCCCAAACGGCAAGGACGCACTGCTCGTGGTGCGCGCCGTGCGCGGCCGCGACGATTTCCGCTTCGATTTGACTCCCTTGGAAGGCGGCGACCCGCGCACCGTCTTTCGAGCGACTCAAACTGCCCACGTGCAATTCTCGCCCGACGGGACGCAACTGACGATCATCCGCATCGCCGACAAGCAGCATCCTGAATTCAAGAAGCCGAGCACCGAGTTGCACCTGGTCACTGTCAAGGATTCCACGAGCAGGATACTAATCAAAGACATCGCGTTGAGCTTTCGCTGGTTCGCCGATTCGAAACGGCTCTTGCTCTTCACGGTGCGCGACGTGGACAAACAGGACCGCTTGCTTGGCGAGGTCGTCGAATTCGACATCAGCACCGGCCAGAGCAAGCCGCTGGCGAGTGTGGTCGGTAGCCAGCAGTTGTTTCTCGACCTGGCGCCGGACAATGAGCGCTTCCTCATCACGGCCGACGCCGTCGCTCCACCCGGCGAAGCCGCCAGGCCCGCCGAGGGTTTTGGCTTCCGCAAGCTCTTTGAAGTGAATGTGGCGAATTCGAAAGTGCGCGCTGTCGGCAAAGATGCGTTCCTGGCGCGCTATTCACCCAGCGGCAAGCGCATTCTGTTTACGGCGCCGCGCCAGGATTTCTCGGCGAACAGCGTCGAACTCATCATCGCCAACGACGCCTGGACGGATTTCACGCCGCTCGCCCATGACGCGGCCGAGAGCCTCGGCGCTTTTGGCTACCCCATACCCGGCTGGCTCGACGAAGAGAGCGTCTTTTATCTAAGCGAGCGCTTGGCATACGGCGCAGGCGGCAAGAGTTTGTGCTTCTTGACTGTCCGAACCGACGGCACGAACAAGAAGAACTTGCAGCCTTTTCTTGACAAGGAGGCCTACGCCTGGGCGGGGAAACTGCCGGATCAAGCGCCTCCCGATGACCCCAATGCGCCGTGGCGGCTGCAGCCGGGAAACGTACCGCCTGATGCCGACTTCGGCATCGACGACTTCCCGCCGCATGCTGATCGCTCGTATGTTGGAGTTTTCGTAGGCGCGGCTCTGGTGCTGGCCTTGCTGATCCTGGGCATCGTCCTCTATTTCGCGTTTTTTCGAAAACCGGAGGCAACTGGGTTTTCGGATGGCCAAGGGAATGATCGGCCATGATGCGTTGCAAAAGCATACTGTTGCTGTTGGCCGGCGGCGTCCTGTTGTCCGCCGCCGGGTGCTTTCCCATCGACCTTCACGTCAATGCTCAGGGGGAGATGTTGATCCCTCGGCAGGAAGGTTTTTTTCTATTTCAGGCGCGGACCGGCAAACTGACGGCGCTGGAACATGCCCAGGACGGGCTGCCGGTGTTTGGACGGTTTTCACCGGCGGGAACGGAGGCCGTGCTGGTCCGGAAAGTGCGCAAAGATTTCGTCGACCAATTCCGGTTTGACCTGGTGTCGCTTAAGGACGGCAAATCGCGATCGCTCTTCACGATGCGCGATGCGGGCAACGTCCATTTTTCTCCGGACGGCTCGCAATTGGCCGTGATACGCTACGCCGATGCCTTTGCAAATGGACTCCCGGAGGTGCATCTGGCAGATGTTAAGACCGGGAAGGTGCGCTTGGCCCTCGCCAAGGCAGGAAATGTCGTGCGCTGGTTCGCTGACTCGAAGCGGCTGCTCGTCTTTCGCATTCAGGAGAAAGACAAGAACAGCCGCTACCACGGCGAGATCGCGATTCTCGACGCGGCGAGCGGCGATGTGACGCCTTTGGCGGCGGCGGTGACGAGCCGTGAAGGCTGCATGGAGCTATCTCCGGACAACAAGACGGTGCTGTTCGGCGCCAACCAAGCAGGAGAGGCTGGCGCCCTCGTGGACGACGAAAAAAACTTTGATCCCGTCCTCTTTGAATTGGACGTCGCGGCGAAATCCATTCGCCCCCACGGCGGCAAGGTGAGTTTCATTTGCTATTCGCCGAACGGAAAGAAGATCCTGTTGTTACGAAAGGTCGAGGCTAATTTGTTTGATTTGGCACTGGACCGGCTTGAAATAGTAATCGCTGACGCCGAGCTAAAGAACTTGCGATCGATTGCGGCCGATGCACACCGCCCCATTATTACCATTGGCGCCGAAGGCTTGAGCTTTCCCGGCTGGATCGACGATGCGACGGTGTTTTACTTCATCGAGCGCCGCGTCTTTGGCATCGATGGTCGGGCGCTGCACCTCGTGGTCATCGGCGCCGATGGACAAAATAAGCGCTATGTCCAGCCCGGCATTGATCTGGGAGTGATGAAGGCAGCGCCGCAACCGTAGGGTGGCCTCTCTGCGTCATCAATCATCTTCTCCGTGCCGCCCAAAAGTGCGAAGTCTTCACTAAATCCAGGATTTGCCTTTCCTCTATGCGTAGAATGAAGATTGGGGAATTGGAACGGCTCGATTGATCGCGCGAAGGGGCTTCCATGAGAAAGATCATTGGCATTTTCCTGGTCTTGGCCGCGTTGGCGGTATGCTCCGACCTGGGGCACGCACAAAACAAGAACGGCGACAAGAAGCCGCCCGTCGATCCCAAGCAGAAGGACAACCCGTACAAGTGGTGGCTGTTGCATCACCGTATGCCGCGACCCTATCCCGTGCCGGTGTATGGCGGAGACACCATCATCAACAACATCTACCAGCCGGCGTCAGAATCAGGCTACGATCCGTATTCGTCCGCGAGCGCGGTTCTGCCCAAACCAGCCCCAACGCAAGCCGTCGTCAGCGTCATCCTGCCCACCACCGCTGCTGTCGTGTGGGTGGACGGCGAGAAGAAGGAATCGGGGCTGAGCTCGATCCGCGTCTACACGTCGCCGCAGTTGGAGCCGGGGCATACCTATCAATACAAGATCAAGGCCCAGTGGGTGCAGCGCGGAGAAAATGTAACTCAGGAGCGCTCTGTCGCCATCAAACCCGGCTCGACCACCGTCGTTGACTTCACCAAAAAGGCGAAGTATTAGCCCAGGGCCACGGATGAACACGGATTGAACACGGATGACATCAATGTCCATTTATTGATCCGTGTTTAATCCGTGTTCATCCGTGGCCCACTTGGCTGGACTTTCATCATTTTTTCTCGTGCGATTGGGCCGGCTCTCGTGTAGTCTGATCTAAGACCTCCCCTCCCGGAGCCGACCATGAAACGCCTCTTGCTCGCCACGCTCGCCGTCTGTCTTCTTGTCGGCGCGATGGCACTTTCCGGCGGCCAAAACGCGCCAGTCGCGCCGAACGGTCTCGTCGTCGACTCCGCCGAGCGCAATCCCTGGACGCACTTGCGCCTCAACAACAGCCCGGACACGTTTCACTTTGCCGTCGTCAGTGATCGCACGGGTGGCCATCGGGCGCGCGTCTTCTCTCAGGCCGTCGAACAGATTAACTTAATGCAACCGTCGTTCGTCTTGTCCGTCGGCGACCTGATCGAGGGCTATACCAAGGACCGCACCAAGCTCGCCGAGGAGTGGAAGGAGTTTCAGACCTACACGCACAAACTGCAAATGCCGTTCTTCTACGTCTCAGGAAATCACGATACCGCCAACGAAATCCAGACCAAGGAATACGACAGCCGTTTCGGCAAGCGCTATTACCACTTCCTCTATCGCGATGTGCTCATTCTGGTTTTGTGCTCCGACGACCCTTATGAAGGGAAAGAAGGTCCGCGCGTGAGCAAAGAGCAGATTGAATGGGCGGAGAAAACGCTCAAGGAAAACCAGAACGTGCGCTGGACGTTCGTCGCTCTGCACAAACCGATGTGGGTCTTCAAAAACGTCGACACCGGCGGCTGGCTCGACATGGAGAAACTGCTCGCCGGCCGCAATTACACCGTCTTCGCGGGCCATGTGCATCGCTATCAGAAGTTCGTCCGCCAAGGCATGAACTACTACCAGCTCGCCACCACTGGCGGCGGCAGCAAAATGCGCGGCGTCGAATACGGCGAATTCGATCACATCGTCTGGGTGACCATGAACAAAGACGGCCCAGTGCTCGCCAACATCTTGCTCGACGGCATTTATTCGGAAAGCATGAAGCAGCCTATAAGCGCAGAGGAAGGCCAGCCCATTTACAATCGCAAGCCGACGTATCCGGCCCGCGGCACGGTGCTCATGGACGGGGCGCCGGTAGCGGGAGCACGCGTCACACTGCACCTGGTCGAGCAAGAGGGCAAGAAGTTCACTTCCGCCGCTGATGCGATCGCCGCGGGCGACGGCACCTTCACGCTCAGCACCTACCGGGCCAACGATGGCGCGACCACAGGCGAGTTTGCCGTCACCGTGGTCCTGCGTGAGCCTTATTTCGAGCCTTCCGGCAAGCTCGGCCCCAACCGCCTTCCTGAAAAATACGCCGACCCCAAGAAGACGGACCTGCGCGTCAAGATAACGAATGAGCCAAACGAACTAACCTTGCGGCTGCAACAGTAGGACAGGTTTTTCAACCTGTCCTGTTTTGCTGCGGACAGGTTGGAAACCTGTCCTACATAGGCGACAGCAGTGAACGACCGCGCTAATCTGTCCCGCCGCCAATGGCTTTGGGCAACCGTGACCGGTCTGCTGGCCGCTAGCGCAGCGCGGGCCGGTGAACCAAGACGCGAGCCAACGCCTTTGCGCATCACCGCGCTGCGCGTCACGCCCATCGCGCTGCCCGATCCTCCGATCCTGGCCGCTAGCGGGTGCCATGGCCCCTATTTCCTGCGCAACCTTGTCGAAATCGAAACCGACGCCAAGATCATCGGCATCGGCGAGACGCGCGGCGGCGAGCGCGTCGCGCAAGCTTTGGAAAAAGCCCGCGAAATAATCGTGGGCCGCAATGCATTCGCCCATCGCGGCTTCTTCAAGGAACTTTACGACCTGAACCCCGCCTGCTACGCCGGCATCGAGCTGGCCTGCCTCGACGCCTGCGGCAAAGCGACCAACCGCCGCATCGGTGAGCTTCTGGGCGGGCCGGTGCGCAATGAAGTCGAATTCGCCGCCTATCTCTTCTATCGTTACGCTGCCGATCATCCCAAGCTCTTGGCGGATCGCCGTCTCGTCGATCGTCGCGGCAAAGACAAAGACGCGCTCGACGATTGGGGCGAAGTGCGCACGCCCGAAGCGATGGCGCGAATGGCGGCGCGCTTTCAGAAGCAATGGGGCTTCCGCGTCTTCAAGCTGAAAGCGGGCGTGTTGCCGCCCAACGTCGAACTCGAAAGCATGCGCGCCATGGAGTCGCAATTCGGCGGCAAGTTCCCGCTGCGCATCGACCCCAACGCCCGCTGGCTCGTCGAAACCGCCGTCGCCGCCGGCAAAGAGCTACGCAAAGTCAATCTCGAATACTATGAAGACCCCGTGCGCGGCCAGAAGGCGATGGCCGAAGTGCGGCGGGCAACGATGCTGCCCATGAGCACCAACATGTGCGTGACGCGTTTTGAGCACATCAAAGAAGCGGTGCAACTCGAGCCTATCGACGTCGTGCTGGCCGACAATCATTACTGGGGCGGCCTCGTCGGTTGCCAGGAGCTGGGCCGGATTTGCCAAACGCTCGGCTGGCGCATGAGCCAGCACAGCAACAACCATGCGGGCGTGACCATGGCGGCGATGATCAACGTGGCCGCCGTCTGCCCGCAACTCACCATCGCCAGCGACACGCATTACCCCTGGCTGCCGGAAAACGCCGACATCTTGCAAGGCGGCAAGCTCGCAATCCGCAATGGCCGCATGCAAATACCAGCCGGCGCGGGCCTGGGCGTAAGTTTGGATAGCGACAAGGTCGCCCGCGCGCATGAGACCTATCGCAAATGCGGCATGCGCGAGCGCGACGACGCCACGACGATGCGCATGGTCGAGCCGGGTTGGAAAAGCACGCCGTTCTAAGTTGAAGCGTGGCGCGTTGATCCGAAAAGCTCAAATCGGCGATGGTAGCGGCACTCCATGTCCAAATCGAGTAAAATCAACATCACAATTCTACACGTTGTTCACGTCGCCCATGAGGACAAGCCATGCAATCCGAACGCGCTCCCGAAGCCCTGCTTCGTGTCGCCGGCCACGCACACGACCGGCGAGCCGCGCGGGCATTGAGCATCGCTGTCAGCCGCGAGACGGGCGCCCGCGGCACAACCGTCGCGCGGGCCGTGGGAAAACGACTAGGCTGGCAGGTCTACGATCAGGAGCTGTTGCAGAAACTGGCCAATGACAAAAACTGGCGCGTCGAGCAGCTCGAAAGCATGGACGAGAGGGAAGTGGGCTGGCTGAACGAAATGGTTCACAGTTGGGCTTCGGATTCGTTCGTCAGTCAAACTGCCTTTGTTCGCGCTCTGGCGGAAACGATTCTCACGCTGGGGCAACGCGGCCAGTGCGTCATCGTCGGCCGGGGAGCGGCGCAGCTTCTCGCGCCTTCCAATACCTTGCGCGTGCGCCTGGTCGCCGCCATGGAGGATCGCATTCGCGTCATTCGCCAAGAAAAGCGGCTCTCTGCCGACGAAGCCGCCCGCTACATCGAAACAGCGGACCGCGAACGCGTCCGGTACTTGCGCGACCACTTCCAGATGGACCCCACCGATCCCTTGGGCTACGACCTGATACTCAACTCGTCGCGGTTTCCCGTAGAGGAGTGCGTGGACATCGTGCTGGCGGCGCTACGGAACCTGGAGAAACGTGTTTCGGTTGAGCGCGCATCGTGAACTGGCGGCGCGAGCGCGACGACGCCACGACAACGCGCCTGGTCGAGCCGGGCTGGAAGAACACGCCGCTTTGAGCTAGGATCACTTTCTTTGGAATGCGGCGTTTTTCCGCCGCTTTCTTTGGACTGCAGACAGGCTTCGTGCACCAAGAAAAACAAAAGCGGCGGAATAGCGCCGCACTCCAAATTCAACCACCGCGACCGGGGCGG
>JAKEHV010000148.1 GCA_022614915.1 Gemmataceae bacterium | reverse complement strand
CGGCGGCGAGCTTGGCGTAGGCGGCGGAGGCGGAGGAGGCACGCGCACGGCCGGCGGATCAACCATCTGCAAGCCGGTGTTGACGGCGGCCGGCGTCGGCGCCATGTGCTGCGTGAAGGTGTCTTCCATCTCCCCTTCTTCCATGTGCACCTCGTCGAAGTCGGTGTCGTCCACCACTTGCCTCATTAACAGGTAAATCGCCGTGCTCGCAGTCCAGAAGTAGCTGTAGCCGAAGCCGACGATGAGCAGGAAGAAGAGGTAAATCCAGATGGCGACGAGAAACGCGCCGACTTTGTTGTGCCAGGAGAGATTCTGCCTGTACTCATCGGTTAGCTCGTATGTCTTGCGCGGCCTGCCGCTCGGCGTCTCCACTGTCTTTTCGACTTTGAACTGACTGCCGTGAATCAACAGATCGCGCCACCCGAACGATGTCGGCGCGTAGACGAACAGATACGTGGGCTCGCGGTCACGGGCTTCGTCGGTGCTCGAAAGAAATGGCGCTTGCCCGACCGCCCATTGGCCAAGATAAACAATCAGCGAGCCCATCAACCCGACGAAAAACACCAGTGCAGCGCCATATACGAGAGCCACCGAGGAATACCAGATGTAATGCCAAGGCCGCTGATAGACGTAGCTGTAAGAACGTGAAAGCGCGTCGAAACTGTCACTGCCTTCCGTGCTGATCGTCGGGTACATGAGCGGCCAACCGACTAGGCCGACCAGCACCACCGCCATGATCAAGCCCAAGACAATGACGATGGGCCAAAGCAAACCGGCGATGAAGATATCCCCAAAGAAGAAAGTCCAACCTTCGAAGATGCCGAAGATGATGAGGAAGAAAGTCAATATGCCGAGGAAAACAAGGGGAAACAAGGGGGCGGAGAAAAACGATTGACAGCGCTCCTTGGCGAACTTGATCGCTTCCGCCATGCTGATCTTTTCGTTTTTGGCCAATTGGACCGCAGCCATGCGCGTGATCGCGCCGCCGAAAAAGCCCCAGACCATCAATGTCCACAAGATAATGAGAATCAGATAAACGCGGTTCCAGCCGCCGGCGCGCGCGTCGAAGAAGTACAAGATCGGCGAAAGGAACTTGACCAAGGGCTCGACCAAGACACGCCCTTGATCGCCAAGCCAACCCAACCAGCTCAGAATGATCCCCTGATCTGCCTTGCCGTCCATGCTGCCGCCTTTGACTGTCTCCGCCACAAGCAGATACGGATTCTGGCCGCGATCCTCGAACCAAGGCAAGGTGCGCAAGCGCCCGGCAACCTTCATTTGCCATTTCTTTTGGGAATCGACGTATTTCTGATACGCTCTGGAAGCGACTTCTTTGTTGGCGCCATCCCGATCTCGAGATGCCTCCGGCGTGCGAGCCCCTTTGCGATATTCGTGCAAGGCGGCGAAGTCCTTCGCCACCGCCACCGCCACCGCTAACGGTGTTTTCTCAAGGAGAATGGTTTCGTCTTTTTCGCTAAGGATGGCAATGTCGGCGACGGCGAATTTGCGATCCTTCAACTTTTCGAGAGGGGCGTTGTCCTTGGGATCGGCTGGATTAGTCAAACTGTATTTTGTAGTGGTGTCGATAAACAGCCAGAAGATACCGCCGTCTTTTTTCACCTCCACCGTTTGATTGAGCCGTTGATGCGCTTGTGAGATCGCCTGGATCTCCACGAACTCTTCATAGTCCTTGGCTAGATCCAGGGCATCGGCGCGCGGTATGTCCTTGGAGCTGGACGGAGCGGGAGCGGCCATTTCGTACAAGAGATTCCAGCGGTCGCGCGCATTCTTGAGACTGGTAAAAGTACTCTTTTTCTCCGCCTCGCTCATTTTCTCCCAGTTGTAAGCTAGGGGGTCAGGCTTGGAGCGCACGCCGTAAAAGACGACAGACAACAGCCACCAGCCCAGAGCCATGGCCACTATGCCTGCCGCCGCCAGCAGCAGCTTTTTCACATCCAGCGCCACTTTGAATGTGGTGAACAGCTTGGTCCACGAGGCCTTGGTCTCTTTGCGCTCTTCAGCCATGCATCGCTCCTGGTTCTGGTGCCCCGGCTCAGCCAGAGTACCCTACTAGCGTCTGGTTCCCAGGCTCCGCCTGGGAACCTAATCCGCGAGGCTCCGCCTCGCCGCCGCCATCGAGGCAGAGCCTCTGGGATGGCGTTCCCAGGCGGAGCCTGGGAACGAGGATTGGGTGTAAGTTGATGGGGATTATATGATGCCGCGCGCGGTTTGCAATCACTCCCGTGCGAGTTTGTTGGACGGGTTTCCTGCCGCTAAGAGTTGAAATCCAAGGCGGTTGCGTCGAGCCTTTCCGGCAGCCTTTGGCTCCTGCGCCGCCAATTTTGATTTGCACGTTTGCGCGAAAAGACCAATAATTGACATGGTTCTCAAGTGGGGCGAACATTCTTGTTTGCCCGTGTGTGTCGGCCAAACAAGAATATCTGCCCCACACTAGCTCGGGAACCAAGGGCCCAGCCCGGCCGCCGGGAGCGTTGTGCATGACCAAGGAACCTTCCACAGCTTCGAACGACCTCGCCCCCGATCCATTGGCTTCGGGGGGAGAGCTGGGTTCCGTGCGCAGCGACTTCGCCAAGACTGTCGGCCCCATGGAGCAAACGCACGCCTTCGGCAAGGCGCCGGAGAAACAACCAGTCGATTTCGAAGTCACTTCGCCGCGCGACGACACTAGCCCGACGCGCGAGCGAGGGAACGACCCCGCGACGCGCGAGCGAGGGAACGACCCCGCGACGCGCGGAAGCGATCCCGCCCCTGTCGGCCACACCAAGCAGATGAGCAAGTCGGAGGTCGAAGCGGTACATAAGGCGGCTCAGGCGAAAAGCGCGACGCTCGGCGATTACCTTTTGCAAAAGAAAATCGGCCAAGGCGGCATGGGCGCCGTCTACAAGGCGCATCAGATCAGCCTCGACCGGGACGCCGCAGTCAAGGTGCTATCCAAAGAGCTGGCCGCCAAACCCGGATTCGTCGAGCGCTTTCTCCGCGAAGCCCGCGTGATGGCCAAGCTCGATCACCCGCACATTCTGCGTTGCTACGACGTGGATGTCGCGGGCGGCTATCACTACCTCGCCATGGAATACGTGGACGGCGGCAGCGCCGATGACCTGCTGCGCGAGCACGGCAAGCTTTCCGTGGGCGACGCCTTGCACATCGCGCTAAAGACCGCGGTCGCTTTGCAGCACGCGCACGAACAGGGACTGGTCCATCGCGACATCAAGCCCGACAACATCCTCTTGACCAAAAAAGGCGTCATCAAAGTCGCGGACCTGGGACTTGCGAAAGCGACGGACGACGATATGACCCTGACCAAGACCGGCACCGGCGCCGGCACGCCGCTGTTCATGGCGCCGGAGCAAGCCCGCGATGTCAAGCACGTGGACGGCAGGGTCGATATTTATGCGCTGGGCTGCATGCTTTATGCCTTTCTCACCGGAGATGCGCCGTTCAAAGGCGAGACTTTTGTCGAGCTGATCGAAGCCAAGGAGAAGGGCAAATACACGCCGATTCGAAATTTCAACCAGGATGTGCCGGAGCGGCTCGACCTGATCGTGGAAAAGATGGTGGCGAAAAAGCCGGAGCATCGCTATGCGAGCTGCGCCGAGCTGATCGCGGATCTAGAATCGCTGGGTTTGCACCACGAGGCGCTGAGCGTGGTGGAAGGAGTCGCCGCTCCCGGTCAGCCATCGACGAAAACACTGGCCCCCGCCCCCGCTCCCGCGACGAAGCTGCCCGCCGCTGCGGCCGCCACGCAGACGCCGGCCGTCACACAGCGGCCGGATTCCAGGGCGGATCGCGATTTCTATTTCTGGCAATTCATCGACGACGCCGGTCAGCTGGTGACGAAGAAGCTCAAGCGCGAGCAAGTCGTCACGCTCATCAAGAGCGGCAGCGTGGACGCGGCCGCGCAGATGAGCCGGGGCGCCGCCAAGGGCAATTACCGGGCGCTGGGCACGTACGTTGAGTTCGCACAGTTGTTCAAAGGCATGAGCACCAAGGAGCAAGCGGATCGCAAGAGCGAGAAGATCCGCGAGATGTACAAACAGATCGAGAAGGAAGAAGAAGCGCGCTTACGCTGGCGCTGGATCCACAACCTCTACCTCAGGGCCGGCGGCATGCTTGGTTTCCTCTTGTGGCTGTGCGTCTTGGCTGGCGTCGCCGTCGGCGGCTTCTTCCTCATCCGCTGGCTCGTCATCTTCATCGGCGAAAAGCTGACCAAGGCCGGACAACTCTAGCTGACGCTATTCTCGCCTTTTTCCAGCCCACGCATCTGCGCTTCCAATGCCTCAAGCGCCGGCGACAGCTTCGGCACCTGAAACAGCGTCTCCGCGAGCTGGACCAGCTCCGTCTTGGCGTTGCGGACGCGCTGCAGCTCATTTTGCAACCGCTGCAGCCAGGGCGGCAGGTCCAGGCCCACCCCGGTGGGATTCGCCACGAATGGCGCGACTGCTTCCTCGAGCGGCGGCGCGTCATCGCGGCCGAGCCATTGCGCCGCCTGATCGAGTGCTGGCTCGACCAGGGCGCACAAGCTGTCGAGCGCCATCGGCTGCACAAAGCGTTCCTCGAGCCGGTCGCGGACAGTGGCCAGGCGAATGCCGTGCTGCGCTTCGATGCGCGCCAGCTCGTTCAAGTGCTCGTCGGCAACGTTGCGCGACAAATGTTGCACTTGCTCGCGCCAGACCTGCGCGGTCGGCCCGTCTTTCCTGGCGAGAATCTCGTGGACGACGTTGAGCGGCCGGAGTTGCCAGGCATTGCGCTCGTAGCTGGCTTTGAGCCTCAAGAAATCAAAAAGACGATGGAGCTGTTCGCCGTAATCGGATTGGGCAGTGGTGCGGTCATAATCGAGATAGTGCGTGTAGTTTTCGATCAGTGTTTGCAGGATGAGCTGCAACCAACGCTCGGCTTCCTGGCGTGAATACGTTCCGTCCAGGTCTTCGATGAGGCGGCAGGAGTGCAGGGGATCGGCATCTTGGGCCAAGGAATCGAGGTAGGCGCCGATGCCGCGGTGCAGTATCCCTCGCAAGTTCGCCAGTGCTAAAAAGCGGGCCGTGAAGAGATCATGGCCGTAAGTCTCAATGAACTGCCGCAGTCGCCTCCATTCTTCGTCGTTGGTTATGCCCTCCAGAGCGGCCACGCGCAGTGTTTTGCTGTGTTCCATCCACACGTCCAGGAAGGGCTCAATGGTGGTTTCGAGCGCTGCGACAAGCCGCTGCGGCGCGGCGTCTTCGCGGCGCGCGGCCTCGACCACGGCTTCGGCGGCGGCCTGCACGGCCAGGTGAAAAATGCGATCGTACTCGGTCACGCGCGGCCCTTCGATTTGCTGGCTTTGCTCCATGGCGTGTGCCAAGCGCACGAGCTGATAGGTTTCGCTGAGCAGACCTTGCCGCGGCAGATTGGCGACCAGGCCGCGCAAGATCGTTTGACCAATGCAGGCCCGCAAGATGAGCCGGGGGTGCCCGCCCTGGTTTAGCGGCGAGTACAAGAGCGGCTCGTTGCGAAAATGCTCGATGAACTCCGGCAGCCAGGAGCGTGCCAGCTCCGGCTCCTTGCGCAACAGGGCCCGCTCCATCCGCAAGATAAGCGGCTCCCAGCCCGGACCTTGAAACTCCGCGCCTAACGGCAAGTCCTTGTCGAGGACGCCGCGCAGCGCGCCCACGGCCAACGCTTGATCCAGGCAGGCCGTGATCGTTTGCCCCAAGAGCCGCTCTTTCACCTGGCGGCGATTGTCGTATTCGATGACGGCTTCATAAGCGCCGGTTGGCTTGGGGATTTCGTGCTCGTGGATGGCGTCGAGCAGCGCTAAGAATCCTTGGAAGTTCTTGCGCGATTTGCCGAGCCAGCCGACGACGGCGTCCTGACAGGCCTTGCGGTCGGCGCCCTGCGATTCGCGCAGAGCCCGGGTGGCGATGTTCCAAAGCCGAGCCTGAGTGGATAAGAACCGCAGCCGTTGCTCCAAGCGCTCGGCCTCGTGTGCGAGGTCGAAGTCTTTCTGGGGCATGAAGTCCAGCACTTCCGCTTCCACGTCGTCGTCGGTCGAATCCTTATAGGTCATCTCCTCATAGGCCGCGCCAAAGAGCGATTCGTTTTCGTCTTCCGGTTCGGGCAATTCGCCTACGGCGTCTTCGTCTTCGACGCCCAAGACATTAAGGCGCGGCACCTGGGCATAGTCTTCGGCATTTGCCTCCAGGAAGTCGAAAAACTTCATGGCGAGCGCGGCCGGCGTGAGGCCTTCGCCAGAATGTGTAGTCCCGACGCTCCGCGTGGGGGGTGGTGCTGGCCCCACGCGGAGCGTGGGGTCTACGGCGTCGCGCGGCGTGCCCTGAGCCAGGGCGCAAACACCGAGCATCCAGAGAAAAGCGAGATGGTGGAAGTTGAAGTCGCCTTCTTCCAGCGGCACTTCGTCAACTTGGCCGAGCCAGGTCATCAATAGCGCCATCGCGGCCCGGTAATCCTGTTGGCGCAAGACGGCGTCCACGACCAGGGCAAAAGCTTTGGGCGAACGAAAATGCTCGTGCTGTCCACGCCAAAAGCCCAGGTCGGCGCTGGCGGCGCCGCGCTCGCGCCACAGGGATAGCGCCTCGGCCACCGCTTCGGCGGACGCCGTCGCACTAGCGCCCAAAACCTCCGGCACGTCGCTCACCGTGGTGGTGGCGAAACGGTCCCACCATTCCGCCAGGTTGCGCATTCTCTCCACTAAGGCCTTTTCGGGACGAAAGACTCCGTTGGCAGCGCCTTCGCTCAAGAGTCGCGCATGAAGGTCGAAGAGTTTCTCCACCGCGAGAACAAGCGGTTCGATGCGCGGATCGCGGACGCTGTCTTCCAGCGATGTGAAGCGCGGATATTGTCCCTGGAAGCCGAGAATATTCCAGGGATCCATGAGCGCGCCGCAGCCGATGCCCCGTTTCAAGAGGTCTTCGACTTGGGGCAGAACCGCGGCGGCCTCGGCGAATCCGCCCTGGTCTATGTGCATGTGTCCCGTTCGCAGCAGGATGTGCATTTCGGTGAGGATGCGCACCGAGGGGACCGGCACTTGCGCGACTTGGCGGCGGCTGGCGGCGGGATAGCCAATGTCCGCGAGCAAGAGCGCCAAGTGACGTTGCTGCAACTGCCAAGCGCGTTGCCGGGCTATGTAACGATTCAGGTGTTGGCGGGCGGCGCCGAACGGTTGCCGGGTGGTTTTCGCTTCCGCGCGCAAGCGCTCGCCATGCGGCCCTTGCGTTTTTTCCAGGAGCTTGGAGTAAAAGCTCTCCCGATAGCGCGCGATGCACGGAATGAGGTTGTTCAGGTTGACGGACGAGTCGTGCGTCCCGGGCCCCCCACCGCTCACGCCCGACGCCATCAGCATGGTTCCCGCCAGCACGGCGGCCGCCTCGAAAAGAAGCTCCTCCTCTGGTACGTCCGGCGCGTCGCCGTTCTGACGTTCGCGCGACGCCATAGCGCGCTGCAATATGCCGTCGAGCGTGATTTGCCGGACGACAAAGCGCCGATAGTTCCCCTTGTTGTCGACGAGATGCGGGTCCCATTCGCCGAAACAATAGTTGGGACGCTTGTCGGCGGGGTGGTCGAAGTCATAGCCGCGCGGATCGAGGGCCAGCTCATCGAGATGATCGAGAGCGAAAAAAGCTTCGCCAAGAATGGACGGTTCGACCGCTTGAAGTATGCTCACCGCCTTCTCGACGAGCGCTTGATACTTGCCGCAACCGACGCCGGCATCGTGCAGAAAGAGCGGAATCGGCCGCAAGCGCTCGTGCTCATACAATTCCCCGCGCTGTGGCCCTTCTTCGCCTTCGGATGGTCCGCGCATGGCAGCGCGCGTCGAGCCGGATTCCAAGACGGTCACGGGGCGATGGCCGACGAAGTCGTTCAGTTGCCGAAGCGCGCCGCCGACGATGCGCTCGGACTGGTCCCAGAGGCCGCGCTGAGCGAGGACGGCTTCGAAAGACTTGGCCAAAAAGAACGGCTGCCACAAATCCTCTTCGGATTGATGAAAGAGCAAGTCGGCGTGGTGGCGACGATAAGCGGGCAGCAATTGTTGAAAGACGAGGCTTAACACATTGCGGGCCTGGCTTACATCTTGAAACGCACTACTCCCGTCCCGTTGAAGAGCGTCTAGACCCTGCCCAAGCGCCTTTTGCAGTTCGATCCACGGCAGCGCTTGGTCGCGTTGGGCAAAAAAGGCGAATGCGTCGCTCAACTGCTTTTGGAAACGAGGATCGGCTTTGCCTTCCGAGAAATTGAGGTAGCCAACCAGCCCCTTCAAAGGCACTGCAGACTCGAACTCCTTGAGATTGAAACCGGGCATGAGCTAATTCTCGGTTCCGTCGTCGACAACGTCAAAGTGAGAGTATTTTACCGAATCAGTCGAACGACTGCGAATTGGATTCACGCGCGGAGTCGTCAAGTTTTGCTTGCGTAGCCCAAAAAAGCATTTACAATTGCTTAGACGTGAGAAATTGTCGATCGAGAATCCTGGTCCCTCTGGCCGCCGGCTTGTTGACCGCAGGCGCGTGGTTGTGCGCACCGGCAAAAAGCCAGGCCTCCTGCGGCGACTACGTGATGGTCGGCGGTCACTCAGCGCCTGCGCCGCAAACAGATTCGCACGCGAACCCAAACGATTGGCTGGATAAACTGTTCCCCAAGCGCAATCAACCTTGCCGCGGTCCACAGTGCTCCAGCGGACCAGTCTCGCCCGCGCCCTTGACGGCGCCGGCGCGAGTGAATCTGGTTCAAGATATGGCGCAATGCATCGCCCTTTTGATGCCGCACACCCCTAGTTCGGAAACAGTGTGGCTTGTTCCCAATGCGTCGCACCCGCATCCATTCCCAAGCGACATTTTCCACCCGCCGCGAGCCTAACCCGTCTCTATTGGCGCTGAAACTGCGCGCAAAGCTTGCGCCCCGATTCTTTCGCTTGTGCGCTTGAACCGCGCAGGCTGTCAGCGCCGCCTATCCATCACCGTTACAGTGACATTCGTTCCTTTAGAACATGACGGCTCGCAGGTTGCGCAGCCATGTAGTTTGCCTTTATTCATCCTTATTCTTCTTGGAGAACTGTCATGTCTCGTCGTCGTTCCGGTTTCACCCTGATCGAATTATTGGTAGTGATCGCCATCATCCCCATCCTGATTGGTCTGCTCTTGCCCGCCGTGCAGAAAGTGCGCGAAGCGGCGGCACGAGCGCAGTGCCAGAGTCATCTTAAGCAGCTCGTCATAGCGGCGCACAATCACCACGATGCCCAAAAGAGCTTTCCACCCGGCGGCGGCGGCTTCTTGTCGAGCGCCAATCTTGCCAACCAACGTTTCTCCGCACATAGCTTCCTCTTGCCGTATATCGAGCAAGACAATCTCTACCGTTTGATCGACTTCAAGGTGAGTCCGGATGCCGCGGCCAATGCAGTGCCCCGAGCGCAGCCTGTGCCGATTTTTCTGTGCCCCTCCGATCCGCAGAGCGCCGTGCCGAGCGGCTGGGCCGGCAACAATTACGTCGCAAACTACAGCAACGACATCCGCTGGCAGCAGGACGCATCCGGAGCGAGCGGCGTCTTCTGGTTCACCAACGCAGCGGCGCTCACCAAAGGGGCGCGCTTCGCCGACATCATCGACGGCTCGAGCAACACGGCGGCGTTTTGTGAGCGCCTCAAGGGTGATTGGAGCAACGCGGTGGTCGCGGCCACCGACTTCTTCAATCCGGGCATCGCGCCGACCACGCGCGACCAGGCTATGCAAGCTTGCGAAGCGCTCGACCCGAACAACCTGGCCTTTCAGCAGCGCTCCGACGGCGGCGGTTACTGGCTGCGCGGCTGGCACATGACGCTCTATACCCACGTATCGCTGCCTAACGGCCGGGCGTGCAACTTCAACCAAAACGCGACAACGACCATGCCGGCCAGCAGCAGCCACACCCAGGGCGTCAACCTGGCGCTCTGCGATGGCTCGGTGCGTTTTGTGAGCAGCACCGTCAGCCTGGCCGCGTGGCGGGCCGCGGGCTCACGCTCCGGCAACGAAGTGCCGGGCAGCGATTTTTAGTAACGACCCAACTTTCAATCGAGATCTATGTTCTCCGCATCAAGTTCCCGCCGCCACTTGCTTTGGGGCACTACCTTACTTTTTAGCGCAGCGCTAGGCGGATGTGGCGGCGGCTCGTTGCCGGACCGGGCCGATCCCCAGAAGGCCAAGGATGCGCTGCGGACGGCGCTGGAAACCTGGCAAAAAGGCGAGCCCATTGAGACGCTCGCGAAACGAGCGCCGCCCATCTACTTCAACGATCCCAAAGCCACGGAAGGCGCGCGCCTCACGTCCTTCGAGCTGGACGACAACCACGAATTCTTCGGCCAGTCCGTCCGTGTGACGGTGAAGGCCACGCTCGAACGGGAAAGCGGCAAGTCCAAACAGCGGCAATTGAATTATCTTGTCGATACTTCGCCCGCAGTCGTCATCGTCCCTGATTAGATCGCACGGCGGCGCGCGCCGCCAAGGAGAGACCTCGATGCGCATTCGCTACCTGATCTCAATGGTCGTGCTGGCACTGCCGACGCCATTGTGGGCCAATCCCCCGGTGACGAACAAAGACGTGCCGCCGCCGGGACCGGTGCAAGCGCACCTCTGGCTGGAAGCGATTTTCCAAGCGCCTTTGCTCGAGTATTGCGATTCCACCGTCCCGCGCTCCGAGGCGCTGCGCATGCTCGTCGCGGTCCAGCGCTGGCACAAGCTTGGTCCTGGTGTCGGCTGGTATGACCCGAGCCAACGCCGGCATGACTGGGCCTGGTTGGCGGCGCGCTGCGACCGCGACGGCAATGGTCGCATTCAGCGGCAGGAGTTCACCGGAGCGGACGAGTGGTTCAAACAGTTGGATCGGGACCGGGACGGCGCTATCACGTCCGAGGATCTCGATTGGTCCGAGCGTTCCGATTGGGTGAGGCGCGATGCGCAGTCCCTAAGGCTCTTGCGCAACATGGACGACGACGGCAACGGCCGGATCGACGAAGCCGAATGGTTGGCGTTCTTCAAGAAAATGGCCGGCGACAAGGGCCTTCTCAACGCGGAGGACTTTCGCGAGCTTGTCCCCGCGGAGCGTCCCGAGAAGGGCAAGGCCAAGAAAGTGTCCCGGGACGTGTGGCTGCAATGTCTGTTGGCGGGCGATTTGGGGTCGCCGTTACAGGGCCCGCGTGTCGATCAGTCCGCTCCGGATTTCACGTTGTCCGTGCAAGACAGCAAGAAACAGATCACGCTTTCGGACTATCGCGGCAAAAAGTCTGTTGTCCTGATCTTCGGCAGCTTCACCTGAGGTCCTTACCGGGCCCAGTCTGGCGCCCTGGAGGAATTGCATCAGCGTTACGGCGAATACGTGGCGTTTCTCGGCATTTACGTTCGCGAGGCTCATCCGATCGATGGCGCGAGTTCTGTCGCGAACGACAAGGTCGGCATCCGCATTCGCCAGCACCGCACCTTCGAGGAACGCCTGGCCGCCGCCCAGGCATGCTGTGGCGCGCTGCACTTGGGCATGCCGCTCCTGGTGGACACAATCGACGACCGCGTCGGTCACGCCTACAGCGGAATGCCCGATCGGCTGTATCTCGTCAATCGCGAGGGCAAAGTCGCCTACCAGGGAGGCCGGGGTCCCATGGGCTTTCGGCCTGCCGAGCTGGAGCAGTCGATCATCCTGTTGCTTTTGGAAAACGGCAATGCGGGCCGTGCGGGCCGTTGAGGGACGCATGCAGCGCATACCTGATAGGATATGTTGCAAGACATTGACTTCGCTCCCATACTCTCGGGGATGAAATCCAATGCCGCGGTTTCAACTCCTTTCTTTCGGTGTTGCATTCGTGATGCTGGCTGGCACGGCACGGGCCCAGCCGCCGACGCCGGACGCATGCGTCGTCCAAGCCAAACGCTTGTTGCACGAGGGCCTGGCGTGGTTCCTCGAGCGCGAAGCCGTGCTCATGGCCCGCGACATCGCCCGCGACCGCCTAGGCCCGGGCGACGGCTGGTTCCGCCTCAGCCAGAGCCGTTACGACTGGAAATGGCTCGCTTTCCGCTTTGACAAAGACAACGACGGCTGCATTTTCCCCAAGGAACTGCCCGGCAACTCCGGCGTTTTCGCCACGCTCGACCGCGACGGCAACGGCGCCATCACCGCGATGGACCTCGATTGGTCAGCCGCCGCGCCGTACTTGAAAGACACGGCGCTCGCCGGGCAGTGGTTCGGCCGCACCGACGCCGACGCCAACGGCCGCATCAGCCGGCAGGAATGGGACGCACTTTTTGACAAGCTGGCCAAGGGCAAGGACTATCTGACTTCGGAAGACCTCAAGAAGCTGCTGCCGCCGACGCCACCGCCCAAAGGGACCGGCAAGGGCAAAGACCCGTCCGCAAAGAGCGGCAGCGGCATGCCGTCGCCCGCAACGATGATGTACGGCCTGCTCACCGGCGAGATCGGCTCGCTCAACGAAGGACCACGCCCCGGCCAGCGCGCCCCGGACTTCATCCTGCCCACGCACGACGGCACGCGCCAGATTTCCCTCAAGGATTTCCGCGGCAAGCCGGTCGTGCTCATCTTCGGCAGCTTTACCTGAGGCCCGTATCGATCCCAGTTTGGGGTCCTGGAAGACATTCACCAACGCTTCAAAGACCGCGCGCAGTTCCTTTCCATCTATGTGCGCGAAGCCCATCCCACCGACGGCTGGCGCATGTCGAGCAACGACAAAGTCGGCATCGCGTTCGCGCAACCGGTTACGAAAGAGGACCGCACCCAGATCGCCAAGACCTGCTGCGCCTCGCTGCAGATGACGATGCCGTTGTTGGTGGACAACATCGACGACGAAGTCGGCCATGCCTACAGCGGCATGCCCGACCGGCTCTATGTCATCGACCGCCTCGGCCAAGTGGTCTACCAGGGCGGGCGCGGCCCGTTCTTCTTCAAGGCCGGCGAAATGGAGCAAGCCCTGGCGATGCTGCTCCTGGATCAAGAGACTCCCGAGGCGCCGGCCAAGGTTCTACAAGGCAAAAGCAAGGCGTTTGTGCCGCTCGTCAGCCAGTCCGACGCGTGGAAACACCTTCCACCAGCAACACAGAAGGACGACCAGCCGTTGCCGGCCTGGTCGCTGGCATTGGCGAAGACGCTGCCGCGTGCCGCCGCCGCTCTTTTGCAGCTCGACTATCTGCACCGCCAAAAGAACCCCATCGAGGCTCGACTGCGCGGTCAAATCCGCTACGTCGCCGCCAAGGCCAACGGTTGCGTCTACGGACAAGAACAGGCCGCGTCTGACCTGCGCGCTGCCGGGGTGGATGATTACGACATCGACATCCTGGTCGGCGATTTCGGAAAGCTGCCCGCCAAGAGCCGCGCCGCCTTGCTCTTCGCCCGCAAACTCACCCTGGCAGCCGACACCGTCACCGACGAAGAAGTCGCCAAGCTGCGCGAGCGGTTCGGGGACCAACAAGTGATGGCCATGGTGCAGCTTTTGGCTTACGCCAACTTTCAAGACCGGCTACTTTTGTCGCTCGGCATTCCAGCAAAATCCTATAGCTATGGGCCGGCGCGCGACTTGCGCTTCGATATCAGCGCTGCCGCGCCGCCCGTCCAGCGGCCCAAGCTCAACACCGTCGAGAGCAGCGAAGGCCGGCGCGTGCTCGATCCGGACTGGCTGCGTCTGGACTTCGCGACGCTCAAGAAGCAGATGGAACAACAGAAGGCGCGGCCGCCGCGCATTCCGGTGCCGACCTGGGAAGAAGTCGTAAAAGCGACGCCCAAAGGAATGAAACCGCGCGAGACAGACGTGCTCTGGAGCCGGGTGTGCGTGCACTATCAGCCGGAATTGGCGCTCGGCTGGTTTAGCTGCATGAGCTCCTTCCGCCAGGACGCAGCCATGGACCGCGTGCTCGAGGAGAGCATCTTCTGGGTCATCACCCGCGAAATCCATTGCTTCTACTGAATGGGGCATTGCGAGATGCTGCTCGCGGTCGCGGGCCTCGATGAAGACGCGATCACCAAGCGCACGCGGCAACTGGCCGAAGGAGACTGGTCGAGCTTCTCGCCGGCCGAGCGTGCCGCATTCGCCTTCGCGCGCAAACAGGCCAAGTCGCCCTCGACGCTCGGCAAAGCCGACTTCGACGAACTCGTGCGTCACTTCGGCCTGGAGCGGGCCATCGATGTGGTCTACTGGTCATGCCGCTGCCACTACATGACGCGGGTCGCGGACGCGTTTCAATTGCCGCTCGAACGGGAAAACGTCTTTCGGGGCAAAGCGAAATGACGGGCGGCAGGGATAGACGGTTACCCGCAGTTGAATTGGCAAGCACGGCTCGTTAGTGCCACATTTTTCGACCAGGTGGCACTCACGGGACAATTGTCATAAAGTTTGAGTGATTGGGCGATGCAACGAAATCGTCACTGTAAGTTACGCCGAATACACAATTTGCAGATTTCGTTGCATTGTCACACCCACACCCCCTCCCTGCAACGATTGCAACGAAATGAAACGAATGCAACGGAATGAAGCGCAATGTGTCAACCGCCGGAATGTCGAAGATGGCGTTACTTACAAGTAAGTTGCAATCAATGACCGGCACGATTTGGCCAACTCGACGGGGGAGGGGGGGCATCGAACTCCGCAAGTTTGTTACCGCT
>JAKEHV010000147.1 GCA_022614915.1 Gemmataceae bacterium | reverse complement strand
GTTGGCGAGGCGGGAGCGAGAGCGACCGGAGTTCTCGCGGCTTCCTTATGCGGCGCGGCCGATAGTTGCAGCGTCATGTCGGAGTGGATTCATGGGTGTCTTTGATTGGCTGTTTAACAAATCCAAACCCAAAACCGGCGGCAGCGTTTGGAAGGTCGGCGACCGCGTCCTGGCCAAGTGGCTGGATGCATTCTTCTACCCCGGCCGCATCCGCGCCGTGGAAGGCAGCCGCTTTCAGGTTTTCTTCGACGACGGCGACGTGGCCTGGGTGCACCGGGCGCACATTCTCGCCCCCGACATTAAGGTCGGCAGTCAGGTCTTCTGCCGCGTGCAGGGCGGGCCGGCATATTACCCCGGCACCGTCAGCCAGCAGAAAGGCGAAACCATCCAGGTGCGCTACGAGCACGGCGACGAGGAATGGACGTCGATCAGCATGGTGCGCGTACAGCGGCACATCGCGGATGTGCCACCGGAGGAAACACCTGGTCCAGTTAAGCATGTCGTCGATTTGGGCGCACCTATTGACGACGGCGATTGGCGAACCGGCGACCGCGTCCTGGTACGCTGGCTTGATTTCTTTTGGTATCCCGGCACGATCCTCGGACTGGGCGCAAAAGGCGTGCATGTCCTTTACGACAACGGCAATCAACGCATCGTCCAAGAAAACCACCTCATGCCGCTCACCGTAGAAGAAGGGGAAAAGATCTTTATTCGGCCCAAGAGTGAGTCGTCGCAGAATGAGTTCGCGCCGGCCACCATCGTGCAAGCGGACGGCGAACGCATCGATGTGGAGTTCGAAGAGGACGGCCGCCGCGAGACGAACTCCAAAGTGAGCCGGGCCCGCTTTTGGCGCTGCCCGGTCGGCGTCAAATCTTTCCCTTTCGAGGAAGGCGACCGCGTCTTGGCCTACGACAGCGACGAGTGCATCTATCCCGCGGAGATCGTTTCAATCCAAGACGACCGCGTCATCGTGCAGTATCTCGACGGCCCGGAGCGGATACTGACGCCGGAACTCATCAAGCGCTTCGACCTGCACGTCGGCGCCAAGATCGAATGCCGCTGGAAAGGCGGTCCGAACTACTTTCCCGGCGTCCTCTCCAACCTCGAAGGCGAACGCATCCACATCAACTACGACGACGGGGAAGAGGAATGGACCACCGTGCGCCTCGTGCGCCTGCCCAAGACGACTGCTTGAACGAGTTTCCGTGCGCGTCGTGCGCGCCTCAACGACCGAACAGTCGCTTGAGCCAACCACGTTTGATAGGTTGCTTGGGCGGCGGTGGCGTGGGAACTTGTTCGTCCACTTTGGTGTCGTCTGGGGCTTCTGCGTGAAGTGGAGCGCCGTTGCGAGAAGTGGGCCTCCAAGCGGTCAATGGATCGAGAAAGCGCTGTAATGCTTGCGCGACTTCGCGCGGGTGACGCCAACGGGCTGCTGGCTGCACCGCCATGAGCCGGATTAGCACCGCGTCTAGCTCCGTCGAAACCTCCGGCCGTAGCTCGCGGATCGAAGGGGGCGGCTGCGTCATGCGCTGCGTCACGGCTTGAACGAAGTCCGGGCCGGCGCTAAAAGGTGGCTGGCCGGTAAGACAGAAAAAGAGCGTCGCGCCCAAGCTGTAGATGTCCGCCCGGCCGTCCACGCTGCTGGCGTCCTGGGCTTGCTCCGGAGCGATATATTCGAGCGTGCCGAGCATCGAGCCGGGTTTGGTAAATCGATTCTGGCATTGTTTCACCAAGCCGAAGTCCAACAACTTGGCTTTGCTGTCTTTGGTCCAAAGGATATTGCTCGGATTGACGTCGCGGTGCACCATGCCGTGGTCGTGCGCGAAGGCCAAGGCATCGGCAATTTGGCATCCGACAAGGCAGGCCGCGGAGATTTTGAGCGGACCATGGCGGTGCACGTGGGCTTCGAGGTCAGGAGCATTCACAAACTCCATGGCGTAAAAATGCAGAACGGGAGAATCCGGATCCTCGCTGGACGCCTGGCCGGCGTCGAGCAGCTGTACGATGTGCGGATGTTGCAGCTCGGCGATGGTCTTGCGCTCGCGCTCGAAGCGCAACAGGGGCGCGGGATCGTCGGGCCGTCCGGGGATGTGAACCTTGAGCGCGACGATTTGCCGGGTCTCGAGGTGCTCGGCCTTGAAAATAACGCCGGCGTTGCCGCCGCCCAGCCGATCGCGCAAACGGTACGGCCCGAGGATGAGTCCTGTCACGTGCCGATTCTGCAAGCGGGTCGCCTGGTATTGCGTTAAGAGCTCATAATCGACCAAGCGCAGGAGGAAGCGGTCCATATTGGAATGGAGCTTCAATTCCGTGCGGCTTTGCGACTCGAGGTTGTCCCAATCCTCTTGCGCAATGATCTGATTCTGCAGCAAGAGCTGCAAGAAACCCTCAGCGGCCGTCGCCTCGGACGTGGCGCTTGCGGGGCGCATGAGATTGTGTTTATCGCGACGGACAGAAGGCATTGCCATGGTGTCTACATCCATCGACTTTAGAGTAAGACAGGCTTGCAACCTGTCCGTTTGGCGGACAGATGGAAATCTGTCCTACTGTTAGCGAGTGCCAAACGTGAGCACATTCCCTCACAGGTTTATAGCTCACGGCTGCGGCGGAATCGAACGGCCGTAGCGTTTCGGAGCAAAAATGAGGACGGATTTCGGAGAGAGACGAAAATTATCAAAATAACTGAGGGAAGCTTGGGGACACTAACTAGAGTGCCGCCGCAACTGCTGTTGCCATTTGCAACGTCGAGGACCTGCCACCCAAATCCGGCGTGCGCGTTTGACCTTCCTTAAGTACTTTACCCACCGCCTTTTGCAGCGCTGCCGCCGCTTGGTCGAATCCAAGGTGATCGAGCATTAGCTTCGCCGACAAGGTCGCCGCCAGCGGGTTGGCGATGCCCTGGCCGGCTATGTCCGGGGCCGAGCCGTGCACCGGCTCGAACATGCTGGGGTAGGCGCGCTCCGGATTGATGTTGGCGCTGGCCGCCAGTCCGACGCTGCCCGTTACTATAGCGCTCAAATCAGTCAGGATGTCGCCGAATAGATTGCTGGCCACCACGACGTCGAACGACTCGGGCTTGCGCACGAAGTCCATGGCGGCGGCATCGACCAAGAGCGGCTTGGCCTCCACGTCGGGAAACTCGCGCGCGGTTTCCATAAAGACTTCGTCCCAAAGGCCCAGGGTGTGCTGCTGCGCGTTCGACTTGGTGATCGAGGTTACTTTTTTGCGGCGGGCGCGGGCGGCGACAAAGGCAGCGCGCATGATCCGCTGGCAGCCGCGTCGCGTGAACACCGAAGTCTGCGTGGCGATCTCGTTCGGCGTGCCCATGTACAGCCGGCCGCCCAAGGGTGCGTATTCACCTTCGGTGTTTTCGCGATAGACCAGCATGTCGATGCTGCCGGGCGCCTTGTCGCGCAGCGGCGATTGTACGCCGTCGAAGAGATAGGCTGGCCGAAGGTTGACGTATAAATCGAAGCGACGTCGCAGCGGCAACAACAAGCCGTGCACCGTGACCGTGTCGGGCACATCCGGCCGGCCCACCGCGCCCATGAGAATCGCGTCGTGTTGCCGGAGCGTGTCCCAGCCGTCCTCGGGAACGATGCGGCCGGTTTCCTTGTAGTATGCGGAACCCCAAGGCAACCGATTCCACTCCAAAGCGGCGCCCTCTTTTTGCAAGGCTCGATCGACGACGCGAATGGCTTGTTCGATGACTTCCGGACCGATGCCGTCGCCGCCGATGACTGCGATGCGCGGAGTTGCCATTGCGGAAAGATCTCAAATGAACTAAAGAGTGCGGCCCGAAAAGGCCGATATCAACTTATTGAGGAAAACCTCAATTTAGCAGGCGGCGCAAGTAGGTCAATATGGGTCAAACAGCGAAGACAAACCGGTGCCCAAGAACTTTGCGCTCTGTACTCGGCGTCGCTGGCTTTTTGCATCTTTTGATTCTTGCCGGCGTTGGTTGCAACTCAACAAAACCGACTCACTCGGGCGACCCGCTTTTCGGCGAGTATTATCCGAAAGGGCCCACCGGGCAGCAGTTGCCGCAGCAAGCCGCCGCCAATCCCAATAAAGTAGGTTTGTCGACGCCGACGGCGCTCACCGGCAACAGTCCGGCGGCCTTCGCCAACAACACCGCGCTGCCTGGCGCGAACCCGCTTGCCATCGGCGAGAAGAATGCTCCCGATTGGACGCTGACGAACACGAACAAAGGCGGCAATCCCTCCATCGCTCCCATGGGGAGTGGGATTGCGGGAGACGGGCCAACAGGCAGCCCCAAAGTCATGCCGGTGCCGCGCGACCCGATGGCCAATCCAGGTCCCTCGACCATGGCGCCGACTGCGGGGGGCATTCTCACCACCGGTTCATGGAGCGCCGAGGAGAAAAACGCTGATGTGCCGCCGCTGGGCGCGGTCTCCGTCGACGTTTTGCAAAGCACGCTGCAGGCACGCGGCGTCCTTGGCCTCAAGACCGAGCCGGTTCCGGAAGGCGTGCGCGTTTCCTGCTTCGCGCCCCAGCCCGACAACCCCGCCAATCTGCGCTATCTCGAGACCACCGCCCCGGACGTCGCAACCGCGTTCCAAGCACTCCGGCAAAAACTCGACTCCGGACAGTGACGCGCTAGCACCGATTTCTTCCCTTTCTATACAATAACGTCCATGCACTGGATTCGATCATTCGTTGCCGGCTGCGCGATTATCGGCGTGTTATTCCTGCCTTCGGGCGCGCACGCTTGCCCTTCTTGAAGGGAAGCCATCGCTACGTCTTCCGGTTCGGAAGACGACGAGAACAACCTACCCAAGGCCTACAACAACAGCATCTACTTCATGCTCGGTGTGCCGTATGCCGCCCTCGGCGTGGTCGGCTTCATGATTTACCGCGGCTGCAAGAAAAACGCGGAATACAAGCGGGCCCTGGCGGAGCGCGACCCTTCCGACCCTCCACGGAGTGAATAGGGCGATTCGACTCGGCGTCTCTAATTCGTAGCCGAATTCGCAAGAATTCGGTCTGACCGGAACCCTTCCATGACCTCGTACATTCACGGATCCGGTTTCACCTGAATCAAAGCACATTCCTAGCCGCGTGCTCGGTGTCTTTAGGCGCGCTTCGGCGTCTCATTCTCGATCCAAAGTCGGCCGGTTTAGGGGGCCGGCGCCCCCCGCGGACTGCAAACCCGATGTGAGTGCGGTAAAGACGCACTCGGGAAGGTTCAACTCCTTCGCCGGCCTCTTGGAGGTTCGCGCACGGCAAGGGCCCAAAGCCGCTCCTGAATACTTGCTATCTTGAATCGGTCTAACATCATGTATCCTGGAATAAGTTTCTGGTATGCTGGCAAAAGCACATTGCGTAATGTTTCTCTCGCTCGCGCGTCGGGCTAGTGTTAACATTTGTTTTTGTTCTCAGCGAAGGAGTTCGTCATGAAGTTTCGGTATGGTTGGCTGTTGGTGATGAGCGGCGTGATGTTGACGCTGGCTGGTTGTCACCAGTCATGCGACAACGCGCCGGCCCCCGCCTCGCCGTCGAATTCCTCGACGTCGTCTGCTTCATGTGAATCGGAAGATTGCTGCACCGAGGCGCCATCGCGCGCTGATCTCCTGGCCAAGAGCCAAGACGCCACGGGCGACGCACCCGCGCAAGACAAATTCCAATCCGGACCGGCAGTCGGCAAAGACGTGCCTGGACCGTTTCACCCGCTCAATGTCACCGGCGAGCACGCCGGCAAGACCGCCTGCCTGTATTGCGCTAATGGCGGCAACCCGGTCGCCGTTGTCTTCGCGCGTGAAGTCAACCCCAACGTGGCCACGCTCCTCAAAAAGCTCGACGAAGCCACCATCAAGAACGGCAGCCAGAACATGGGCAGCTATGCCGTCTTCTGCAGCGACCAGAAAGGACTGGCTGACCAGCTCAAGGACATGGCCGGCAAACAAAAGTTGCAAAAGCTCGTCTTGTCCATCGACAATCCCGCCGGACCCAAGTTCTATGAGATCGCCAAGGACGCGGAAGTGACCGTGCTGCTCTATACGGAATTCACGGTGAAAGCGAACCACGCCTTCAAGAAGGGGGAGTTCGCCGCAAAGGACATTGACCGCGTCGTCGCCGACGTGTCGAAAATCGTCTCGGACAAGTGATCTAAAGGGTAACCGTCAAACCGCCAGATTCTGCGCCTCAAGGGACGATACGTTGGAAAAGTCCCTTGGGGCGTCGAAAACCTGATCCCGCGCGTTGGTCGCTTAACGTGCGACTCCCTATAGTGATGATTGACAGACACAGCAATGCGCGGGGGAACAGGGCGATGTACGCGGTTTTCGAAGACGGTTCCCGGCAGTACCGGGTCCAGGAAGGCGACGTGGTCAAAGTGGATTTCCGCCCCGCGGAACTGGGCGCCAGTGTGGAGTTTGATCGCGTGCTTCTGTATCAGACAGAGGCGGACACGCGCATCGGCCAGCCGACGATCGAAGGCGCACGCATTGTTGGGGAAGTAGTGGATCATCCGACCACGAAGTTGTACATCCAGCATTTCCGCCGCCGGAAAAACTACCGCCGGCTTAGAGGCCATCGGCAGCCCTACACATCGGTGAAGATTCAGAAGATCGAGTTGCCCGCGTCGAAATAATCACAAGGGATCATGCAGTTCCTTCCGCAGCCTGTCCAATTCCAACCGCAAGTCACGAACTACGTCGGCGTAACTCGGATCGTTGAAAACGTTGCGCATCTGCTCGGGGTCTTTCTGCCTGTCGAACAACTCCCATTCGGGCTCGTGGTCGATGTCTTTGGCCCCTTTCATATTGAGCCCTTTACCGTAATAGTGGATCAGCGTGTAGCGATCGGTGCGCACGCCGTAGCAAGCGGGGATGTTGTGCGACCCGTCGAGGTGCATGTAATAGCGGTAATAGGCCGACTTGCGCCAGTCTTTCGGAGTGGTTCCTTCCGAGATCGACTTGTAGCTCTTGCCGTGCATGCTGCCGGGATCGGCGATACCGGCGTACTCCAAGAGCGTCGGCGCGTGGTCGATGTTGAGCACCATGTCGTTGTTGGTCTTCCCCGCGGGCACACGGCCCGGATAGCGAATGAGCAACGGCGTGGTCAAGCAAGGCTCATACATGAGGCGCTTGTCGTAGAAGCCGTGCTCGCCGAGGAAGAAGCCTTGGTCGGACGTGTAGATGACGATGGTGTCGTCGGCGAGGCCTTGCTGGTCCAGGAAGTCGAGCAGACGGCCGACGTTTTCATCGACGGCGGCGATGCAACTTAAGTAGCGCTTCATGTAGATCTGGTACGCCCATTTGCGCAGCTCGTCGCGGCTCTTGTCTTTGGGAATGTCGACGCCCAGGTCGGACTTGACCATGTGTTCGCCAACCACGTTTTTGCATTGCGCGATGACTTTGGCCCGGCCCTTGTAGTCGTCCAAGAGCGTCGGCGGTTCGGGAATGGTCACGTCCTTGTACGAGTCCGCAAAGCGCGGCGCCGGATCCCACGGCCGGTGCGGCGCCTTGTAATGGCAAAACAGCAAGAAGGGTTTGCTCTTGTCGCGGTTCTTCATCCAATCGAGACACAGGTCCGTGATCACGTCTTCGGAATACTTGCCCTTGTACGTGGTCAGCTCCTTCGGCTTATTTCCCATCGGGCGAAGCTGCGGATCAATGTAACGTCCCTGGCCGGGGAGAATGTTCCAGTAATCGAAACCCTGCGGATCGGTGATGAGGTGCCACTTGCCGATGAGGGCAGTGAGGTAGCCGGCTTGCTGAAAGAGATGGCCCAAATGGATCGCTTTGGGATTGATCGCGTCGGCGAGCGTGTAGACGCCGTTGTTCTTGCCGTGGCTGTATTGCCCGGTGAGGATGGCGGCCCGGCTGGGCGTGCAGATGGAATTGGTGACGAGGGCACTCGTGAAGCGCATCCCTTGCCTGGCGAGCCGGTCGAGGTTTGGTGTCTTGACAATGCCTTTGAGCCAGGAGCCATACGCTCCGATGGCGGCAGAGGCGTGATCGTCGCTCATGATAAAGAGAATGTTGGGCTGCTTGGCCGGCCGCTTGCCGGTAGCCGCTTCGCGTTTCGCGCTCGCGCCTACCAGCCCGGGTATGAATCCAACAACTATAACCGCAACGCTGAAAACTCTGTGCAGCTTCATGGCCGGCATCCTTTGAAACAGCATGGGAGGCTGCCGCACAGCATTGACTAAGATTGAGTGCGAATCAAGCGTTTTCGCCGTTTTTCGACATGCGACTCTTCTGAATCTGTTCTGTGGCCCAAGCCTGGTCAGCCAGTGACAAAGGCGGTTCACACGGCTCATCGTAACGAATGCGGCGAGAATAGCGACCGTCGCGGTAGACTTGTTCTAATACTGCCTGCACGTCCAAGACAACGTCGGGGTCGGGTTCGACCAACGGGACGCGAACGCGCGGCAGGCGATTGCGCAACGGGGTTGGATCGAGCTTGAAGCGGTGGCGCTCAGGCCAGCGGCTAACACAGGCCAAGTAGTCAAAAGGCTTGTGCCTAGCGGCGCCCCATTCGGGAATGCTTAACACATGCTCACCGGTGCGATGCAAGTCGATTTCGACGAGGTGGCAGTCGCGTTCGATTATTTCTTGCTGTTTTTCCAAATACGAAGTCCTGCCGGGTCCGGCGCGCTTGTTCGTCGGGCTCACAAGCTCGATGATGGCGACCAATTTCATGTCGTTGTAGGCATCAAGAATCTCAACGCGTTTTTGGTGGATCTGGAGCGTTTCGATTTCGACGATCACTCCCGCATCCACTTCTGGCTCTGCCACGGCAAGCGCGGCGCTCTTGTCCTCAAGTTTTTGAACCCACACGTCGGGGATTCGCTGCTGCGGACCTTCTACAAAAACGCGCTCTTCCACGGTAGCAACATAACGGGGATCCAAAGCCGGCTGCAAGAAGTTGGCGATTGCCGGTATCATCCGCGCGTGGAAACCTTCCCACAGAACGGGATGTTCAAGATAAGGGTCCATGCCGGGGAAAATAAAAGTCATGACATATCTCGCCTTCCTTGCTCATTATGACGCTGCTGCATTGCCGAAGCAAGCCACCGGTTCTACCTTCTCCTGCGCCGTCCCTTTTTCACCTGCGCCGTCATCACCGGCTGCCCCTTCAATTCAGCAAGGCGGTCGCGTAATTGGGCGGCGCGCTCGAACTCCAGATTCGCGGCGGCGCCTAGCATTTCCGCGTGCAACTCTTCCATGTACTCCTCGGTCACATAGTCTTGCTGGCCGGCGATTTCGGCCACCATCTTGCGGGCCGCGATTTCCTCCTCGATGCCCATGCTGATCGCCGACTTCACCGTCTGCGGCGTGATGCCGTGCTGGGCGTTGTACTCGAGCTGGAGTTGCCGACGGCGCTCGGTCTCGTCGATAGCCCGCTGCATCGAGTTGGTCACTTTGTCCGCGTACAGCACCACTTCGGCGTTCACGTTGCGCGCGGCCCGGCCGATAGTTTGGATCAATGACGTTTCGCTGCGCAAAAAGCCCTCCTTGTCCGCGTCGAGAATCGCCACCAGGGACACTTCGGGCAGGTCGAGGCCTTCGCGCAGAAGATTGACTCCGACGAGGACGTCGAAGGCGCCTTCGCGCAGCTCGCGTAGCACCTTGACGCGCTCGATGGCGTCCAGCTCGGAGTGCAGCCACTTACCCTTCAAGCCGGCTTCTCGAAAGTAGTTGCTCAAATCTTCCGCCAAGCGCTTGGTCAGCGTCGTCACCAGCACGCGCTCCTTGCGCTCGGCTCGTTTCTTGATCTCGGCGATCAGGTCCGGCACCTGGCCGCGCGCCGGCCGCACGTGCAGCAAGGGATCGACCAGACCGGTCGGCCGGATCACCTGTTCGATAACCTCGCCGCCGCACAGCTCCAGCTCATATGGTCCCGGCGTGGCCGACATGAACATCGTCTGGTACAGCTTCTTTTCCCATTCGTCGAAGCGGAATGGCCGATTGTCGAGGGCGCTGGGCAGGCGGAAACCGTGCTCTACCAGGGTGCTCTTGCGGTTGTGGTCGCCGACGAACATGCCCCTTAGCTGCGGCAAGGTGGCGTGCGACTCGTCCACGATCATCAGGAATTTTTCCGGAAAGAAGTCCATGAGCGTGTACGGCGGCTCGCCGGGCGCTTTGCCGCTGAACCAGCGCGCGTAATTCTCGATGCCGGGGCAATGGCCGACTTCGAGCAGCATCTCCATGTCGAAGCGGGTGCGGGCGGACAAGCGCTGGGCTTCGAGCAGCTTGCCCTCGGCGCGGAATTTGGCCAGCCGTTCTTCAAGCTCCTTGCCGATGCCTTCGACGGCTGACTTGATGCGTTCTTCCGGCGTGACGAAGTGTCGGGCCGGATAGATGTACATTTCGTCAAGGCCGCCGCGCAAATTTTCGCCGCTCGTGGCATGGATTATGGACAACGTTTCAATCTCGTCGCCGAAGAACTCGATGCGCAGGGCGAACTCTTCGTAGGCGGGCCAGACCTCGACCACGTCGCCGCGGACGCGAAAGCGGCCGCGCTCGAAGGCCGCGTCGTTGCGCTCGTACAAGATGTCCACGAGCTTGCCGAGCAGCGTGTCGCGCTCGATGGTTTCGCCCTTCTTCAAGTAGATCATCATTCGCCGATAGTCTTTCGGAGAGCCCAGACCGTAAATGCAAGACACGCTGGCGACGATGATGACGTCGGGCCGGCTAACGAGGGCGCTGGTGGCGGCCAGGCGCAGGCGGTCGATGTTCTCGTTAATTTGCGAGTCTTTTTCGATGTAGATGTCGCGTTGCGGGATGTAGGCTTCAGGTTGGTAGTAGTCGTAATAGCTCACGAAGTAATGGACGGCGTTCTTGGGAAAGAAGCCCTTGAATTCGCGGTAGTTCTGAGCAGCGAGCGTCTTGTTGTGGCACAAGCACAACGTCGGCATTTGCAAATGCTGAATGACGTTGGCAGCAGTGTAGGTCTTGCCGCTGCCGGTGACGCCGAGAAGGATTTGCTGCTTGAGTCCAGACTGGTAGCCTTCGACCAGCTTGGCGATGGCATGGGGTTGGTCGCCTTGGGG
>JAKEHV010000022.1 GCA_022614915.1 Gemmataceae bacterium | reverse complement strand
GGCGCGGCGCAAGTCGGCAAGGAGTTCCGCCCAGCGCAGTCCCGTGGCGGCGTCCCAAGGCAGGCAAACCAAGGTGGCGACGCCGCGTTCGAACCAGCGTTCGAGGCGGCGGCGCCGTTTACCAGCGGACAGTAAGTGAATGCCGAAGCGAATCTCACCCAAGATGATTGGGTCCACTGCGAGCTCGCGCTCATTCGCCCGCAGCCAAGCAACTGCCGTTGCCGACGGATTGGGCTTGGTGGCTTCGCTTAGAACATTGGCGTCGACAAGGTACATCACAAGGTATTAGTCGACTCCGATGCGATGGGCTCGAAAAACCCTTTTTCGGGACATGCCAACAGCCAATCAACTAGCCCATGGTTCGCCGGCGCACGCCGGCGCACCAGACGATACTCGCCCGCTTCCACGCGCTCGATTTCGAATTTCTGCCCCGGTTGGATGTTGTCGCGACGTCGCAACTCGGCCGGCAGCACGATTTGGCCTTTACTCGACATGTTCGTGACCATGAAAGTAAGATACCGTCTTACCCGCAGCGGGTCAAGCGCCCCCGTTACCCCAAGCCATAAACTGGAAGCAACAAGAATGCCAATGCGAAACGCTCATCCTCAGCATCCTGACCTTCATCAGCGACACGGGCGCAACCTTGCCGCGCATGCTTACCCCTTCTCCGGCAAAATCGGATAGTCCTTCGGCTGTGCCGGATGCGGCACCATGACGCCGGTCGACGGGTCGCGCTCAATGCGCACGGGATAGGGCAGCACCGGCGTGGTCACGCTCTTGACCGCGTTAATGACGTCGATCTTTTCGCGATACTTGCCGCCCCAGAAGTCGGCGATCTCCTTGGAGCCGAGCGACATCTCTTCGATGAGAAAAACCGCGTCGGCCGTGTGCATGAGGGCCTCGCCGCCGACGGGCATGCCGGTGTCGCGGATTTGGCCGACGCAGACGCAGGTGATGCCTTTTTCGTGGTTATAGGTCTTGAGCGCGGACAGATTGTCCGCGGTCCGGTTCTTCGTCGGGTCGAGCATGTTCAAGGAGTCGATCACGACGAAGCGGATTTTCTCCTTTTCCACGAGGTAGCGATACTTGGTGACAAAATCGTCCCAGGTCTGGCCTTTGTGATACTGGCTTTCCAGCACGTAGACATTTTCCAGCACATCTTTGGTGAATTGCGCTTCGGAAAGGCCGGTGGCGGCCATGCCGATCTTGATGAGCCGCGAGCACAAATCGTCGCGGCCGGCTTCCACGTCGTTGTGAAAGCCCTCCTCGGCGATGACAAAGCCCACGGGGTTGCCGGCGCTGGCCACGCGCGACAGGCCGGCGAGCACCGAACGGGTTTTGCCCTTTCCGGGCGGACCGGCCAGCGCGATGGTGCAACCTTTGGGCACTCCGCCCAGAGCGTGCTGGCGATCGTCGCTTAAGCACATGCAGTCCAGCACCGACCCAAGCTTGACCGCTTGCTGCGACTTTAGCCGATTGGTCAAGAGGGCCGGGCGGATGATATCGGCGTCGAGGCCTTTGTCGCCGTCCTGAACGGCCGCCGCGCCGGTGAACGGCAACGCCGCCGGGTCGACGACGGTTGGAGCCATGCCGCCCCCCGACATCATCATCTGCATCATCTGCATCATCGCCAGCATCGGATTGGGCTGCTGCATGCCGGGCATAGCCATGCCGGGCATCATCGCCGGCATGCCCTGCGGCATCATCGCGGGCGGCTGAAGCGCGGGCGCGGCGGGTACGGCGAGGGGAGATTCAGGGGCATCGCTTTTCTTTTTGGCCATGGGAAACAACCTGTACTGGTAACGCTTCGGTGGAAAGTACTTCCTAACACTTTATGAGATGGATTTCAACAATTTGCGCGCACTTGACAGTTGGTTCTCTGATGGTCAGAATTATGACCATCATGACGCGCCGCCAACCATACAACTTTGTTTACGCGCGCGGCGTGACGGAGCATTTGAAATCGATCGAGGCTAAATACGACAGTCTGATTAGAGAGAAGATCGACGAGCAATTGCGCTTTGAGCCAACGGTCGAGACGAAAAACCGCAAACCTCTGCGCCAGCCTGCGGCCTTCGAGGCTCAGTGGGAGATTCGCTTTGGCCCCGACAACCGCTTCCGAGTTCTTTACGACGTCGACGAAGAAGAAAGAAGTGTGCAGATTTTGGCGATCGGTGAAAAAGACGGCAATCGTCTTATTGTCGGTGGAGAGGAGATAGACCTATGAAAATCGCATCCGTTGCGGAGATTAAGTCGCAATTCAGCGCTTATTTGAAGTCAACTCAGGGAGGGCCGGTCGTCGTCACACGCAACGGCAAGCCAGTCGCGGTGATTGTCGGCGTCCAAGACGAGGAGGAGATCGAGCGGCTGCTAATGGCGTATTCGCCGCGGCTGCGCGCCATTCTCGAGTCCTCGCGCCAACAGATTCGTGAAGGGGCGACGCTCAGCCACGAGGAGTTCTGGGCGGAAGTCCAAGGATCTCGGTCGCGAAAGCGACGTGCCCGAAAGAAGCCCGCCTAGCGGTGTGCGCCAGTTGCTGTAGGATGACAGGCGATGACCGATCGCACCGCTACCGATGACATTTCCGCACTGGCGGCGACGCCGGTGGAGCGGCCGACCGTCCCTGGCTACGAAATCCTCGCCGAGCTCGGTCGCGGCGGCATGGGCGTCGTCTACAAGGCCCGGCAACTTTCTGCGAACCGGCTGGTCGCGCTCAAGCTCATCCGCGACAGCGCTTTGGCAGGGCCGCAGGAACGGGGCCGCTTCCGGATCGAAGCGCAGGCCGCAGCCCTGATGCGGCACCCGAATATCGTCGAGGTCTATGAAGTCAGCGAACACCAGGGCCGGCCTTACTTCGCCATGGAACTCGTCGAAGGCGGCAGTCTCGACAAACACCTCGCCGGCCAGCCGTTGCCGGCGCTGCAAGCCGCCGAATTGGTCCGCGCGTTGGCCTTCGCGATCCAGCATGCCCACGAGCAAAAGGTTGTGCACCGCGATCTCAAGCCCGCCAACATTCTGCTTCAAGAGCTAACCACAGAGACACAGAGGCACAGAGAAGACAAAGAGTGGAAAAAAGAAGAGCAAGAATCAGACAACGACCGCGCTTGCTCGATTTCTTCTGACGCTTCTTCGTCTTCTCTGCGTCTCTGTGTCTCTGTGGTTCAATTTGTTCCCAAGATCACCGACTTTGGTCTGGCCAAGCGCCTCGACAGCGACAGCACCGCCTTGACACAGGACGGCGCCGTTTTGGGCACCGCCGCTTACATGGCCCCGGAGCAAGCGGCGGGCCGGGTCCGCGACATCGGCCCGGCGGTGGACATCTACGCGCTCGGCGCGATCTTGTACGAGCTACTTACCGGCCGGCCGCCGTTCCAGGGCGACTCCTGGAACAAGATGGTGGAGCAAGTGTTGCATGACGAGCCGGCGCGTTTGCGCTTGGAGGCGCCGCGCGACCTGGAGACGATTTGCCTCAAATGCCTCGAAAAGGAGCCTGGCCGGCGTTATGCCAGCGCGCGGGATTTGGCGAATGACCTGGGCCGGTTTATCGAAGGCGAACCGGTCGCCGCCCTGCCCGTAAGCGCGAAGGAGCGCTTGCACCGACTGGCCGCGCGCGACGGCTATCAGATTCTTGGCGAAATCGGCCACGGGCCACGCAGCATGGTCTATCACGCACTGTACGGCCCACTCAAGCAGCCAGTGGCCTTGAAAGTATTCTCGGAGGGCATCAGCACGCGCGAAGAATGGGAAGACCGCATGCGGCGCAGTGCCGAAATGTGGGCCGCGCTCGCACACCCTCACATCGTCCCCGTCCAGCGGGCCGGCTGGTGGGACGATGCGCCTTACGTGGCCATGGAGTATGTCGCGCAGGGCAGCTTGGCGGCGCGACCGCCGTTTTCAGGAGCGACGGCGGCGGAGACCCTGGAGCAGGTGGGCACGAAAGACCCGGCCCCGCTTTGCGAACGGAATCCCGAGGTGACGCCGCAATTGCAGTCCATTTGTTTGCACTGTTTGCGCAAGAACCCCTGGAAACGCTATCACCGCGCTTACGACGTCATGACGCGCATGCACTATCTGCAGGATGACCCGGCTGGCGAGGGCTGGCGTCGGCGTGCAACTAAAACCGACGCCGGTTGAATGGAAATCACTCGTTCCTTCGCGCTCTCCGCGCCCTCTGCGTTGAATAATTCGGGTTAATATTCACTCGTTGGGATACGCGCACCGGCTGCAAACTGGCGCAGCAAGCGAATCTCCTGGCCCGTGGCGACATTCCAAAGCCGGACTATGCCGTCTGGGCCGCCGGTCGCAAGCGTCTGGCCGTCCGGTGCGAAGGCGACACTTTGGATTTCGCCTTCGGGGTGACGCAGCTTCGGGCGCAACTCGAGGGCGCCAATCGACGCCCGGGCCAAACGGGCGCGCAGCCGAACTTCCGGCGCGCGGGCCTCCTTTTCCGCTTGGTGTAGCAGGGGCAGCACGCGCACGCCTAGTGCTGTGATATCCCGGCTCGCCTTGTCGCGAACGGCGATGTCGTCATCGTCCCACGCCGTTATGAGTTGACGAAGTTTTGCGATGATGAATTGGTCCGGCGGACTCAGGTCGATCGGGATTATTAGCGCGCCGCTCGAAGCGGCAACGGCCAGCATCTTGCCGTCCCGTGTGATCGCCACGTCGTCCCCTGAGCCGTAGCGTAGAAGATCGACAACCCACTTGCCGCTTGCGCGATCGCGGATCGCCAGGCTGCCGTCCCAGCTCGTGTAGACGACGTGGCGGTCGTCGGGAGTGAACAGGATGCGGCGAATGATGCTGTCGTGCTGGAACGTGTGCATGCACATGCCGGTTTCCAGGTCCCAAAGTTTCGCGGAGTTGTCGGCGCTTGCCGATGCCAACATTTGACCGTCTTTGGAAAAGGCGGCGGCATAGACCCAGCCGGCGTGGGCGTCCTGCAGCGTTTTGCGAACGGTCCAGGTCGGCACGTCCCACAAGCGGATGAAGCCGTCGTAACTGGTGACCGCGAGCGTTTTGCCGTCCGCAGTGAAGGCGAGACCGCGCGCCGCTTTGCCATGGCCGGGCAAGCGGCGTTCAATTTTCCAATTAGCGGCGTCCACCACCAGGGCGTTCTCGTTGAAGCTGCCGAAAACCAGGCGTTTGCCGTCGGGCGCGAACGCGACTGCGGGGATGCCCTTGGGCTCCTGGTGCGCGAAACACAACTTCCCGGATGAGAGTTCCCATACGGTCGCATGGCCGGTCTGCTCCGGCTCCGAGGACGAGGCTGCCAGGAATTTGCCGTCGGGCGAAAAAGCCAACGCACGGACTGCCGGCCTGCCTTTGAACGAGTCGGCGGTCTGAGCCAGGCAGGAGGCGCCACCCAGAAATGCTAGCGCGAAATAGTAGCGCATTTCACAACTCCAGACTGCGCACGTCCCAGACCAACACCGTGCCGTCGATCAGGGCCGCGGCGAGAAAGCGGCCGTCGGGCGAGAAGGCCATTCGGTACGCGTAGCCGTATTCGAGCGGAATGGCGAGGCGGGGCTGCAAGGACGCCGTTTCATAGAGCAAGATGCGCTGTTTGGCGCCTGCGGACGTGTCCAAGGCAAAACAGCGGCCATCCGGCGACAGCGCGGGAGCGCCACTGCGACCGCCGGCCACTTGCACGTGGCCGAATTTCTTCCCCAGGCGGAGATTGACCAGGGACCGCGGCTGATCGCTGCCGCCGCCGATCAATAGCCATTCCCCATCGGCGCTGACCTGGGGGCGATAATAGCCCCGGTCGATAACTTCCGCGAGTGTTTGAACTTCTTTGCCGTTAGCGGTGTCGTACACGCGCAGCTTGTTGAATTGCCAGAGAAAGCGCGAGCCATCGGGGAAAAAAAGGACGTCGGAGCCCAAGATGAAGAATTTGTCGCGCAAGTCGCGCCGGCGCCGGACGCCGTCGTCTTCGTCCAGCTCTTTGGGGAATCCTTCCGGTCGGGGGAGGTGTTCGGCGAGCAACCGGCCGGTGGCAAGGTCCCAAACACGAAGCCGGCAATTCGCTTCCCACGTGCAAAGACGGCGACCGTCTTGAGTGAACCTGAAAATGCGAGTGAAGCCCGCCTGCGAGCCGCTATCCGGAACTCTCACGAGTTCACGGCCGGTCAGTGTGTCCCATATTCGCAAGTTGCGATTGAAGGACGACGTGGCCAGCCGTCGTCCATCGGGCGATAGGGCGGCGTTATGTACTTCGGGATGGATGAATTCCTTCAACGTCTTACCTGAGGGAAAGTCCCAGAGGCGAACCGCATTCGTCTGCACCGTCACGATGCTTCGTCCGTCCGAGGAAAAAGCCAATTCCGTCGTATAAGCGGCTGCCGGTTCCGCGCAGCCGGTGATCTCTTTGCCGGTGGCCGCTTCCCAAACCGACAGGCGTGCGGTGCTGAGCACGCCGGTCTTGCCCGCAATAAAGCGGCCATCCGGGGAGAACGCGAATGCCGCTCCGCCTCCCGACATTTTCCAGCGGGGCTTGTGCTGCTCCGTGTCCCACGCCACCAGTTCTGATGTTCTGTCGGAATAGGAATCCGAACTGAACACAAGAGTTTTGCCGTCCGGGGAGAACACGAGGGAGCGCACGGTGATTAAGCCACCGCCGCGCGCGCGGATATGCCGGTTTGGCTTGCCGCTTTCAACGTCGTAAAGTAGCAGCCCCCAGTCGTGGTCGGCGCCGCAGGCCAATATCTTTCCGTCAGGGGAGAACGCGAAGGACGACGGCAACCGGTCGGGCAGCTCCAGGGTCTTGGCCTTTTCCGGTGCGGTCACGTCGTAGATCAGGAGTCGTTCGCGCTTGGCCGCTGCCACGACCGCAGTATTTCCATGAAGCGCCAGCACCGGGCCGCCGGCATCCTTGGGCAGTGGGTAGAACTCCAAATTGCGGCCAGCATGTATGTCAAACTGCTGAATCCCCTTTTCCGTTCCCAAAAGTGCGATCTTCCCTCTTCCAGCAAAACCCAGAACGCTTCCATCGACCGGCCAATGGGTAATCTCCTTCAAACCGTCTACGTCAAATACGCGGACAGAGGGAATGCGCATGTCGTTGGCGTAGGAAATCCCGGCAGCCACAAGGCGTTTGCCGTCCGGCGTCAACCGCGCCGAATGGGCTGACCGACCGCCGTAACGATTGGATTCTTGCCGAACCAGGATTTTGCCGTCGGCGACGTCGATGACGCCCAAGATGGTGTCGCCGATGACGATCAAGCGCTTGCCGTCCGACGTGTAGAAGATCGAGCCCCCATAGCGCTCCTCCAGCCGCCAGCGCGTCGAACCGATGCGCAGGATCGCGCCGGCGGGGAAAGGGTCGCCTTGGGCGTCAGTGGTTGCTTTCACCGCCGGCGACGGGGTTCGGCCTACGCTCGCCCAGCGTTTGAGGGCCTTGTTCGCCTCCTGAGTCAGTTGACTGCCGGCCGCGCCTTGCCCCCAGCGTTCCATGAGCGCCTTGGCTTCGGCGGTCCCGATCCAGTCGACGACTTCGACAGCACGATGCCAGCGCAGTCTCGTCCCGGTGAGCGGGCCTTCCGCGCGGAGGATCAACTGTTCCAGCCGGCGCTTGCGTTCGAGCGTACCGCCTTCTTTCGCCGCTTTGCGCACCGCGTCTATGGCCTGCCAATCGAGCCGCTCCAGTTCCTGACCCGCCTTGTCGCGCTCGGCAAAGCGCTCGCTGTCCAGCTGGTGAATCAGTTGCTCGATTTGCACCGGAGTCACCGATTTGGCTGCGGGAGGCAAAGTCTCACGCAGGAATGGCAGGGTGTCGTGCGGCGTCGCCGCCAGCCGCCGCATGGCGCGAAAGGCCTTTTCGCCGTCCGATTCCAAGAGGTCCTGAAATAACGCGGACAAGGCCTGCGGCTTTGACGCAGATGGTTGCGCGGCGCACGGCCAAGGACAGGCGAGGGTGAAAAGGACGCCGGCCAGGCCCAAGGGTTGGCGGAACATGAGGGATTCCTCCCAAGGAGGACCCTTCCATTGTGACCAAGACGCAGCCATACTGCAATGAGCTGCCGCAATGGGCGGCGTCGCGAAAGTACAGGCGAAGTAAGACTTTGAATAAATCTCAAAGTTGAATTGAGGTTCGCTTGCTGCGCGGTATAATCCACGCTGATCTCATTCCATCCCTCGTCGCCCGATGTTCACTTTCCTCGTCTGGAGGTGGCACATGTCGCGTCGACGGTCCGCTTTTACGCTCATCGAATTACTCGTCGTCATCGCCATCATCGGGATCTTGATCGGCCTCTTGCTTCCGGCGGTCCAAAAGGTCCGCGAAGCGGCGGCCCGCCTCTCCTGCACCAACAATCTCAAGCAGTTGGGGCTGGCGCAGCACAATTTCCACGACGTCAACAAGCGCTTCCCGTACACGACGGACTGCAAGTTCAACACGGACCGCGCCAGCTGGGTGGCCCTGCTCTTCCCCTACTTCGAGCAGCCGTTCCGCGCCCAACTCCTGAACCCGTTTGGGATGCGCAATAGTGCGGTGCCTTCCGAAGGTCGCGGGCACGCGGTCACTATTCTGATCTGCCCGTCCGACGGCCGTTCCCTCAGTGCCGGGAACTTTGGCTTGACGCACTACCTGGGAGTCACCGCGCCCAACACCAATCACTGGGACCCATTTGGCACCCCGCCCAGAAGCACTTCCATTCTGGCCATCCTCGTCCGCCGAACCTACTACCGGCAGCTGCCGCGCACCGACGCCAACATGGAGATGAACAACCCAGCCACGCGCATGACGGACGTCCTCGACGGCCTGTCCAACACAGTCGTGGTCGGCGAACGGCCGCCCTTCCCACGCGACGATTGGGGAATGTGGGCGTATGAGCACCTGGACAGCACCTTGGGAGTGGCCAACACGCTCTTTGTCTACAGCCGGGACCAGAACGGGAAACTGTGCCCCGTCGGTCCGCAGTTCTTCCAGCCGGGGAACCAGAACAACCCGTGTGACCTGCACCATTTTTGGAGCCATCACACGGGAGGCTCGAACTGGCTTCTGGGCGACGGCGCGGTGCGCTTTCTGAATTATTCAGCAGGACCGCGCCTGATCCCGCAGATGGCCACCAGGGCGGGAGGGGAGGTCATCGATGGCTCCAATTTCTAGTCACTGCGGGAATTCCAGGCCGCGCCGCCCGGCCCTGGTACGCGTCCTACTTTCGGCGGTATGCGGCGCGGCGCTAGTCCTGGCGGCAGCCGGCTGCCAGAGCCAGGGCAACGTGTCCGGCAAGGTCACTTACAAGAGCAAGCCGGTGGTGTTCGGGACAATCCTCATTCAGGGAAGCGACGGCAACGCCCGTCAGGGGAACATTGCAACGGACGGCAGCTTCAGTGTGCGCGGCTTGGCGGTCGGGCAGGCGCGTGTGGCGGTGAACAGTCCGGACCCCAAGGGCATCACCCTCCTGCCCAATCGGAATCCGAACTACAAACAGGACCCCTACCCGGACGTACCGGGGTGGTTCGCACTTCCCAATCGATTTGAGGACGTGTCCACATCCGGTTTGACCTACCAGATCAACGGCGGCAACAACACGATCAACATCGAGCTCGAGTAATGAAACCCGACAACAAAACGCTCGCCCTGCCGCTGCTCTTGATCGCCGTGGGAACTGGATCGCTCTTGACCAACCTGGGTGTCGCGCCGGGCATCGATTGGGTTTGGACGCTCGGGCTCGCGGTCATTGGACTGTTGGCGTTCGCGTTGGGCGGCTTCGATAAAGTGACGCTGGTCGTTGGCCCGTTCTTCCTCCTCGCCAGTTTTCTGTCGATCCTTCGTCAGACGGATCGATTGCACGTGAACGTCGAAGTGCCGATTCTTGTCATCTGCGCGGGCATCCTGTTCCTGGTCGCCCGTTTGCCGGCCATTCCGATGCCGAAGTGGATAATTCAAGAGGCAAAGGCGGGCCAAAAAGAACGCTCCTGAACCACCCAAATCGTGGGACTTGCTCAAAAAGCACCGAAGAGCCGGGCGAAGGGGACGTTTTCGGTGTGTGTGTGTGTATTGGGTGTGAGCGCAAGGCAATTCATTAACCGCTTGTGCGGTAGAGACTTGCGGAAAGCACAACCATTGCGCGCAACCCAGCAGTCGGGACCCATTTGTCCGCACCGATTTTCGAAGTCGAGAAAGTCCCCCAAATCGTGCGAGCCACGCATAACTTGCTTGTGGATAAATGACTTGTGCTGAGGGGGCGTTGAGCTGCCGTCATTTGTGTTGGAATCGTTAGGAGACAGTGACGGAATCCGTCGCCACTGCGCCGTTGACTGTGCCGTCGTTGGGAGTGACTTCAACCTCGACCACGATGCCCGGCGTGGCGAACTCGCTAATGACAAAGGTGTCCGTCAGGTCAGTGGTATTGGGCGTCGTCTTCACGATGATGCCGTCCACGCGCCAGATGTAATTGAACGTGATCGCGTCGCTGTCGTCGTCGGTTGCAGAAACGGTCGCGGTCAGCGTGTCTGTCACCATTGGTGTTTCGGGAGTGATCGACACACTGGCCACAGGGGCGCTGTTGGCGATGGTGAGCGAATCGACCACAGCGGCGCCGTTAAGCAGTCCGTCGCTGGGGATGACTTCGACAGCGACAAGCTGATCCTTGTTGCCCAATTGCGCAAGATCCAAGGTGTCGGTCGTCGCAGCTGTATTGGTGGTCTTCACTACCACACTGTCGACGGTCCAGTTATAGGTGAACGTCATCGCGTCGCCGTTTGGATCGGAGGCGGTGACCGCGGCCGTCACAATGTCGTTGGTGCGCGCCGGATCGGGGGAAAGCATGACGGCGGCGACGGGCGGCTGGTTAGCAACGGTCACGTCGAACGAGGTATCCACGCTGACGCCGAAGCGATCGGTGGCCCGCACGGTAATGATCGCGTCGCCGACCTCGTCGGTCGTGTAGTGCAGCCTCAGGCGGTTGTTTTCGATGGTCGCGTTGACGAGGCCCTGATTGGTGTTGTCGACGAGCGTGTAGGTCAAAAACTCGTCGCGGCGGACGACTTCCACGTCGCTGATCAATGCGTAATTGCTCGCCACGGTGTCGCTTGGGAAGTTTGTGCCCGTGTAGTTGATGAGCGGAATCTGATTGAAGGGAGCGGCGGCAACGGGCGGATTGGGAACAGGCAGCGCCGCCAAGGTATTCAGCACAAGTTGATCACTCGGGCCGACGATGCGGCCGAAGACCGTGAAGCCGCCGTTGTCGGTGTCGAGGTTGTTGGGGGCGCCGCCGTTATTGGCCAGATTGAAGAAAAACTGGCTGGTGGCGCTGTTGGGGTTGCCGTCGACCTTGGCCATCGCGATGGTGCCTGTGGTGTTGGAGGCGCCGAATTCATTCTCGACGGTAGGATCGGTCGGAATGGCAGGAAGCGAGGCGGGGTTGGCGACAAAGTTAAAGCCGCCGCCCTGAATCACAAAGCCAGGCACAAGGCGGTGGAAGATAGAGTTATCGTAACGGTTGCTGTTGATGTAGTTGAAGAAATTGGCAACGGTTTGCGGCGCCTGCCCGTCGAACAACTCCACGTTAATGGCGCCCGATGAGGTGATGAAGCGAATCTGGCTATTGCTGAAGTCGGGGTCGCTGAAGTGGCCGGCGAGATCGATGATGGTGTCGGCGCTATTTTTACCAGCCGACACATCCGGAATCGTTGTTTCGACGATGGGCAGATTGTTGCCGCGCGGATTGGCCAGGCCTGAGCCGCTGCCGGGCACAAACGGAAAGTTTTCGTCGGTCGTGGAAGTGAGGAACAGCCGCATGGAGATTACAGCGGGCGCGAGGCCGCGGACGGCGAAGTCGCGGCGCACGGTTTGTCCCCCCGCCACAGCGAAGGGCGCGGACAGATTGGGGCCGCTCATGCCGAGCACGGTGGCGTCCGGCGCGGCGCTAAGTTGGTAGATTCCGGGCAGCACATTGTCGATGAGATAGAAGCCGTCGGCGCCGGTAACGGCGGAGGCGCTGACCGGGAGATTTTGGTCCGTCGAACCGGTAAGGATGATCGTCACGCCGGGCGCGATGGCTTCCTGCGCGTCGAATGACCCGTTGCTGTTTTGGTCGATGAAAGCGACACCGGTGACCATGCCGGAGGCGTTGCCGGCTAAGAGCGCGCGTTCCTCCAGGGGCTCGAGTTCCGGCCTGCGCGACGGCCACCGGGACTTGCGCGAAGCCGGTTGGCTTTTGGTTGCAAGGAATCGCCAAATCTTAGAGGTCAATCGAAACATGCGAGTCTCCCAAGCCGGCGTCTTTCGGACGCGACCGATTCCGAATTCGAGTAAAAGCCAATCTTAGTTCGAAGGACAGTGGAACTGTTCCGCAATCCAGACATTTTGCGCGCTGAGCAGTGCGTGAACACTAGCCCGTCGCGCGAGCGAGGGACTGTTGACATTCCCTCGCTTGCGCTTCGGGCTTGTGTTAACTATATATTTGTAGATCAGAATCGGCCGGAAGGCCACGAAAACTAGTCGATTTCGGTCGGTTTTCATTGGGAGTCTTGATGCGCGCGACTTCCGATTCCGCAGCGGCTGTCAAACGGTCGGCTTGGTTGACCATGTTGGCGGGTTTTTGCTGCAGCGCCGCCGGCATTTCCGCACAGACACCGCTTACAGCCGAAGAGAGTCTACCATTGCCCACGAGCGGCACGGCGGTCGCCGCGCTCGCGCCCTTCGACGAAGCAATGCAGCGATTCATGCGCGGACGGCCTGAGTATGGCCGTGCTGTTCAATCAGCGCACAGACCCGTCGGGATTAGACTATTTCGAGATTCGCAAATACTTGGAGAAGGCCGCGGGACAAATCACGTGGCGGTAAACAAAGCGTCCTCGCCGGTTCGCACGAGCGAGGACGCTATGAATTACGGCAAATCGCAGTGTTGTCTAGTCTCTGCCGGACGCCCTCATTATGAAATAGAGCAGCGTCAAAATACTGGTGAGCGTGGCGGCCACATAGGTCAAGGCGGCAGCATTGAGAACCTTCGCAACTACCGCTTCTTCTTCGAGTGATATCAGCTCGCCTTGTACGAGCGCGGCCTTGGCGCGGCTGCTTGCGTCAAACTCCACCGGCAGATTGACGAGTTGGAACAGCACGGTCAACGAGAACACGGCAATGCCGACGAGGATAAGCCCAAACATTTGCAGCCCGAATCCCAGGGCGATGACGAGCCAGGCGGCGTTACTGCCGATCATGGCGGCGGGAACGAGCATATTGCGGATAACCAGGGGCCCGTAGCGGCGGTCGTCCTGAATGGCGTGGCCTGCCTCATGGGCCGCAATGCCCAAAGCGGCGAGGCTCTTTTGCCCATAGACGCCGGGGCTCAGGCGCAAGATCCCCTCGCCCGGGACATAATGGTCGGACAAGAAGCCTTCCACGCGCTCGATTTGCACGCCGCGTACGCCGGCTTGCTGCAGCACCAATTCCGCCGCTTGCGCGCCGGTGATGTTGCGCTCGGACATGATCTCGCTCGCTTCCTTATAAGCGCGATGCACGCGCCACTGCGCCCAGGCCGCCAACGCGATTCCTGGCAACAAAAACAGAAAATACAATGGGTCGAAGAACATAAACCCCTCGGTTTTGAGTGTGCCTTTATCTTATTATACGTCCAGCGGCGGGAGAAATTCGCCACAGCGCTGATTTTGATGCGCCGTGGTCAATATAGCTTCAGCCCGGCGTGGCGTGCCACTGCTGACGGTCGCCGCTCTCGACGCCATCAACGACAAGTCGCTGACGGCGTCCAACAAGCCGTGGCACGGATTGCGGATTATCCGGAAAAAAAGCGAACCTGGCAAGAGTGGTTGTCCTCTTGTTTTGCGCGGCCTGGCCAGGGCCTCACTTCTTGGGACGGACCCATGATCTTCCTGTACACCCTGATATTGCTGCTTCTGGCAGCGGCGCGGTTCTTGTTCGCGCGCCGGGCGGGCTGGCTCGAGCGGAAGTACTCGCGTCTGTCCTGGCGCGTGCATCAGTTGGCCAACGCGCCCTTGTGGAAGCCGGGCAACGCCAACAAGCACGACGCGGCCGCGGCGGCCAAGCGCACCTATGAGCTTGGTCTAGCCACTCGCAAGCGCGACGCGGTCGAAGCGAAGTATTTCGCTTGGCGTGCCCGCGCGGACAAGCTTGGCGCCGGGCTTGCGGCCCTGCGCGAGTGGAAGGGCAAGAAACTGCCGTACACTCTCGGCGCTCTCGACATCTGGCTGGTGCTGTATCTCATCGACTACTTTGGCGTCGCCGAATTCATGAGCGCCCGCAACTTGCTGGACAGCGTGATCGCGCTATTCAACTAACCGTTTAGCGTTCGCCCAATCTTTTGCAATCGCTTGGTTCCAAGCGAACGCCAAACGATCGGGGGCCATCGCGGTTCGGCACTGAAACCTGGCCGCTGGGCCGCGAGGGGGCGGAGTCGTTTCCGCCCCCGTTTTGCGCGCGGAGCGCGAAGAGTGGAGCGCGAAGAGTGGAGCGCGAAGAGTGGAGCGCGAAGAGTGGAGCGCTCCGCGCTTTGCGCTCCATTCTTCGCGCTTCGCTCTTCGCGCTTCGCGCTCCACTCTCATAGAATGAGCAAGAACCTTCGGTCGCGAGGCGATGTCCTACCGCGCTTTCAAACGATTGCTGGGCGAAACAAGCCTCGAGCGCAAGTGCCGATTCCTGTTCGGGGCTGGCATCCTGGTGCTCATCACGCTCAGCTTCTGGCTCTATGCCTACCAGACCGAGCACCTCGCCTACGAGCAAGCGGTCATGTCGTGCCGGCTCCTGGTCAATCCGGTTTTGGCCCAGCACCATCTGCCGCATCTGGAAGCAAGACTCGGCCAAAAACTGGACGGCAAAGCCCTGCAAGCGGCGCTGACCTTGACCAGCCTTACTCCGCTCAGAGACCTCGGCAAGGAATACCAATACCACTTTCTGACGGACAAAGACTTCGAAGACAGTTATGAGCGCGACTTGTTCAAGGTGTTCTTTAAGGGAGACGAGAAGCCGGAGGACAGCCGCCTACTCGCCAACCAGCAAGTCATGCTGTATTACGCGCCGATCCGCGCCGGCAAGGCGTGCCTCGTATGCCACCAGTCGGCAGCGGAAAACGACCTTCTGGCCATGGTCCGCATTCGCATGCCGACTAAAGGGATCGAGGAAGGCGTCCACTGGAACCGCGCCATCCTGATGGCGACGGCGTTAGGCACCGCGCTCTTGATCATGACCGGTAGTTGGATCATCGTGCGCTACATCATCGTCAAGCCGGTCAAGCATTTGAAGGAGGTCTCCGACGCTATCTCCGCCGGCGAGCTCAACGTCCGCAGCGAAATCCAGACCGGCGACGAATTTGAAGACCTAAGCCACGCCTTCAACCGCATGCTTCGCAATCTGGTAAGCATGCAGGACCAGTGGCGCAAGGTGAATGCCGATCTGGACCATAAGGTGGACGAATTGGCCCAGGCGAACATGGCGCTTTATGAATCCAATCGCCTCAAGGCCGACTTCCTGGCCACGATGAGCCACGAGCTGCGTACGCCTCTCAACACGGTCCTCGGATTTTCGGACGTCTTGCTCTCGAGCGACGGCCTCTCGGATAAGCAGCAACGCTGGGTGGAGAACATTCAATCGAGCGGCCGGAAACTCTTGGCGCTCATCAACGACATACTCGATCTGGCGAAAATCGAAGCCGGCAAGATGCACGTGCGGATCGAGGACTTTAGCTTGCAAGATGTGTGCGACAGCATGCTGAGCATGTTTCGGCCGCTCGCGGAAAAGAAGCATATTGATCTGCGCGGGCACGTCGATCCCGACATTCCGGCATTGCGACAGGACGTGACCAAGCTGCAGCAGATATTGCAAAACCTGCTGTCCAACGCGATCAAGTTCACGCCCGAGGGGGGCCGGGTCGAGCTCAAGGCCCAAGCCGACGCGCGGCACGTTCTCTTGACGATCCGTGACACGGGCGTGGGCATCGCCCCGGAAGAGCAGGACCTGGTCTTCCAGAAGTTTCGGCAATCGGGCAATCCGCTCACGCGCGAACATGAAGGCACTGGGTTGGGCTTGTCGATCGTGCGCGAGCTGATCAGACTGTTGGGCGGCGACATCGTACTCTCCAGCGAGCTGGGCCGGGGCAGCACGTTTACCGTGCGCTTGCCGTTGCAACTAAGCGAAGAGCCGCGGCTGGAATTCGATTTGGCCAACGAGCGCATCGATCTTTCGAAAGCTCAGAAGGTGGACGTGCGCCTCTATGCCGACAAACCGTGAGCATGAACACGGCACCTAAGAAATCTCTGACGGACAGCGTGCAGTTCCTCAAAGGAGTTGGGCCGGCCCGCGCGGACCTTTTGGCCAATCTCAATATCCGCACTGTGGGCGATCTCTTGTTTCATCTACCGCGCTACTATGACGACTTGGGCGACATTCGCGACATGGGACAGTTGACAGCAGGCGTTTTGCAAACGGTCCGCGGCGAGATCGTCGAATTGGACAGCAAGGAACTGCCTACCGGCAAGCGCGTCTTGAGCGTCGTCGTCGCCGACGCCAAAGGACGTTGCGTCGAGGGAGTCTGGTTTGGGCAGTTCTTTGTCGCTCAGAAGTTTCGCTACGGGCTGAAGGTCGCGTTCAGCGGCAAACCGAAATGGTTCCGCGACCATTGGACCATGCAGCATCCGCGCGTGGAAATCCTTGAGCACGCCGGCGACGAACCGATCAACAAGGTCGTGGCCGTCTATCCGATGACGGAAAACCTAGCGGCCGACCGCTTGCGTGACATGGTGCGCGCGGGGCTCGACAGCTTTGGCGAGTTGGTTGCAGACATTCTGCCGCGCGGCTTGTTGAGCCGGCACGGGTTGCCGGCGTTGCCGCAAGCGCTCGAGCACGCTCATTTTCCCGTGTCCGTGTCGCAAGGGTTGACGGCCAAGCGCCGCTTCATTTACGAAGAATTTCTGGTTCTGCAGATCGCTCTGTCCTTGCGGCGCCGCGAATTGCGCGACGCACGACAAGCCCCGAAGATGCCCGCCGACGCGGAGATGGACGCGCGCATCCGTCGGCTCTTCCCCTTCACGCTCACACAGGATCAGGACCGCTCCATTGCCGCGATTTGCAAGGATCTGAAACAAGACCGGCCGATGCAGCGCCTTTTGCAAGCAGACGTAGGCGCGGGCAAAACCGCAGTCGCCGTTTACGCGCTTCTTGTCGCCGTCGCCAACAAGCACCAGGCGGCGCTGATGGCTCCCACCGAGGTGCTCGCGCAGCAGCATTGGAACACTCTGGAGAAGTATCTGGCCCAAAGCAGGGTCCGGCGTTTTCTGCTCACGGGCAGCCTCTCGGCCAAGGAGCGACGCCAAGCGCTCGAAGACATTCGCGCCGGCAAGATCGACCTCGTCGTCGGCACTCAAGCCCTTGTTTCGCAAGACGTTGTCTTCGCACGCCTCGGTCTCGTGGTAATAGACGAGCAACACAAGTTCGGCGTCAGCCAGCGCGCCCGTATCCGCAAACAGGAAGCCGGCGACCCGCACTACCTCGTCATGACGGCGACGCCCATTCCGCGCACCATCGCCCTTACTGTCTTTGGCGACCTCGACATTTCCATTATCCGGCAGTTGCCGCCCGGCCGGCAACCGGTAGTCACGCGCTGGCTCACCGAAAAACAGCGCGCATCCACCTATCAGCAGTTGCGCGAACAAATGCAGCAAGGCCGGCAAGCGTATATCGTCTGCCCCTTGGTCGAGGAATCGGAGTCGCTCGATTGGAAGGCCGCTGCAAAGATGCACGCCGACTTGACGGCGGGAGCGTTTGGAGGTTTGCGCGTCGGTCTCTTGCATGGACGGCTCGACGACGCGGACAAGGATCGGCTGATGCGCGAATTCCGCGACCGCAAGCTGGACGCGCTGGTCGCGACCGTGGTCATTGAAGTCGGCGTCGACGTGCCCAACGCCACACTCATGGTGATCGAGCAGGCGGAGCGTTTTGGACTATCGCAGCTTCACCAGTTGCGCGGCCGGATCAGTCGCGGCGAGGTCGCCGGTGAATGCTACCTGTTTACGGGAATGCCGACCGAAGAAGCGCGCGAGCGTCTCAAGATTTTCACGCGGACCGCCGACGGCTTTGTGCTGGCCGAAGAAGACGCCCGATTGCGCGGCCTAGGTGAGTTGCTCGGCACGCGTCAGCACGGCCTGGGCGACTTGCGCTTTGGGGATCCATTGGCCGACCGCGAGTTGCTGGAAACGGCGCGCGCCGACGCCATCGCCCTGGTGGCGGACGACCCGGAGTTGCGAAAGCCGGAACACGCTTTGTTGCGCCGCAATGTGTTGGACCGCTATGGCAAGACGCTCGCGCTCGCAGAGGTCGGTTAGGGTGCGCCTGTAGTCCTCTTTAAAGCGCCTTCCAAGCGCAGCACTACCTCCGTCGCGGGGTGTTTGGCGCGCCATGCCTTCCACGTGGTTCTCTCGACGGGAAACTCGAGCAAAGGCAAGAGAACCTGCTCCGGCGCAGAGATCTTGCGGCCGTTTTCCTGGGCGTACATCGTTCCAGCATATGTCAGAATCAGACCTTGGCCGTGCCAGCCGCCCATTCCGAGTTGGAGCGGCCCCGTTGTTTTCTCGCTGGTAAACCCTCGCAGACAGTCGTTCTTGTCGCAAAATGTGACCGACACCGGGTTGCCTCCCAGCTGGTCGTTGACTACATGCGCATCCATCTTACTCAACTCAACAATCAAATAGGCCCGCGCTTTCCCATGGAGTCTCACCCCCGCCACTTCGGCATCGTCGGCGAGTCCCGCTTCATCCGCGGAGACAGCGACGGGCGATTTAATGCCCGGCAGCATCATCGGTGTGGCCCCCATCTTTAGCATGAGATTCGGATCGTTCTTGATTTCCGGATACTGCATCGGAAACCAACTCGGTTGAATCCAATAGGCATACGCGGCACTTATCCCCAACCCGACGGCTACGCACGAGGACAAGAGAAACAATGTGCCTTTGTGAGCTTGTATCATTAGCAATGACTTTCTGAGTTAGCGCCGCAGCGCACGCGTCACGCGCGTGTTCGTATGATAGGACCACACTTCCTGCCCACGCGGGTCGAACTCGACCGCGCCCCGGCGCGGCAACATCGTCGTCACGAGAGTATTGCCGTTGGGCAGGCGCGTGGCAGCCACCGGCTGATCGATCGCGGCCTCCCAGATCGCCTTGCCGCGGGCGTCGTATTCCACAACCTTGTTTTCCGCGTTGTGCGGAATCAGCACGCGGCCGTTGGCAAGAACATGGATGCGGCCGCCAAAAAGCCGCGTGCCCAAGTTGACCGGAAAAGAATGCAGTTCCTTGCCGGCGACGTCCAGGCGAACGATGCGGGCGCCGTCGGTGAGGCATACGAATTCGTTGTTGGGAGACTTCATCGCCTTCATGATGCGCTCGCCGGTTGCCAGGCTGAAGTCATACACTGTCTTGCCTTGACGGTCGACTTCCAGCAATTGCGAATCCGTGGCAATAAAGGTGTTGCCATTGGCCAATCGCTGCGCGACCAAGGGGCCGGGAACGCGATGTTGCCAAAGGATTTCGCCTTTGAAGCTGCGCTCCGTGACCCGAGCGCCGTGATACTCGGCGACCAGCAGTCTGTCGCCGGGAAGAACCTGAGCGTCCAAAGGAAAGACGAGTTTGTCGACGCGCCAGCGTTCCTCTTTCTTGGGGCCTAGTTCCGCGACTTGTCCCAAATCGAGCAACACAATGAGCGTGAAGCCTAAGAGCCGCGGTGTTTGTTTGAGCTGCGCCAAATCAACGTTTTTCTCGTTCTCGTTCCACCACGCCCGCCAGGCGTCGCGGCATCGAAGGCGAGAGGCGTCGTCCATTCCCATCGACAGGGTTGGCGGATTCTTGCCTTCGGCCAAACGGTACAGCAAGTCTTCGGCCAGCCAGGCGTGGCTTGCGGGCAATTGCGGCAATGTGTCGATGAGAACGGCAACCGCCGCCCGGTCTTCCGCGCGGACCATCGCCATCGCGACGCGCAGACGCACTACTACGTCTGGATCGGTCAACAATTTACGGACGTCGGCAAGCGGCTCCTGGACGCCGGCGCGGACAAAAGCTTCGGCGGCGGCGGCACGGCGCACGCCGTCTTTTTCACCAAGGGCTGCCACGAGAGAAGGATGCGCCTTGCCGTTCTTGCGCGCGAGTGCGGCCAGCAAACTTCGAACTTCGTCGGCTACGCTGTTGCCGTCGGCAAACGGGATAAAGGCGAGCATCGTTTCGACCACTGTCGCCGGCTTGCGATGCGCGAGGATGCGAACGGCTGCGGCCGTTACGTCGTTGCCTACGTCTTTTTCCTGGATGCGCAGCAAGCAGCGTTCGGCACGGCGCTTGACCTCCAGATCTGCGCTCTGCGCGGCCAGCCGCAGGGCCTCTACCACGACCGGGCCGCGCGCGGTCAGATCGGCCATGGCCTGCTCGCGGAGCCTGTAGGAGTCAGCGCCCAACTGGCGAATCAACTGCTGCACGCGTTCGCGATCGGTTTCCGTCAGCGTGCGTCGTTGAAAGAACGTGAGAAGTGCTTTGCTGTTCGTTTCCACGCCGGCGGCGCGCAACACTGCCTCATCAGCGACAACCGCCTGTGCTCCCACTGCATCCAACAGCCATCCCGTGGCGACAATCAAGAAGCCTTCCAGCATGTTCATCTCCAGGTTCAGTTGTCAGATTCCTGACCCCTGAACTCTGATTGCTGACTCCTGACCCCCGACTGGTGACTCCTAACTCCTGACCCCTGACGCCTGACTCCTGACCCCTGCCCCTGAATCTCACCGTCTCCGGGCTTTCCAGAGCCGGCCGTCCGCGTTGAACGACCAAACTTCTTCGCCGGCGCGATTGAGCTCGACGACACGCTGGTTGGTCAAACTGACGACCAGCACGTTGCCATTAGGCAGTTTTGTGGCGGAAGTCGGATAGTTGACCTTGAGTTCCCATTTGATTTGGCCGTTACGGTCGAATTCGACGATGCGGTTTTCGCGGTAGAGCGGGACGAGGAAGCCGCCGCCGGGCAAGGGATCGATGTTGCCGCCGGTGGCATAGACCTGGCCCACTTGGAACGACTTGATGTCGTTCCCTTGGGGATCGATGATCTTTAGGAGGCCCATCGTGTTGACGTAGGCCATAGTCCCGTCGCGCAGGCGATGCCCGGCGTTGATATTGCCGACACCGGCCTGGTGCTGGAAAACTTGGTTGCCCTCGCGGTCCAAGACAAGGAGGCTGCGACGCGTAACGACGAAGGTATGTCCATTGGGCAAGCGCTGAGCGGCAACGGGCAGGCTCACCTGTTTCTCCCAATGAACGTCGCCTTTGAAGTCGCGCTCGGTGATCTTGCTGTTCAAATATTCCACGACGAGGACGCGATCCTTGCCGACGACTTGGGCGTCGAGCGGATAGCGAATCCCTTCGATCTTCCAATGAACTTCTTTATTGGGCCGAAGCTCCATGACGCGGCCATTCTGCCCTGGGCCCGCCGTCATTTGCGTGACCAGTGTATAGCCGAGCATCCCGGGTGTTTCGTCCAGTTTCGATAAGTCGACAAAACTTTCGTGCTTGCTCCACCAGTTCAACCAAGCCTGTCGCACTTTGGCCGGTGGCGTTTTGGCATCTGCGTAAATGCTCGGGGCGCTGTCACCAGCGATACGGTGCAGAAGCTCTTCTGCTTCCCAAGCGTCTTGGGTAGGCAAGTCACCGAGGACGCGGATTAATTCCGGCACGGCGGTCTTGTCTTTTGCTTCCACGAGTGCGCGCGTGATTTGCAGGCGCATGTGCGGCGATTCCTCCTTAAGCAACGGCTCGACGAGCGCCTTGTGCTTTAGGCCGGCGCCGCGCACGAGCGCTTCTGCCGCCGCCGCTCGTTTGCGCTCTGAAGGATCCGAAAGCGCCCGCACCAGCGACGGCTCCGGTTTTCCGTTCTTGACCGCCAGCGCATTCAGAGTGGTTTGCAACGCCTCTTCTACTTGCTCGTCGACTACAAACGGTACATAGGCTAACAGTGCGGCGGCTGCGCCTTGCGGCTTGTGTTTGCCTATGAGATGCGCCGTAGCGACCGCCAGGCGCGCCTCGCCGCCTTCGGTAATCTGCTTCAAACATTGTTCGGCGCGGCGCAGCGCTTCAAGATCCACGTTTGGCCTTCTGACAAGCTCCACGAGAAATGGCTTGGCGAGACTGCCGGCTTTGATGAGCTCGGCGGCTGCTTTGACGCGCACCGCATAAGCCGGATCGTTGAGCTGATCCACTTTGGCGGCGAGCTGGGCAATCTGCTCTTTGTTGAGAGTGCGTTCTTGGAAGTATCGCAGCAAATCCGGTCCGGACGCAGGCAAATGATGTTGACGAAGGATGCTTTCGTAGGCGGCGAGGTCGTCGAGGCTTGGCGCTTGCCCCCACACCGGTGCGGCCACGAAACTCAGCACAACAACGCAGCGTGCGATTTTCATTCTAGAGTTCATCTTAACGGGAAACGGTTTCCGGCGGGAGGCAAATCTGCGAAAAACGCGGCACCCTCTCAGGATGGCCCGGACAAGGGCCGTCTACGGGATGACGAATAGCCGTCGCCGCGTTAACCAATGTCCCTCTTCCCGTAATACCTGCCTCTTTAGCTGCTTAATTGTCTAGCGTAATTCCCTCCTCCCATTTGCGGGCGCAGCCGACCCTGGAGGACGCGACTGTGTCGCTGCCACCCACGCCAGCGGCCGATGCCGGGATGGACGTGGTGTCTGTCAGCGCGGCGACCGGCGCTGCTCCACCAGTGCCGCGGCTGAGCGGCCGCAGTCGGCGCGGACGGAGGCTGGTCAAGCCGGAGCCCGTGCCGACTCCGGCCCTCACTGCCGAGCAGCGGCTGCTCCTCTTTGACACCTGGCAGCGCAGCGGCTTGCCGGCCGGCGACTTCGCGGCCATGGTCGGTCTGTCCAAGCACACGCTCTATGGCCGGAAGAAGAAGTTCGACGAGCAAGGTCCGGCCGGTTTGATGGATCAGCCGCGCGGCGCCCGCAAAGGCAGCGGCAAAAGCGTGTTCACGCGCGAGTTGGAGAAGCGTGGCATCAAGCAGATCGTGGCGGCGCCGCGCCGGCCGCAGACTTTGGGCAAGATCGAACGCTTCTGGGGAACGCTGTGGCGCGAGTGCATCGAGAGCGCGGTGTTCGTGGACCTGGGCGATGCACAGCGGCGCATCGGCCTGTT
>JAKEHV010000146.1 GCA_022614915.1 Gemmataceae bacterium | reverse complement strand
TGGCTGGCGAACGGGGTTCTTGCTCAATCCTACGGGCAAGCGCCACCGGCGCCCAAGTCTGCCGCGACCCAAACGAACAAACAGGTCGCGGATCAGCCTTACCACGGACTTTCGAACTGGATCACCTATGAGCGCCCGGACTGCTGCGGACCGATCGGCACGAGCATGCCGATCCTCACCGAGTTCTATCTGCGCGTCGGTCCGTCGTTTCCGATCGGCTCGCAGTTCCTGGGCGAAAAACTCGACACGGGCTGGATGATTGCCGTCGGCGCCCGGGCCATGTTCTACAATCAGCCGCAAACGGCGGCGTGGGCTGTCGATCTGCATATTGCCAACCTCAACCACCACGCGAAAGACCTGGACGTCTTTCTGTTGCCCAACACCGGCACGGTGGTTACGCTGCGCGAATACAACCGCACGTTCGTGGGTTTGGGATTGGGACGCGAGCGCTATCTTTGGGGCGCGGCGCATTCCGAGGGCAGCACCTGGCGCGTCGGCTGGGACGGCGGCGGCCGCTGGGGCTCGGCCAGCGCCAAGCTCCGCGGCAGCAAGCACGTCACCGACGTCATCGGCGGCGTCTACGCCGGCATCCACACGGACTTGGAAATCCCCTGGGGCTGCTGCATTTTCATCGCGGGCATCCGGGGCGAATGGGAGTATACCTGGAGTGACATACTCCAGCGCACCAGCGATGCGCAGGATGCGAATTTGCTGTTCAATTTTGGGGTGCGCTACTAAGGCAGATTAAGAGTAAGATTACGATTAGGAAAAGGATTAAGAGCAACACCAGGATTAGGAACGGGACAAGTCGCTTCGCAACTCCTAATCCTAATCTTACTCTTGATCTTGATCTCTTGCTTCAAGCCGCGCGGCGCCGATGCAGTTGTTCCAGGACATACTGCGCGGCGCGACGGCATGCTCCGGGTTCTGCGACTTTCTCCTTCAACGCTGCCAATTCCTCCCGTAGCCGAGCGTGGACGCTGTCGCCTTTCAGCCAGCAAATGAGATGTCCGGCGATTTCTTCCGCCTGACAGCGATCCGTCAAGAACTCGGGGTATACTTCGCGCTCGGCGAGCAAGTTCACCAGAGTGATGAACGGCGTCGTCAGGAACCAGCGGCACACTTTCAAATCGATCTTGCCGATGCGGTACGCGATGACGGTGGGCTTGGTGCGGTATAAGAGTTCCAATGACACTGAGCCGGAAACCGACAGGCAAGCGTGCGACAACTCGATAATCTCCGGTGTGCGGCCGACGTGCGTCTCTATCGGCAAGGGCGGATCACGCTGCAAATAGTCGTCGATAATGTCCTTGTGCTCCTTTCGGAAGCAGGCGACGAGAAAGCGCGTTTGCGGCACGGCGGCGAGCACGCGGCGAGCGGCGCGGATTTGCGTGGACAGGTTGCATTCAATCTCTTGCTTGCGCGAGCCGGGTAAGATGCCGACGATGCGGCCCGGCTGCGATTCTTGTTCGGCTAAGAAAGTGTGATCCAGTTGTTGGCGCGGCACTTCGTCGAAAAAGGGATGGCCCACGTAGTGGGCGGCGACGCCGCGCGCTTCGTACCAAGGCTTTTCGAAGGGCAGTGTGCACAGGACGTGGTCCACGAAGCGCTGCATTTTCTTCACGCGCCAGCCGCCCCAGCTCCAAAGTTGCGGCGGCACGAAATAGAACACGGGAATGCCGTGGAAATGCGCGCGCCGGGCCAGCCACCAATGCAGACCAGGGTAATCGATGAGCACGACGGCGTCCGGGCGCTGATGGCGAAAATAACGGTCGGCCCGCGACAGTATGCCGAGAAAAGTAGGCGCATTGGCCAGCACGCGCGCGAACCACATGACCGCCAGGTCGCATAAGGGATAGAGCAGATCGCAGCCGGCGGCGCGCATGGCGTCGCCGCCAAAGCCGACGCAGTGCGCGTCAGGGCGGATTCTCTGGAGCTCGCGCACCAGATTGGCCCCATGGATGTCGCCGCTCGGCTCACCGGCGCTGACGAATACTCGCATAACGTCGTTGTCCTTGCTGGCCGCGACAGCTTGACGATTTTCCCATCGCGGAGCAAGTGCGAAAACCCAGAGGACAAGCGCCAATGAGGACCTTGGTGGGCAAAAAAAAACGGAGGGCACTGCCCTCCGTTTTTTGGAGTATTAGCGGACTTTTACACAGTTTCAGCGACGGGGGGCATGGAATTGGAGAGGCCGGGCATTATGGAGGGGCCGGCGACTTTGCGATAACCCAGCGCGTACAGCACTTCGAGCACTTCGCTCCAAGTCGGGAACGGCCGGCGATTGTCGCGCTTGTATTGGTCCATCGCCTTCATGAACTCGATTTCGTCGTTGTTGTAATCGCGCTCGCAGGTGGTCGGGTCGATCTGACGACGCCGCTCCGGTTGCTCGCGCCGATCTTTGCCGCTGCGGCGCTCCACCGCCACCGGTATGTTGCGCTTGCGGCGATCGCTCATGCGACGATCGGTGATGAGGACTTCGGGGTAGCCGTTTTCCTTAATGTTGCTCATGGGGGAGGGTTCCTTCGAGAAAAGATTGCGTGGGGGGGGGAGGGCTCGAACAAATCAAACCACCGAATTCGATTTGTGTCGGGAAAACCCTCACGCGAGTATAACCCATAAAAACCGAGTATGACAAATTTGAGCGAAAAAACTTTAACGAAAACGGGGCAAATCGCGAAAGTTTTGCGTTTGGGCGAGGGCGATGAGGATTATGCGGGGAGTAAGGCCAATAAGAAATCTGTCCTTGCCGATATGGCGAGATTTCGGGGAACAAGGGACGAAAAAAAAGGTCCTTCTTTTGAGCAGGTTTGGGACGCACAGAACCTTCGGATAGTTCCGGAAAATCCGAAAAAAGAAAAAGAGATGGATGTAGTGGCAAATCAAGCGGTTAGTGACAAGTGTGCGTCAATCGCCATGCATCGCTGGCCCAAGCCTCCATAATTTCAACAGCGGTGCCGGTTCGTTCACCAAGGCATTTCCGCCCATAACTTACATTTCCACTGTCGGCAAAGTGGTTGTTTTTCGGTGAAAGTCGCAGCCGTTCACTCTTCCAATTTTGCATCCAGTACTTTTCGCGCTTGCCTTTCGCGGAATTCGTTTAAGCGCTTGCGCAGCGCGGGGTCCCCCAATGCCAGAATCGCCGCGGCGAACAGAGCGGCATTCGTCGCGCCGGCTTGGCCGATGGCGAGCGTGCCGACAGGGATGCCCGCCGGCATTTGCACGATGGAAAGTAGGGAATCCACGCCGCGCAAGATCTTCGACTCGACCGGCACGCCTAAGACGGGCAGCAGTGTCTTCGCTGCCGCCACGCCGGCCAGATGCGCTGCGCCGCCCGCGCCGGCGATAAGGACTTTCAGTCCTCTGCTTTCGGCGCTCGTCACATATTCGAAAAGCTGGTCCGGCGTGCGATGCGCGGATAGGACGCGCGCCTCGCGCGGCACTTGCAGCTCGTCGAGCATTTGAGCCGCGTGCCGCATCGTTTCCCAGTCCGATTGGCTGCCCATGATGATGCCGACAAGAGGCGTTGCTTTAGCCATATTCAAGAGCCCTCTTTCCGGTCGGTTGGGGTACAGGGTGAATTATAAGAATGCGCTCGCTCGACGAAATTGCCTTTCGACTTGATTCGAAAAAACTCCTCGCCGATGATGGGCAAAACCCGCGGGAGACTCCATGACTGAAAAACGCGATCAGGAAGACACCGCCATTACCGCCAAGGCCCCAAGCGCTGCGGCGCCCGCGCCGACAGGCGACGCCGGCCCGCCCCCAATCAAGAAACCGAGCGGCATCCTGGCTTGGATCGAATGGGCCGGCAATAAGCTGCCCGATCCGGCGATGCTGTTTGTGTGGGCGCTGCTCATCACGTGGCTGTTGTCGGCGCTGTTGGCTAGCGTGCAATTCGAAGACATCGATCCGCGCACGAAGCAGCCGCTGCAGGTGAAGAATCAGCTCACCGGCGAGGCGCTTACGACGTTCCTATCGAGCATGGTGACGACGTTCACCAGTTTTCCACCGCTCGGCGTGGTCTTGGTTGCGCTTTTGGGCGTGGGCGTCGCGGAGCACACTGGATTCATCAACGCGCTGATCAAAGGCATGCTGGCCTTCACACCGCGATTCTTGCTGACGCCGATGCTCATCGCCGTCGGACTCATCAGCCATTCCGCGGGCGACACGGGCTATGTGCTGGTCATTCCGCTGGGCGGCGTGATTTTCTACGCGGCGGGCCGGCATCCGCTGGCTGGCATTGCGGCCGCATTCGCGGCTGTCTCCGGCGGCTTCAGCGCCAACTTTGTGCCGTCGGGCCTCGACCCTTTGTTGCAAGGATTCACGCAAGCTTCGGCGCAGATTCTCGATCCTGCACGGACGGTCAACCCGTTGTGCAACTATTACTTCACCACGCTGTCGAGTTTTCTCATCATCGGCATCGGCTGGTTCCTGACGGATTGGGTTATCGAACCGCGCCTCCAGCGCGACACTCCCGTGGACGGGGACACCGCCGATATCCCGCGCATGGAGCGGCTGACTGATCGCGAGTTTACGGCCCTGTGCGCCGGTCTGGCAACGTTTCTGTTATTGATGGGATTGCTGGCTCTGGCTTGCTGGCCCCTTGATTCGCCGTTTCGCGATGCCAATCACGCCGAGCGAAGCCTCTTTTCAACCAACGCTTCACTCATGCGATCCATCATCCCGCTCATCTTCCTCTTCTTTCTTGTTCCGGCGATCGTATACGGCTACGTCGCGGGCACGGTCAAAAGCCATCGCGACGTCGTCAAAGGCATGAGCAAGGCGAT
>JAKEHV010000145.1 GCA_022614915.1 Gemmataceae bacterium | reverse complement strand
TTTCTGCTCTTTGCTTCCGAGATCAAGTCGCTCTTGGCGTCGGGCCTCGTCGTGCCGCGGCCCGATCCGCGCGGCATCAATCACGCCTTTACGTTTTTCGCGCTGCCTGGTCCCGTCACCTGTTTCCAAGGGATCGAGCTCTTATTGCCCGGCCACTACTTGAGCATCCAACTCGGCCACGGCAATGAACCCGCTCGCGTTAAGCAAGGCGCCTATTGGGAAATAGACTTCCCCGATCGAGGCGACGAAGAATGGCGCGACTTTCGCCGCTTTGCCAGCAACGGCAAGTCGCCGGTAGTCGATGAATTTGAGCACTTGCTCCTAAAGTCTGTGGAGCGCCGGCTGCGCGCCGACGTGCCGGTGGTTTCCTATCTCAGCGGCGGCGTCGATTCGAGTGTCGTCGTCGCGCTGGCAACTCACTTGCGCAAACAAAACGGCGAGCGCTCGATCCCCACTTTTACCGTCTCGGTGCAAGATCCCAAACTTAACGAACGCACCGAAGCCGACCTGGTTGCTCAGCATATCGGCGCGCGCACTGTCGTTGTCGATTGCGGCCGCGAGGAAGTGCTGCAATCGTATCCGGAGCTGATTCGCGCCGCCGAGGGCCCGGTTATCGACACGAGCTGCGCCGCTCTCTTAATGCTGGCGCGCAAAGTCCATTCCGATGGCTACAAGGTCGCGCTCACCGGCGAGGGCGCCGACGAATGGCTTGCCGGCTATCCCTGGTACAAGATCCAAAAGCTCCTGGGGATGCTCGACGTGATTCCCGGGATTGAGCTCAGCCAGGTCGCCCGCCGCGCCTATTTGCGGCTGACCGGCTCGCCGCGCTTCTCTTGGGCGACGACGCGCAGAGTGCAGCAGGCCATCGGCGGACCAAACGCATGGCTCAATATCTACGGCTTGTTCAGCTCCGCCAAGCTGCGTTTCTTCAGCCAGGGCATGTGGGATCAACTGGGCGATCATCTCCCCTACGCGGACTTGCAATTGAATGTCGAACGTGCGCGGCGCTGGCATCCCTTGAACCGTTCGCTCTATCTTGGCGCCCGCGTCATGCTCCCCGGCCTGCTGCTTTTGGGCAAAGGCGACCGCGTTGCCATGAATTCTTCGGTCGAAACGCGCTATCCGTTCTTGGACGAGGATGTGTTCGATTTTCTGGCAAAATTGCACCCCCACTGGAAGATGCGCGGCTTGCGTGACAAACTAGTATTGCGCTATGTCGCCGCGCGCTGGTTGCCGCGCCAAATCGCCTGGCGGCGCAAGGCAATGTTTCGGGCGCCGTTAGATGGCTTTCATACGACGCGGTTGCCCACTTTTGTGGACGAGCTCCTAAGCCCCGAGTCGCTCAAGAAGACCGGATACTTTGAACCGACCACAGTGCAGCATTGGCGCAACGAGTTTCGCAATCTCCGTGAAGGCTCCAATCAGCGCACCATGGTGGAAATGGGTCTAGTCGGCGTAGTGGCCACGCAGCTTTGGCATCACACGTTCATCGACAGCGGCCTGGCGAGCCTGCCGTCGCTGGCGGACCAAAAGCCGCGCCATTGGGAAAGTGAAACCAGCGCAGTGCGTGGGAACGAGGCGGACGTAGACGACGCTGCCAGCGTCGCAAGTGGTGAGACCGTAGTGGAGAAGTAATGTCCTATTCGTTGGCGACTCTGTGGTACGAAAGGCAGCGCTATCTGCCCGGTGTCTTGGCCGTGGGCTTTAGCTGCCTCTTAATCGCGCTGCAGTGCGGCCTCTTATTGGGCCTGTTCTCGATTACGTCGATCCCCATCGACGAGTCGGGCGCGGACATTTGGATCGGCCATCCCGAAGTCCCCAGCGTGGACTTGGGCCGGCCGATCCCCGATAAGTGGATGTCGTTCCTAGCCCAGCCTGAAGTCGAGATCATTGAACCTTTCATGGAGGGCTTCGGCTACTGGGTCAAGCCGACGGGCGGTATGGAGCTGGTTCTCATCATCGGGTCGCAGCTGGGCCCCGGCGCCATAGGACCAGTGAGGCAATTGACTGCGGAACACCGCACGCTCTTATCTGAGGAAATGTCCGTTGTAGTGGATGAGGGCGAGTTTGGGCGCTTGGGCATTACGAAGATTGGCGCTACGGCGGAAGTGATCGGCAGACAAGTGCGTGTCGTTGGCACGGTTCGCGGCCTGAAGAGCTTGGCGGGACCCTACTTGTTTTGTTCTCTCCATACGGCGAAGCAGCTATTGCGGCCTCCCGCTGACCAAGTGACCTTCATTCTCGGCAAGTGCTACAAGAAAGAGGACGCCCAGAAGGTCGTCGATCGCTTGCAAGCTTATCCGCATAAGATTTCCGCGTTTACTTCCGACGGCTTCTCGCTGCGTAGCCGCTTGCACTGGCTCCTTAAGACAAAGGCGGGCATCGCGCTGGGTCTGGCGGCCGCGCTTGGCTTGCTGGTAGGTGCCGTGGTCACCTATCAGACTTTGTACGCAGCCACGGCGGCGTCGCTCAAGGAGTACGCTGTTTTGCGGGCGCTGGGGATTCCGCGCTGGCGCATGGCGCTGACTGTTTTGGCGCAGTCGTTTTGGGTAGGGTTATTCGGCATCTGTTTGGCGGTGCCGTTCATCCTCATTCTGGCCACTGTGGGCAATGATGCCGGCGCAAAGGTGCTGTTGCCTTGGTGGCTGTGGACCGGCGCCATTACCGTCACGATGACGACTGCCTTGGTTTCCGGACTATTGGCTTTGCGGAGTCTGCGTTTGGTGGAACCGGCAACCCTGTTAAGGTAGGAAACCTCTGTAATCGCTGGACCATTAGATGAGGTATACTGGAGGTATATGTCGCCGCGGAGTTTAGGAAAAAGTTAGTCATGGCCACCGCGGATCGGTACAATACTTGCTTCGTGGACTTGCAGACGCATCCGAAGGGATTGAGCATGTATAACGACGGCAACGGCGTCATACCGACGCTGAGGGCTTGGGGACTAACCAAGACCTTCGGCGCCGGCGATGTGATGACGACTGCCTTGCGCGACGTGTCCATCGAGCTTTATCCAGGCCAGTTGTCGCTGCTCATGGGCCCGTCCGGAAGCGGAAAATCCACGCTATTAGCCGCCCTTTCCGGTTTGCTCCGTCCCGATTCCGGCCGCGTTCTTTGTCTCGAACACGACATCTGGGCGCTGAGCGAGAAGCAACGCGAACACTTTCGGCTAAAACACTGCGGTTTCATATTTCAAGGATATAACCTGTTTCCAGCGCTCACGGCCCGCCAGCAGCTGGAAATGGTGCTGCGCTGGAGCGGCATCAGTGGCTGGCGCGAAGCGCGGCAGCGCACCGATGCCATCCTCGATCTTTTGGGACTGTCCAAGAAGGCCAAACTCCGGCCCAACCAACTCTCCGGCGGCGAAAAACAACGCGTCGCCATCGGCCGCGCATTGATCAAAGAGCCCAGCTTTTGTTTCGCCGACGAGCCCACCGCCGCCCTCGATTGGAAGCACGGCGAGCAAGTCATTGAGCTGTTGCGGGCGGCGGCCCACGACGGCGGCGCCACCATCCTCGTCGTCGCCCACGACTCGCGCCTCATCCCGCACGTCGATCGCGTTTTTCATCTCGAGGACGGCGTCCTCGTGGAAGGCATCGAGCGGCCGCTGTCCCTGGTCGCCGGCGACACCGCGGTCGCCGCCGAATACTAAGCCATCGTCGCGCGGGCGTCTTGCCTGCGCATGGACTGACACCATGTTCCGCCTGGGAGGAAGGAGGAAGCCATGAACGTCGAACCGCGCCCCAACCGTTGGCCCTGGATCGCCGGCATTTTGCTCCTGGCCGCCACCGCCCTGGGCGCCAACTGGTTTCTCAACAGTTCGACGGGCAGCGACGGCGCCAGTGCACAAGACAAGGACCTGCCGCCTCCCAGCACCATCTGCATCGGTATGGTCGATATCGAACTCGGAGTCACCAGGCTTTTTCCTCTGCAATCCGGGCGTGTCGTGGAAGTCGTTGCGGAAGGCAAAGAGGTGAAAAAAGATGAAGTGCTCTTGAGAATCGAAACGCGCCTGGCTGCGCACAAACTCACCGAAGCGGAGGCGGATCTTTCAAACGCCAAAGAGCAATTGAAAACCGCCCAAGACCTTCCAAAGAAATTGGCATCGCTCAAAATTCAACAGCAAGCCGCAGTGGAGGCGAGCAAGCTCGAGCGCGATGCGGCGTATCTGGAGTACCAGACCAAACTCGACCTGGCGAAGGAGACGAGAGGTCAAATCAACGAAAACATCAAGAAAGCGTATGAGAAGATTGCCAAGGGTTTTGACGAGAAAGTGAAGGCGCAGGAGGAAAAACTCAAGGATCTTGACTTGGCGAATCCGCAGATCGAAATCAACCGCGCCCAGGCTAGCGTGGACGCCAAGCAGGCAGTAGTGGATATGGCTAAGTTGGCTCTTGAGGAATGCGAATTGAAAGCGCCTTCCGACGGCACGGTTTTGCGGGTCTTCACACGAGTCGGCGAAGTGCCGATCCCCAAAGGGCCGGCGCTTGAGTTCGCGCCCAAAGGCCCCAAGATTGTTCGCGCCGAAGTGCTTCAGGAATGGGCCCGCTATGTCAAGGAGGGCCAGGAAGTTTCCATCGCCGACGACACTTTTGCCGGCGACAAATGGACCGGCAAAGTAAAAAGCGTGGCCAAGTACTTCACGCAAAAGCGCAACATCATCATCGAGCCTTTCATGATGAACGACGTGCGTACTTTGGAGTGCCTGGTGGAGGTGACCTCGGAAGGCCCGCAGCCGCTTCGCATCGGGCAGCGCGTGCGCGTGACCATCAAGAACGCGAATCCCTGACCAGAACAGAACGCTAATCTGCAGCCGCCGGCTCAGGCCGTTTTTCCACGCGCACCGTGCCGTCGGAGTTGGGGCTGAACGCATAGATCCGATCGGCGTAGCGTTCGAACGCCGACACGTCGTGATGGCTGATCAGCAGCGTCTGGAAGCCGAGCGCCTTGCTCGCGTCGTGGATGAGCTTGACCAGGCGCGGCACCAATTCGGGCTGGAGCCAGCAATCCTGTTCGTCCAGAAGCAAGAAGCGGCGATGCTGTTCGGGCGGCAGGTTCGCCAGGGCAAACATGCGCAGCCCCACGGACAGGATGTTGACGACCGAGCCGCCCTGGCCGCGCATGATGTGCTCGTGCTGGCCGTCGCGCTCGACGTAGAAGTCAATGCAGGCGGCGCCGCGCTTGAAGTCGCGCAGAGTGCACAGGCGAATGGGCTGCTCGAGCACCTCGCGCAGCGCCACGCTCAGCTTCTCCTCCAGGATGTCCAAAAGATCGGCGAACAACCGATCGCTGAGCCGCTTGAGCGCCTCTTCGACCTTGGGCGCCAAAGCCAGTTCTTCCCGGACCTTTTCCTGCCTGTCTTGGGCCGCTTTCAATTCGCGGCGATGCGTCTTTTGGTTGATCGTCAATTCCATCAGGCTATTGCGCGCCGCCTGCGGCGAGGGCAGCTGGTCGCGGGCCAAGAGCACATCGGGAGTATTCATGGCTGGGCTTCGTCCATCTGGTGGCTTTGTTCGTAGCGCTGCTGAACTTCTTCAAGCTTTTTCTCGATGTCGTCGAGCGCGGCTTGATAGTCGGCGCGTTTTTGCTCGTTGGCCGCTTTCATGTCCGCCAGCTTCTTTTGCAGTTTCTCCAAATCATCGGTTCCATAGGCCGCGAGCGCTTCCTCTTTGAGGCCCTCCAGTTCCTTCTGCGCGTTTTGCAAATTCGCCTGGGCGAATGTCCGCTGCTTATCGAGATTCTCGAATCGCTTCCGCAAATCTTCAATCTCCTGGGTGCCGTCCTTAGGCGGCCGAGCCGCGGCTTTGACCGCGCCGCGCGCATTGGCTTCGGAAGATTGGCTAGATTTGGCCATGTTCGGTAACCTCCTTGGCTAAGGCGCGGACCCGCTCGGCGACATCCGCGTCGAACTGCCATAGATTGGCTTCGACGAATTCCATTAGACCCGCGCCGCTCCCGGTCCGCCGCGCCTGCAGCTCCGCCAAGCCTTGGACAAACGCGGACTGACTGTCGCTCACGGGCTCCTCGATCAACTGCTCGTGAAAGACAGCGTCAAACGGCTCGTGCGGCACCGCAATCATCTCTTTCCGCCAGCCGGGCGCCTCGGCCACAATGTCCACGCGCAACACCGCAGGCGCATGCCGCCGCGCAATGTCCGAGCGTGTAATGCGGCTGATATTCCCCGGCGTCCACCACCAGGTGTTGCCGGCGCGAATGTCGTCGAGCGGCCGATGGATATGGCCGTTGACAACGATGTCGATGCCTGGAATTGAAAAGGGGTTGAAGCGGCCGAGTTCGTAGCCGGGCAGGAGCACGTCATGATGGGCCAGCCAAAACACCAGGGCCGGCGCGTCGGCTCCCCTCGCCCCTGGGGGGGAGAGGGGCTGGGGGTGAGGGGGCGCGTCGGGCGCGTATTGTTCCGGAAGGGGCCTACCCCAGGACGTGCCGCCCAGGACGATCGCACTGCCGTTCATGACGCCGCGCCAGGGACCGTCCCGGTCGAGCAAGCGCAGCCGGCCCGCCTTGACGAGCACGGCAAATGTGTCGTCGTCGCCGAGTTCGTTGGTGGGAGTGTCGTGGTTGCCGTAGACCGCCAGAACTTCGTGATCCCCGAGTAGGGCGAGCAACTCGCCCAAGAGCCAATTGGCGTTGTCGCGCGGAAAATGGAAGAGGTCGCCGAGCAGCGCGGGTAGGAGATTGTTGTCGCGCCCATAGCGCAGACACCAGGAGAGTTTTTCCAAGACGACGCGGGCGTAATCATCCTTGCGGAAACCGGGCACACGGCTGGCCAGGTGCGGGTCGCCGATGAAAAGCAATCCCTGATAGCTACGCTTTGGCATGCACGTGTCCTCTGCCCACGAATATCTTATCGGGCTGGATGCGGGCGCCGCAGGTCGGACAGGTCGGATGCTTCTCGACCCAGGCGACGATCTCGTCTTCGACCTGCCCCAGGCGTGCCTGTATCGTTTCCAGCTGAAATTGCTGCTGGTCGATTGCTTTCTGGGCCTCTAAAAGTCGCTGTGACAGATTCTCGAGGGCTGCCGTGTCAGCCAGCGCGGGCGCCGGCGTAAGCGTGGACAGCGCCTTTGCCCGCGCCCGGGCAACGGCCACGGCGCACTCGCGCCGGGCGAGGTGCACGGCAATCTCAATCAGTCTGGACGGGTCCTCCAACTCCGGGGGCAAGGGGAGTGCGCCAAGCGCGCCCGCTAAGCCTTTCTGACGCTCGATGTTGGCGACAGCGGTCCGGATCTTGTCGATCAGCGTATGCAAGGCTTCTATGTCGGCCTGCTCGGGCGGGGCGGGCAATTCGGCCAAGGCTCGAGCGCGCTCCGCTTCCAAAGCGGCTTTCTGCTGGCGGCGAACAAGCTGCGCGATGTGATTCCCCAAGAGATTTATCTGCGCACTGTGCTCCACGAGCTGGCCATACGCGGTCTCCACGTCCGCGAAGCGGCTTTCGAGCGCTTCGACAGGCTCCAATGCGGCTAAATGCTCGTTGAGTTCCTTAATGTCCAGATCCAGATGCTTGTCCTCGCTGCGCTGGTCGGCGACGTTTTGCCGTTGCAGCTTTTGCATCTGCATCAGCAGACAGGCGTCCGAAGACGAGGCGAAAAACGTCGCCGCCTGCCGGCCGGGCTGATCAAGCAGAAAGATCGGGTCCTTTTGCTGGGCGACGTGGACGTCGAAAAACTCCTTCTCGTCCGGCGAGCGGACGAGCGGCAAGCGCAAAACCTCGTGAAGCTTTTCCGGAACACTGCCCTTCAATCGGCCAAACTCCTGGCCGTCGATCGTGTAGGTAACGGTTCCCGCCTTGCGCTTCCACTCGATGACATGGCCGTCGCAGGTTTCGATGACGACGCGGCACTCCTTGGCGCCGTGGCGAACCATGAACTCGTTGTGGTCGTTGTGGCAGAGAGCCAGAACTGCTTCGACGACCGCACTTTTGCCGACGTTGTTAGGTCCGGCGAGCACGGTCAGCCCGTCCGCAAGATCGAGTCTTGTGTGGACGTGCGACATGAAGTTGATGAGCGTGATGGAGCGGATCATGCACGGAATGCCGGGTATGTACTTCACCACAGGTTATTGATAGCGATTTTACGGAAACGCATGTTACTTGCAGGCGAAGGCTGATCTGCAAGGAAATGCCGGCCTACTTGGCATGATCGCGAAAAAACTTGGCGATCGCCTTTTTGCCGGTTTTTCCCTCAGCGACAGACAGCACAAGTGTCTCCAGCTCGTCGTTCGTCATACGAATGTCCTGGTCGTTCATTGTCAGGAACACGAGCGAAGCAACGGCGCCGGCTCGCTTGTTGCCGTCCACGAAAGCATGGTTTTGCACCAAATGAAATAGGTAGGCCGCCGCCATTTCGAAAAGATCGGCGTGCAGGAATTGACCGCCGAACGTCGCCCGCGGTTGTGCGAGCGCGGACTGCAACAGGCCCATATCGCGAACGCCCGCGCTGCCGCCGTAGCGGGCTATTTGGTCGCGATGAATCTCCAGCACCTCCTCGAGAGTCAGAAAGCTCGGATTCATGGTCAATGAGCGAGCCGCCGCAGTGCCCGGCCAAAGCGGCGGTTGGTTTTCGCCAGCGCCGCTTTGAACTTGGCTTTGCGCACCGGGTCGGCAGCGGGCGAAATGATCAGAGTCTGTCCGTCCGTGCTGACTTCCAAAGGCACTTCCGGGTCGATCTTGAGCAAGTCCAGAACCGGTTTGTCGATTACGAGCGCCCAGCTATTGCCATGTTTGGTCAGTTTCTTGATCATCGAGGTTTCCCAGGGAAGTTAACTCATTGGATATACATTGTACTTACGCCCGCACTTGTGTCAAGCAGTGAAGACTATGTATCGGAAACTAGAAGTGAGCGCGAAACGTGAACGGTGCTTCTTTTAGGTTCATTTTTTCATCCGGTCCAGCTCCTCCAGCTTGAAGCGCACGCTCACGATGTACGGCATCTCGCCTTTGGTCCAGTGGCCGTAGGTCGTCGTCACAAAGGTGCCGTCGGGCAGCAATTCCAAACCGGGATAGGCGCAATTCATGCTCTTGTGGTTCTTCATGAGCCGGACGCGGTACTGTCCTTCGCGGCCTTTCGTAATATCGTCGTACGTGCCGACCCAGCCGCCCCAGTCGCCCTTGGTCGGGCTGTCAAGCGTGGTGTCGCGGAAAGTGATGAACAGCCTGCCGTCGGGCGCGAACTTGGCGGTGTGGCGGTCGCCGGTAAGCGCGGCGGGCAACTGCTTCGGCTTCGACCAAGTTTCGCCTTCGTCGTCGGAAAAGATGACGAACGAGTTGAACTTGCGGCTATTCTCGCGCAAGAGCACGGCGATCTGCTTTCCGTCCGGCGAGCGCACCAGGCCCGGCTCGCACAGAAACGCCTCGGGGTGGTGCGCGATCTCGGCGGGTTTGGTCCAGGTCAGGCCGCCGTCTTTGGAAAGCACCTTGTACACGCGGCGTGTTTGCGGCACGCTCTTCTTGCCGCTGCCATCAATAAAGCGGCCGTCGTCATGAAAGAGGGCCATGTAGTCGCCGTTTTTCAGCCGTTCGACGCTGCCCATCGCGACGATGCCGCCGTAGTCGCCGATCTTTTCGAGCTCGCTCCACGATTTGCCGTCGTCTTGGGAAACCGCCATGCGAATGGGATAGAGGCCGGAGAACATAATGAGCCGTTTGACGCCTTTGGCATCGACGACGCGGTGGATGGTCGGCGTTTCCTGCGACGTTTCCCACGATTTCGGCGTCGGCAGGCGCTCGCTCCAGGTCAAGCCGCCGTCCGTGCTCTTCTTGTAGACGATCGCGCCCTTACCATGCCCTTTGGGATAGAC